>CAYPIM010000020.1:0-36573 GCA_964410795.1 uncultured Lewinella sp. | reverse complement strand
GCGGTTAGTTTTAGTTGGCTTTTCATGGGGCTAAGGTAGGGTGAGGGTGATACTAATTGTCGTGTAACAGGAAACTATGACTTCTTTATCACATTTGTTCAACTTACATTGCACCCGCGTACAGCGCCCAAATCACAGTAATAGTCCGATTCGAAACAATAGATCGAAGCGTACTATTTTTGCGCGCCTTAGAGACGCCAAATACATTATCACTAAACCATAAGATCACCAATCATGAAAGCATACGTATTCCCCGGCCAGGGCGCTCAGTTCAGCGGCATGGGCAAAGACCTTTACGACCTGAACCCGGAAGCCCAGGCACTTTTCAGGCAAGCCGACGATGTACTTGGTTACGCCCTTTCCAAGGTGATGTTTGAAGGGTCCGCAGAAGAGCTGCGCGAGACCAAGATCACTCAACCGGCCATTTTCTGCCACTCCGCAATCACCTACCTGATCAACAACGACATTGAGCAACCAACCGCAGTAGCGGGCCACAGCCTCGGCGAGTTTTCCGCTCTGGTGGCCGCAGGAGCACTTGATTTCCCATCGGCGCTCCGCCTGGTCGCCGAACGCGCGCTGGCCATGCAGGAAGCCACCGACGCCGTGCCCGGAACCATGGCAGCAGTACTTGGCCTGGACAACGAAATCATCGAAAACGCATGCGCCGCCATCGAAGAAGTAGTCGTTCCTGCAAACTATAACACCAACGGTCAACTGGTAATTTCCGGCTCCGTTGAAGGCGTCGAAAAAGCCGCAAAAGTCCTTACTGGTCTCGGTGCCCGTCGGGTAGTCCCACTGCCCGTTGGCGGAGCTTTTCACAGCCCACTGATGCAACCGGCCCAGGATCGACTGCGCGCTGCCATTGAAGAAGCCCGCTTTCGCCCGCCAGCCTGCGAGATTTACCAGAATACCGACGCCCAGCCAAGCACCGATCCGGATGAAATCAAAGCCAAACTGATCGCACAGCTTACCAGTCCCGTTCGTTGGACGCAGACCATCCAGAATATGCAAGCTGCCGGGCTCTCTAACTTCGTCGAAGTAGGCGGTAAAGGAAAAATCCTGGCCGGACTTATTCGCAAAGTAGATCGGTCATTGGTCGTCGAACAGCTTAAGTAGATTGATAGTGTGATAGATTGGTAGCAGATAGGTTAAAAGGAGATTCTTTGGACCTCCTCACAAATTAGACACCCTCCTCCTAAAGGCCCTGCGAATGGTGCTTGCGGTAGCCCTATCAATCTACCCACTATAAATCTATCAATCTAAACAGCCTACCATTTCCGTCTTTCCAAACTAAGTACTGTAAGCAACAGGAAAAACGCGGTAAGGCTAAAGAAGTATACCACATCACGGCTGTCAATCAAGCCTCTGCCGAGTGAGCGGAAGTGCGCCTGCATGCCCAAGGACTCGATAAAGAGCGCCGGCCGGCCACCAAAGCCGGGGATAGAGGCAACCAGGTCGAAGCCAAAATAAAAGAAGAAAGAGATGGCAAGGGCCAGTAAAAAACTAACGATCTGGTTGCTGGTGAGTGAGCTGGAGAACAAGCCAATGGCTACAAATGACATCGATAAAAATACCAATCCAAGGTAAGATCCGGTCGTTCCCCCCGCATCAATATTGCCAACCGGTGCGCCGAGTTTATAGACAGTGTAGTAGTACAATAAGGTGGGGATGAGCGCGACCACGACCAGGGTGAGGCAGGCCAGGAATTTCCCCAACACGATCTCTACGTCCCGCAGCGGCCGGGTAACCAACAGTTCGATCGCACCGGTTTGCTTCTCTTCCGCAAAGGCACGCATACAAATCGCAGGAATGATAAACGTAAGCACATTAGGAGCAAGGGTAAAGAAAGGCCCCAGGCTTGCATAGCCGAAGCGCAACAAGCTGGAATCCGGCACCACAAACATGAAAAAGCCCATTACTAACAGGAACACCGCAATTACGATATAGCCGATCAAAGAAGAGAAAAAGGCGTTGATTTCCTTAGTGTAAATAGCGAACATCTGGTATTTTTTGGAACGGACCGGAGCTTAGGAACGCGAATGAAATATTTTGTTCACGTTCCTTACTGGCGCAGCGGTAAAGATAACGGATGGCGGTCGTCATATAGTTTGAGTGCACGCAGTAACATCTCTTCGTTTTTAGGGTCTGCGGTTTTGAGGGCCGTCACCAACTCCTCGTCTTCGGCACACAAGCGGAGCAAGGTTGGTTGATTGAAGGGAAAGAGGGCGCCGGAGCGCAGGTGCAAAATTCGGTAAAGAGGCACCGTTTTTTCCCGCTCGACATAGGCCTGGCGAAAGGGTTGGCCATTGGCTGGATTGAAAGCCTTCATGAGTCTTCGGGTGGTGATCGTTGTATCGTAACGGATGGTACTTAAAGCTCCCTGGACGCGAAGCCCCGCAAACTCGTGGTAGCCACGGTCACCATTTTTTTTTACGAATAGGTAAGGCACACCGTCTAAACTGATCGCGTACGGTATGATATCGGCGTTAATGCGGACGTCTTTATAACCGTAGTTGGCAATCTGCACCCGGTAGTCTTCGGGCAATTGCACCATCTCGCCATCAATCGCCTCCCACTCCAGGTCAGGTTCGTTGGCAAGTAGGGAAGCGTGACTGAGGTAAACACCTTCGGCGAAACGATAATCCGCGTTAAAAATGTCCTGAGCAAATAAGCCCGTAGTACACAGGACAAGAAGAGAGAGTAAAATTGTTTTCATTGGAGTTGTTCCAGGGTAAAGTTGAAGTTCCTTGCGTTTGAATATGACAAGTAGAAGTATTACCTCCTTCGCGTGGAAGTAACGACAAGTCGACTAGGCTAACTAGTAAGCGCCCGGAAAACTTCTTCGACGCTAAGGTCTTCCCGCTGTAAACCGAGCAGCACCAGTTTGTTGTCTACGGCAAAGCGAAAAACCTCCGCTCGTGCATCAGCCTTTCCGGCGAGGTAAAGACGGTAATTCGGCGCTTCAGGGTTGGCCACCGCCCGGGAAACACCTTTGATTTGCCGGAGTTTATTGGTATCCACCGCCCGATCAAAAGAAACCAGTAGGGAAGACTCTCCCGCAAGACGTTGTTTGAGTCGCTCGATGGGGTCATCAGCTACTAGCCGTCCGCGGTCAATGATGATCACTCGGTCGCAGAGTGCCTGAACCTCCTGCATGATGTGGGTACTAAAGATCACCGTCTTCTCTTTACCTAATGTTTTGATCAGGGTTCGAATCTCTGCAAGTTGGTTCGGGTCCAGGCCGCTGGTGGGTTCATCCAGGATAAGCACCTTGGGATCGTGGAGCATCGCCTGCGCAAGCCCAACCCGTTGGCGGTACCCTTTGGAAAGTGCACCAATCAACTTATGGCGCTCCCGCCCTAAACCAGTCATTTCAATCAGTTCCTCGATACGGGCTTTAGCGTTGGATAGTTTATTTGCCCGCGCGGCAAAGGCAAGGTATTCCCTGACGTACATATCTTTATAGAGCGGATTATGCTCCGGGAGGTAGCCTACCAGTTTACGAACTTCAAGGCTATCCGTTTCCACATCGTGCCCAAAGACCGAAGCCGAGCCAGAAGACTGGCTGAGGTAGCAAGTCAGGATTTTCATCGTTGTGGTTTTTCCGGCCCCGTTGGGGCCAAGAAATCCAAGAATCTGTCCTGCAGGTGCTTCAAAGCTTATACCATCGAGCGCCCGCTGATCTCCATAGATTTTTGTGAGGTTACTTACACTTACTGACATATAATAGGTGGACGGTTAAAAACTTTCATTACCCCGGAGGAGCAAAAGTAACGTTTACTTCTACCATCAGTTGTGCTTAGGGCTACCAAATTAATAACAGCCCCGATTCACTGAGCGGCGAATGCGTGGTGAAGTCCAGATTTCGACGCACTTATCCAATAGCCCAAAACCCAGTATCGCCACAGCTAAGTTGGCTTTCAACTTGCGGAGCGTAGTGCTACGAAACCAAGTTATATATCGGGAAGTAATTGACCTAGCGGCCCTTTAAACACAGAAAACACCAAGTGTACAAACACCATTACATAAAAAGGGGGACCCGGTCGCTCGGTTCCCCCTCTAACGCATTCAAAATGTGGACAACTAAAAATCGTCATTCATAGTATCTGATATAAAAAAAGTTCTTGTACCCCAGTATTGTATTCGAAACGAAGGTTTTCCAGATTGGCTAAAGTAATAGCATTTCTATGTAAGATCAAAACGATCCCATTTATAAAAAAAATGATTGCAACTAAAAATATTTGATTGGTTCAATTTTTCATAGATAGTCTAAAGCTACAACTCATGATGCAATTTCCACAAAGATTTCCGCTTCGGATGTCGATAAGAATTTAAAACAAAGAAGCCTCAAGCATTAATAAAATGTAATATACGTACACAAAATTTCATTTTACAAGTACAAACACACTATTTTAACATACAAACGACACATCCTATAGACTTTAACATTAAGATTAGATACTAAGGCCTTCTATCCAATTAAAGCAAGTACCTAGCCGCCAATTGAAGGAAAACCCTCCCAAAACGATGGATAAGACTAATGCTTTACTGATTCTCGCTCGGCACGAGTCAGCCTGAGCAAGAACTACAGCGCAGCTAAAATTTGGTAAAATGGTCTTGTTCTAGACTATATCGAATCATCTCTAGCGGTCAGTTTACAGCCTTCAGGCAAGACGAGCCTGCATGCTGTATACTGACTGCTTTTTTGTGGCAAATTCTAACTTGCGGATGTAAAAATTTCTAGAAACACTCTTCAAATTTCGAGCTACCCTATGTTTCTTCCAGCAGAAATGAGCACATTTGCCCATAGAGGCGCACATTATGCCCTTAGGACCGTACCAACCAATTGATAATACACAAAGAATACCCAGCATGCTTCCTTCCGTAGACCCTACCACTACCCTAGCCTGGCAACAGCTTGAAATGCACGCCCACGAAATGGAGGCTCGCCACCTCAAAGATCTTTTTGCTCAAGACCCAGATCGGTTCGACAATTTTAGTCAAACCTTCGAGGATATTCTTCTGGACTATTCCAAAAACATCATAACTAAAGACACACTCGACGTGCTTTACCGCTTGGCGGAAGATTGCGGCGTAAAAGAAGCTACCGAGCAGATGTTTTCCGGAGCGACAATAAATGGTACTGAAAGTCGCTCGGTTCTACACGTAGCCCTGCGCAACCGTGGGAAAGGGAAAGTCATGGTAGATGGGGAAGACGTAATGCCACAGGTGCATGACGTTCTTAGTCGGATGCGCATTTTTTGCGAAGCAATCCATAGCGGAAAATTGACCGGCTATAGCGGCAAACCGCTTACCCAGGTGGTTAACATCGGCATCGGTGGCTCCGACCTGGGCCCAGTCATGGTAACGGAAGCTCTTAAACCCTACTGGATAGGTGGTCGCGAAGTATACTTCGTATCAAACATCGATGGTACTCACCTTGCGGAAGTCCTCAAGCAAGTGGACCCCGAAACAACACTCTTCCTGGTAGCGTCTAAGACCTTTACCACCCAGGAAACAATGACCAACGCCCGTAGTGCACGTCAGTGGTTCTACGACCATGGTGGTAGCGAAGAGAGCGTTGCCCTCCACTTTGCCGCACTGTCTACCAACATTGAGGGAGTGAAGGAATTTGGCATCGCAGAGGAAAACATTTTTGGCTTCTGGGATTGGGTCGGCGGCCGGTACTCTTTGTCCAGCGCCATCGGTATGAGCATCGCGCTCACCGTAGGCTTTGATCATTTCATCGAATTGCTCGACGGGATGTACAGTATGGATGAGCATTTCCGCAAAGCCCCCCTGGAAGAGAACATGCCCGTAAAGCTAGCCCTCATTGGTCTATGGTACACCAACTTCTTTGGCGCTGAGACTGAAGCCATCCTGCCTTACGACCAGTACCTCCACCGTTTCCCGGCTTACTTTCAGCAGGGTAATATGGAGTCTAACGGTAAAAGTGTAGACCGCAACGGGAAACCCGTCGATTATGAAACCGGCCCCATCATCTGGGGAGAGCCCGGTACCAACGGACAACATGCCTTTTACCAACTCATTCACCAGGGAACGCGACTAATTCCTTGTGATTTCATTGCACCTGCGTCCTCGCATAATCCAATCGGAGATCACCACGCTATTCTGCTCAGCAACTTCTTCGCCCAAACGGAAGCCTTGATGAACGGCAAAACAGCCCAACAGGTAAGCGACGAGCTCAAAGCCGCTGGTAAATCTGATCAAGAAATAGCCGAGCTCCTCCCCTTCAAGGTCTTCGATGGTAACCGGCCAACAAACTCCATTTTGGTGCGCAAAATCACCCCCTACGTACTCGGCCAGCTCATCGCAATGTACGAGCACAAGATTTTTGTTCAGGGCATCATCTGGAACATCTATAGTTTCGACCAGTGGGGTGTAGAGCTTGGCAAGCAACTCGCCAAGGCGATTCTTCCCGAGTTGAAAGACAACGATGCCGTGAAGGCGCATGATTCCAGCACCAACGGTTTAATTAATGCTTATAAGGCTTGGCGGTGATATCGGTTGTCAGTTGTCGGTTGTCGGTTCTGCGCTGGCCGATAACTGACAACCGATAACCGACAAGTTATACTTATTACCTTTGCGCCTCCCAACGAATTAAAAGACTAACACACTAAAAGATTAAACAATGGCCACTCAACTACTAGCCGGCAAACGCGGCGTAATCTTCGGCGCACTCGATGATCAGTCCCTTGCCTGGAAAATTGCGGATATTTGTCATCAGATGGGCGCTAAATTCACGCTAACCAATGCCCCGGTTGCTCTCCGAATGGGCGCTTTACAGGAGCTCGCTGCTGGCATTGGTGCAGAAGTAATCCCCGCCGACGCGACCAGCATTGAAGACCTCGAGAACCTCTTCGTCAAATCCGAAGAAATTCTGGGCGGCAAGATTGATTTTGTCCTCCATGCTATCGGCATGAGCATCAATGTGCGCAAGAAAAAAGACTATACCGACCTGAACCACGAATGGATGAAGAAGACATTCGACATCAGCGCGATCAGCTTCCATAAGATGTGCCAGGTACTTTATAAAGGCGATCACATGGCTGATTGGGGCAGTATTCTGGGGCTTACTTACATTGCTGCCCAGCGTGTTTTCCCTCACTACGGTGAAATGGCGGAAAGCAAGGCCCTACTGGAAAGCTTTGCCCGTAGTTTTGGCTACCACTTCGGTGTCAAGAACAAGGTTCGGGTAAACACCATTAGCCAGTCGCCAACCATGACGACGGCGGGTAAGGGCATTCCGGGCTTCACCGAATTCTTTGATTACGGAGACGGAATGAGCCCACTCGGTAACGCTCCCGCCGAAGATTGTGCCAATTTTTGTGCGTCCATGTTCAGCGACCTTACGCGCTACATTACAATGCAAAACCTTTTCCATGACGGAGGCTTCTCCAACATGGGCATGAACCCCCAACTCATGAAGTAAGGCTGTAGGCTGTTATTGAAAGAAAACGGACTGGTTCGCGTTGCGAATCAGTCCGTTTTAGGTCTAACAAGAGTCGCTGTTTAGGTCACCAGAAGGAACGAACACTCAAGAGGTAACAAATTGATATTACAACTTGGCCGAGGCGCTCTCTGAGCGCGAGTGGCCCCGAGCACGCTCCGGGTGCGAGAAGTCATGGTTGCCAACGGAGACAATGTAACTATTTAGGCTACCCCCAAGAAACGGACACTCGGAGGATACAACCGCATAAATTGCTCCGCAATTCTAGCGATTGCAATACTCCGAGGTCCTCCGTCAAAGAAAACCCACCCTACCCCCGCGCTCGGAGAGCGCGGCAGCCACTCGCTACCGGAGGTAGCATCGGCCAGGGTTTTCTGGACGAAAAAAAGAAAAACAAGAGAAGTATCTTTAGGCTCGGCAGCAGGTGCAGGGGAGGTTTTCGGGCTTCGGTCAATACCTGTAAGCAGGTCATGATGCTGAACTGTTTGAGGTTACGGGCAGGAAGTATTTGCTGAGTCCGTTTTAGAAGGACTCGTAATCAGGGTGTATAAGTACACTTATACACAGAAAACGATCGTTAAAAAACCTAGCCCTACACACCTGCGATGATCCGATCAACCTTCCTCCACATCCTTATATTGATTTGCGCCTCCGGCCTCTCTGCTCAGTCTATAGATCCAAACAGTCTGAAATCTCCCGAAGATCACCTAGCGTTCTTCGACACCATTTTCAATCTACACCAGGAATTGCTTACGCGCAGTGGGCCCGTCATCAGCACTTACGGCTGGGAGTCTACGGAACACCTCGCCCTCCGGGACAGCACACTAAAGCGCAATGCTTATTTGCGGGAGATAGTAGACAAATACCTCGACTTGTACGGATTCCCAACAACGTCAGCCGAGTTACTCGAAAAACGAAAACTTGCTCAATCAAGATTACTGAAGGATACCCAGAAAATTGATATGCAGGACAGCCTTGCCCGGGATTCTTTGATCAAGGTCATGATAAAATCTTACGGCAGTGAAATCACCTTCAGGGATGCCTGGCCCACCGTCATGCTAGTTCTCGATACGGAGCCCAACTTTGAAAAGCGGTGTGAGAACATCAGCTGGCTCCGTTTTGAATGGGAAGAAGGCCACTTGCCTACCCAAAGCTTACTCGCTTACCTGCGCCATACCTACGCAGCCAGGCACGGCAAAGAGCTTGACATCGCGACCGGCTCCACCGAACGGGAACGGATCTTCATGCACGCCCGGGAGTTGTCGGGGTGCTGGGGGAGCTGAGCGGGTCGCCTAAAAACCTCACCTTGCACCTGCTACCGAGCCCTATCCGAAATGGTTCCCCTAAAGCATCAGGCCCACCAGAATGACTGACGGGCCTGAAAGCTAAGCACTTAACGCTTTATGCTAATTACCGGATCACGGTAACATCACCACGGATGATGTCTCCTTCCCCTACGTTTAGGCGTAGGATGTAGTAATAAGTACCTTCGGGTACGGGCGTGCCACTGTTGTTGTTGCCCGACCAATCATTGTTGTATGGCTTGGCCTCGTAGATGATATCACCCCAACGGTTGAAGATGAGTAATTCGTTGTCCGGGAAGTCTTCAGGGTTGCGCTGCAGCTTCGTGAAGACGAACTGCTCGTTGAGACCGTCTCCATTGGGCGTGATGGCATTGTACACCGTTGGTTCGGTACCGTCAGCATCGCTGAAAATGGTGAGCGTTGCCTGGGAACATAAATTCTCACAAACTGTACTACAAAGTTCGTAAGCAATAGTCGTCTCTCCACTAAAGCCAATCGGGGTCTCAAAGGTAACAACACCATTAAGGTTGGAGAGTATTTCGCCGAAATCCGGCTCGTTGAGCAGGGTTACGGTTACGGTTCCGGTACGCTGGTCGTTCAGTTTGAGGTCCACCATGCCTACATTGTCGTCTCCACCTACGGTGAGTACGTCGTCGTTGGCAACGGGCGTTTCTTCCGGGCCGACAAATATGGTATCCGCGCTGTAGTTAACACAACCCATGCCAGCAGAAAGGGTCCAGGCCAGAGATAATCCGTCCCCGATTTCCGTAACGGTAACGATGTTTCCGTTGGAAGACCAGGTTGAGTTCTCATCGTTGAAGGCCGTCCATTCCCCCGTAGTTCCGCCGGGCAGGTTACCGGTAACCATAACGGTAGGATCACAGGAGGTGAGGTCGTCTCCGGCATCAGCTAGGGTTTGCTCACTTAGGGTAACGGTCGTCATTGAAGTATCTGCACAGCCATTGGCCAGGTTGGAAACGACCAGGGTGTATTTGCCTGCTGCATCTACGAAAGGCATCGTGCTGTTTTCACCACTAATAATGTTACCTCCTTCAGAAGCAGTCCACTGGTACAGAACTCCAGGCAGTGGTGCTGGCGTACTCGCGGATCCGTCGAGTTGGAGCATTTCGCCACACTCTATTTCCTGGTCCTCCCCCGCCTGAGCGAAGGGCGTATCGTTGGCCGCTATTACGGTTACCGTATCGCGGACGGTACAGCCAGAGATGTCCGTCACCGCCAATTCGTAGTCTCCGGGGCCATCTACGGAAATAATCAACGAGCCAGTGGGGGGCGTAATATTATTGCCATCAAAGCTGGACCAGACGATGCCTGCCGGATCAGCATTATTAAGTTCTGTTGCCGAAGCATCAATGGTGATGGTCGTATTATTACAGTCAAAGCTATCTGGCTCCATGATGGCGAGGGTAGCGATGCTGTCGATCAGGTCTTCCACCCGGATCGGAATGGTCGTTACACAGCTGGTCGTCGGGTTAATGATTACAGCGTTGTAAGTACCTCCTTCCGTGATGGCGATGCGGTTGGTATCCTCCGGGAGATCTACCATAGGGTTAGAACCGAACCACTGGATGGTATAGTCGTTCGGTTGGTCGAGGATATTGATCCCGATGGTCGTCATGCGCAGGTCGCAATCAAGGGTCATTCCTTCAACGGCCTCAACGTTCGGGAATACGCGTGAATCAGTGATGATCACATCGCGGAAGGCGCTACACTGGCTTACTTCATTCAGGATGGTAAGGCGGTAAGTTCCCGCAGTATTCACCAGCAAGGTATCATTGTTCTGGGTAGCGGGCTCTTCGCCATCAACGACGTTGCTCCAGGTATACGTCAGGTTCGAGCCCTGGGAAGAGTTGGCTGCGTCAATAACTGCCCGGCCGGACTCACAGGTGATGTCCAGAGAGTTCTGACGGAAAGAGATGAACGGAACGTCCATGCCATCATCAAGTACCACAACCGAGTCAAGCGCCGTACAACCCGTTGCCGGGTTGGTGATGGAGACAAAGTGGGTACCTGGTTCTCCGGTAGCAGTAGTTGCGTCGTTGCCAATCGTCATTCCCGACGGATCGGTCCAGACAACATCATATGCGTCTACATCACCACCAACAATGCGAAGGCCGACCATCGTTGGGTCACAGCCGAGGCCACCAACGGTATCCAGGAGCGTATACTCGGGGAAGCCGGTTGGTGCCATCAGCACTACCGAGTCTATTCCCACACATCCGGTGGCGTTATCCGTTGCTTCCAGGATGTAGGTTCCTGGCTGGCTTACGACAACGGAAGCGGCTGCTCCCATCGGCACCTCAGCGCCGTCAAGCGTCCACTGGAAGCTGAAGGAATTACTGGTTGTACTCATGGCGGAACCGGTAAGTTGGAAATCTTCCGTACAGCTTAGGGTTCCCTGGTCACCAGCTTCTACGGTAGGCAGAACCGCTTCGCCGACCGTTACGGTGGAGCTGTCACGACACGCACCGTTAGAGACCACTACCTTATAGGTACCAGGCATGGTAATGCGCGGATTAGCCACCGCAAGGTCCGTGATAACCACACGGCCACCGTCCGTAGCGCTCCAGGTGTAGCGGGTGCTGCCGTCTACGGTATTCTCATAAGTCACCTCAAGTAGTGTGGTGTCCGGATTACAGTTAATCGTCTGATCAGCAGGAAACGCGATGGTTGGGGCACCTACACTCGGGATAACTTCTACGGTATCGCGGACGGTACATCCGGTAGCAGTGTTCTCCAGGAGGACGGTATAGGTTCCAAGTTCGCCGACAGTAAGGGTCGGGCCAGCTGAAAGTGGCATCATAGAGCCAAGTTCCGTCCAGGTGTATACCACTCCGTCTTCTGCCGGACCGATGGAAAGCACGACCGGGCTACCGTCACAATTAAGTTGTTCCTGGCCACCCAGAACACTGTTCGGCAGGTCACCTTCGTCGCTGACAATCACCATGTCCGTTTCGGAACAACCGAGATCGGCAAAGGTGACGGTGAGGCGGTAGCGACCGGGATCGGTAACGCTTACCTCACAAGTATTGCCTATCGGGTCTCCGATCCTATCACCACCAATGGTGACGCGTTCCCAGAGATAGGTTACGTTTCCGCCGACGCTGGACCCGTTACAGGTCAGGATCGTTCCGCCGGGATCACAGTTAATGGCCACCTCTCCGTCGTCATTTGCGTCAGCAACCGGATTACTGGCGGGGAGAACAAGTACGGTATCGCGGTCCATACAACCAGCTTCGCTGGTTACTTCTACGATATAGGTACCTGGGTCTCTTACCAGTTGAACAAAGCTACCGCCGCTAACGGCTCCGTCGTCGACGAAGCGGGTACTTACGCCGTCGGGATTCACAATGAATAGTGAGAACATCACACCGACGTTGTCGCGACCATTGATGAGGGCGGTGGGGTTTTCACCGCAGGAAAGCTGAGCATCATCTCCTGCACTGGCAACGGCTACGTTGTCAGGGTTGACACCAATCATCACGAAGGTGTCCAGGCGGACTGAGTTATCTCCATTATAGAACGCCAGGTCAACACGTCCGGAAAACAAACCATCAACGGAGCCGTCGCTACTAAAACGAACCGGTAGTGGGGACGCTCGCACGGTTATGTCTTCGTTATTGGGGCGCGGTGCGACTTCGTAAAGAACCATTCCATCGTCGGTACCAATACAACTGGCATCAACAACCGTTAGGCTAAGGAGCTCCAAGCGGTCATTGAGGCAAACTTCACCAGTACGATAAATTATGGAGCCGGGTCCGGCAGCAGTAGTTACAGCGGGTACAGAACCATCAACGGGTTCTACTTCGGTACAAGCGTCTTCGGCACCCGTGGTGAAACAGATCTCAAAGACCTGCACGGTGTCCAGATCAGTAATGTTAAGTCCGGGTGGCGTTGGAGAAGACCAATTCAAATTAATCTGTCCTAAAGCTGCATTGGACACATCAAAGTCCGGGATGGTAAGCCCGGGCCAGTTTCCGTTGAGGTTAATCGAGGCGAAGTCCAGCATCATAGTGTTGAACCTGAAAGCCGTAGCTACCCGTGTCACGTCGGTAAAGCGGGTAACGCTGACCGGGACGCAAACCAGGTCGTTGATGTCTGCTTCGGCATCTTCAACGATCAAGCCGAAACCATTCGGGAAGAGTACACAAGCCTCGGCGTTGAAGATTTCTGTCGGTAGAGGATTGGCTCCATTTTCTTCGTTGAATACACTTGGGCCAGTAAATATCCCGTACTCTGTACAGTCTCCTGGCGTAGCATCATCTTGCGCACGGTAACAAATCTCAACAAGGCTTTCCCCATCAGGAATAGTAATAGGCGGATTTCCTGGGGGGTAACTCACCTGAAGTAAGCCACCTCCTATATCAACAACCGTTAACCCGGCCACACTAGAGTTAAAACCAACGAAGTCCACTATTCCACCGGGGATAGTAGTAAAAAAGCTAAGGCTTGTTACGTCGGTAAAACCTGTCACCCCAATGGAGATACAATTTTCCGCTGTACTACTAAATCCTTCATCAACAAAAGTAAAAGCAACCCCCTCGGGCTGCTGCACCGTAACCGCACAGTTCGTCGGATTCAGGCCATTGAAGAAGCCTTCAGTAGATTCATTGTTGTTACGAAAATCGGAAATTACAATGGGGCTAGTCCCACCAAAACCAATTGCGTTAAAGCAAACGGCAAAAGTTACCGTGCCCGCGGGAAGGTTTACGAAGGAGCTGCCATTGGCGGCCCAGTCGAAAGCAAGGATGCCATCGTCCGTACGGTCGTAGTCAAAATCTCCACTGGCACTGGCGTCGATATTCATCGTTGGGTTGCGCTGCCGCACGTCTACAAATTCAAGGATAGTTGGATCCCAGTTGATCAGGTAATCAATGTCGGTCATCCGGCTAAAATCGTCTCCGGCCTGGAATTCGACACATACCTCGGTATCACCAAAGTTTACTTCTACATCGGGGCAGTTTACGACAACGTCAAAGCCTTCTGGATTACAGTTGTCAATGATGAAGCGAGTCCGCTCCCCTCCAATAACGGGAATAATCAAGCGCGTATCACCACTTTCGGAATTGGCTTCGAGAAGTGTTTCAAGTACATTCCCCGATGCGGGGTTTATAATCTCGGTATCCCTTACCTCAACGTCGGTACGCTCCGTACATTCACCAATAACTTCAAAACAAGCGGTAAACAAGGTGGTACCATCCGGAATGCTTTGAGGAGCAATCCCGAAAGGAGCCCATAGTCCAAAAATCCCTTTACCGTCGTACAATTGATAGTTTCCGTCACCATAAGCGGGCAGCAAACTTTCGTCTACATTGACCGAAACGGCACGAAGAATTGTACTGTCAAAAGCCAAAGGAATCTGAAAGCCATTGATATCTTGGAAACCTGATTCAGCTATCACGTCCATACAAACAACGTCTCCGGGAAGAAATATACCCGTAGGCTCCTCTACCGTAAGTATCAATGGTTTCACCCCAATGGTAACGGACCCTCCAAAGGAGGGAGCGAATAAAGAAGTACAGTTTAGCCCCCTAACGAAAGCAACATCAACAGTTTCGTCTTCTGGCGTATCCGGTAAGTCTGGTAAATTAAAAAATTCAACCGTGTGGTTTGATGCAACTGGGCCACTAACATCGAAGCATATCTCGAAAAGTATAAGGCCATCTGGTTCCAGATCGCGGTCTAAGGTAATTGACGGCTCGGCATCATCACAAGTCAATCCGTTCGCATAGTTACCCCATTCTACTGTAATTAAGCCTCCGGCTACGAAATCCGTCGTATTAAAATCCGCCAAATCGAGGTTTGGTAAAACAGTGTTTTCCAGCGCTATGCGGTTGAAGGTAAGCGCGCCTCCTTCACTTGGTGGAGTCCATCTTAGTGCAAAGCTGAATTCCACCCCACCCGTGAAATTTATCGTAGTAACAGGAAGACAAACGGTCGTATTGTTATCAGCGTCCACATCGGGAAGGGAGAAAGTGGCCGATGGAGTACCCTGAGCAAATACGAATGCGCTACAGAGCAGGCCGAAAATAAGAGATAGATACCTCATGGGTAGAGAGCTTAATATAGTTCGTGGGATATGAAGAAGGGGGAGTTCAAGTTGTTAGGTTGCAAGTTAACGGGCCAGGGAGACGGCCACTTGCAATTCGTGAGTACTGCCTACGCTGGGGCCGAAGCTGCTAAAGGAATAGTCAAAACCATAGCCGATTCTGAAATTGGTGTCCGCATTATAAGACTGACCGACATTGATACCTGCTTCAAAATGAAAATTGCTAGCCGTGCTGATACCCATACCGATGTAGGGCGCGTTTGGCAACTGGTAACGTACGTTGACGTCGGCGTTCAGGGGAGCTCCCTCAACGTATTTGATCCAACTACTGACTTCCAGGTAGCTGTCTTGCCCGGTAAACCAGTACCAGCCAGCCGTACCATAGTAATGGCGCAGGCGTTGCACATCAAATTCTCCGTTATCGTTCTGGTAAGTGATGTCGAAACCAAGCAATTGGGGGACGGAAACGCCACCATAGAGCATATGGTCATTACCGACGTAGTTGTAGGCAAAAATTCCAAAACCGAGGTCTGGGTGACTTTGGCTTTGGTCCACGCCGGTGAGGGCGTCTCCCGGGTCGCGGACAACCAGCTCGCTGCTCCGGACGCGGTAGCCGACGTAACCAGCCGAGAGGGCCACGCTGATACCGGCATACTCGGGGTTGCGCCCAATAATGGTACCGACTCTTCCGTAGAAACCGGTATATCCGGTGGGCCCGGTCTGGTCGTTAAGCAAGTAACCTCCTGCGGAGAAAGTAGCACCGCTGAGTCGGTTATTGACATAAGAGAAACGTACGGACTGGGTTTCGGGAGTATTCTCCAGCCCCGCCCACTGTCGGCGATAATTAGCCCCGAAGGTCATATTATAATCTCCTTCGGAGGTGAGGTAATCACTTTCCATCGCGGCCGGATTAATCAGCGTAGCGTTTTCTCGGTATTGTGTGAAAAGTGAAAGTTGTTGTGCAAAGAGGGTACCGCCACTCATTAGGGCAAGCACCAACCCCAGACTAGCGAGTCGGGCGTACTTCATAAACAGATTTTTACGTCCCGGAAAAGCCGGGCATGGGATTACGGATTTCAAACGTGCGCAGGCCACCGGAGTGCCCCTTGCGGATGTAAACGGGTTTTAAGCATCTTTATGATGTCGCTTTACTGTTTTCTTGATACACTTTCGCTCAAAGTCGGGGAAGAATGACCATAAACGAACTTCTAATAAACGGGTGCAAAAATACCACGAAAATCAGTAGCTAAAGGTTAAGGTTTAGCTTGTTTAGGGAATGGTAGGCGTTTGAGTGGTAACGGTGATTGTTTGTCTTGAAAGCCAATTTTTACCGTCTCCCCTTATTAAGGCGCGGCACGCAGGTGCAAGGAAGGTCTTGAGTTAGGGACCTACATTAAGGCAAGGCCTTTTCCGAAAAACCAATCTTTGCACCTGCGTGCAGCGCCTAAAAAATCTTTTGTTTCCACCAATATTCTTTCACTTAAGCTTCCCGTATCTCCCAGACGATCCCTGGTTCTGGCTGGTACCCGTAGTACCATTTAAAGATTCTTTCCTTCGCTGATTCTCCGTCTGGATGAATGCTTTTAGCCACCGTAAGTCCACTTTCATTGAAGCCAAGGCTATGCTCACCGTAAACGCGGATATCTGTAGTAAGCGACAGGATGCCCTGGGCGTCTGCTCGGGCAGGAATCAATAACTCCTGCGGAATGGCTTCAGTTCCCGGAGTTCCGTCAGTGGTTGATGGGTTGATTAAGCCTTTCTTAGAAAGAACTACTAGCGGAGCGTAAGGCGTTACCAACCATTCTCCTGTCCCGCCAGTGGGTCCAAGTGTGGCCAGACTTACCCGGATTTCCTGGGGAATAAGCACTACGTCTTCTCGTAACCGGGGCACCAGGTATTGCGTGATGGGCACCTGGTGTTCACGCTGCAGGCTATACTGCATGGTTTCCGAGAGTAAAATATCAATAGCACTCCAATCGGAGAGTTCCAATTTTGTGCAGTCTGCGTGTAGGAGTTCTCGCGCGAATCCGCTGTATTCAGGTTTAGCGAATAAGCGCTGAAGCGCTGCAAAACTCATATCGTTTATCTCCACCAGGGTAAGTTGCAACTGTTGTGGTGTGAAGCGCGCGAGGAGTGGAAACACTAAGGTGGCAAATGGCCCGGTTCCGGCGTAGAGTATTTCCACCGGCCGGTCTGGCGCAATGGCTAAACGGTCATGGATTGCCTGATCAACACCACGCAGAAATTTCAAGGTCCGGTTTAGGTCATCAAGACAACGGGCCGCCCACTCGGTTCCAATGGCGAGGCCTGCTTCAGTATTGATATCGTTCCGATGGTCCTCTCCTTCTCCCTTGATTCCAGTAAGTTCGAGCAGGTGTTTTTTAAACTTGCCCAGTATTTCAAGTTGCTCAATCGGGGGAGTCGAGGTATCGAATAAGGTGTCGGTTAATTCGCGAAGATTGTTCATAGGGGGCGAAGGTACAAATCCCCGGCTTTCACGAGAATTCCTTGCTTCTTCGCCTGTGGCCAATAGGAACGATTAATTGCCACAACAACCAAAACTCTACGCTACGCTAAGCGGTTATCATCCCAAATAAATCAAACTCAACATGGCTCATTTCGCAGAAGTAGTAACCGACGTCAACAATACCTCCTCCCACGAAACTATCATCCTTGGTGGCGGCTGTTTCTGGTGTACGGAAGCAGTGTATGTCGAACTAAAAGGCGTGAAACGCGTAGTGAGCGGATACTCCGGCGGCCCCGAAAGCACCGCTAATTACGAAGCTGTTTGCACAAAAACCAGCGGCCATGTAGAAGTGATCCTGGTCGATTTTGATCCTTCTGTAATTACCACCCGGCAAATACTTGAAGTATTTTTCGCCACCCACGATCCAACTACGCCCGACCAACAAGGCAACGATAAGGGGCCGCAGTATCGAAGTGCCGTATTCTATACAACGGATGAGCAAAAAGCAATTTCCGAGGACATTATGGCCAATATCGTACCCGATCTGTACGGAGCTGCGGCCGTGACGGATGTCCTTGCACACGAGACGTTCTATGCCGCAGAGGATTATCATCAGGACTACTACAATAAAGTCGGCAGCAGAAATAGCTACTGCTCATTTGTGATTACACCTAAAGTCGGGAAGTTTCGGCGGCAATTTGCGGAGTTACGGAAGTAGTTTTTTTTGAGATTAGTTGGGCTTGGGGACTTTTGGTTGTTGCTGGACAGACGGACCTGTCCGTCATGATGTTTAAACACCTTGCCGGATAGATCCGTCTATCCGGCAAATCAATCATCACTCAAAGCCCAAACCGCCAACTTTTAAAAACAGCTTTTTTTCTAAAGCGCACCATCCGCAAAATTCATCCCTGTTTCCTACCTTTCCCCCATGCAAGTAAACCTGACCTCCGACACCGCTACTAAGCCGACTCCGGCAATGCTAAAAGCTATGTTCGCCGCCGAAGTAGGTGATGATGTCTTCCGCCAGGACCCCACCGTCAATAAGCTCGAAGCAACCGCCGCCGAGCGCTTCGGTATGGAGGCTGCACTATTTTGCCCTTCCGGAACCATGACCAACCAGCTCGCCATCAAGAGCCACACCCAGGCACTTGACGAAGTGATCTGTGAGGAGAAAAGTCACATCTACCAGTATGAAGGCGGGGTGTACAGCATGCTTTCCAGCGTTAGCTTGAACCTGATTCATGGTGAGCGGGGTAAGATAATGCCTGGTCAGGTTGCTGCGGCCGTAAAACCTCGCTACGACTGGCTGCCCATCAGTCGCCTACTGGTCATTGAAAATACCTGCAATAAAGGTGGCGGCTCCATATATAATATTGAGGAGGCGCGGACGCTGGTGCAGGAAGCAAGATCCTCCGGATTAGCAGTGCATCTCGACGGAGCTCGCCTGTTCAATGCCCTGGTAGAAACAAAAGAAAGCCCTGCGGAATGGGGAGGCCTGTTCGACACCATCAGCATTTGCCTGAGCAAAGGCCTTGGTGCTCCGGTCGGTAGCCTCCTACTCGGCCCTGAAGACCTAATCGCCCGCGCCCGCCGCTACCGAAAAGTTATTGGTGGAGGTATGCGTCAGGCCGGTTACCTGGCCGCTGCAGGGCTCTACGCCCTCGATCATCACATAGATCGACTAGCGGAGGACAACGCCCGTGCCCGCAAGTTGGCCGAAGCGCTTGCCCCCCTACCCTTCGTCGCCGCAGTAGAAAAGACTGAAACCAATATCTGCATCTTCCATCTGGCCGGAGATCTCATGGCTGTGGACTTCCTGGAAACCCTTGCCGGGCAAGGGATAATGGCAGTCCCCTTTGGTCCACAGATGGTGCGGTTTACTACGCATCTGGGCGTGACTGACGAGATGATCGACTATGTAATCGAAAAGTGCAGGTCAATATCAATGGCTGAATAGTCAGGTAAGATAGCTGAACAATAAATTCAGCTTACTCGCATGCCTTCCAAAATCCATCATCGTAGTTGGTGAAGCACTGTCCACTACTACATAAACCCAGGTTCGCCCCCGCACCGTAGGCTTGATCCAGACTTCAATAATCTCCCCGAATTTCCCGGAAGAAGTTGGTGGCAAAGAAGCAGAAATACGCCCGTTGATCCGGTCGGCTTTTTCCAAAGTCATTCCGGCTTTCTTTAACGCCTGGGTTGCCTGGTGAAAAGCTGCTCCATAGGTCTTTACCAATTCAATACTCCGCTCCTTTTTACTCGGGGAGCCCTGATAATTAATCTCCCCCCGAAACCCCATTTCTTCCTGCGGTTCTTGGGCCGTTTCTTCCTCGGTCGTAAGGTTCAGCTTGAAGGATTCAGTTGGCGCTTTCTGTGGAGTTTCAGCCTCTGGCTTTGGCTTATATTCCTGCACAACGTCGCGTAGTCCGCCAGATATCCGGCTGCGAATGCGGGAGATATCTTCTCTATTCAATGTTCCCAAATCAATACGTTCACCAAGTTCACGCAACCGTTTTTCCAGCTGAGAAATGCGGCTTCGATCCGGATGATCAAGCAAAATCATATCTTTCAATTGGTCAATGGCCTCCGTTAGTTGTTCGTTGGCGATGAGGCTGAGCAGGCTGTGTTTTTCAGTTTTATTCATTGATCTGAGGTATCGTTTCATTAGGTAGCGGTAGTCCTATTTGTTCGGCCAGCTGCCTTGCTTCCTGGTATTCGGTATGGTCCGGATCAGCATTACGCCAGGTTTTCAACACGCTTATAAGTGGTACTTTAGCGTTTAGAACATCGTCTCTCAAAAGTAAAATACGGGCCTTTTCTAATAATATTCGAGGATCATTGGGTTGAACTTTGAGTTTTTCTTCAAGAAGGGCCAATCCTCTTTCCGCCCGACCAGCCAACCGTTGAATTCTCGCTTGTTGAGAAATGATCAAAACTTCAGTCCCCCTTTCAATACGATCATCTACCAAATCTGCGGCAACAGCGTAATTCTCAGCAAGCATCAAATTGGCCAATCGGAACATTTCCTCCGTCGCAGCGCCCTTACTTACCATCATGTCTTCGCAGTTTATAATTTCAGCTATTGTAGACGCCGCCGCACGACCAAGAATAACTTCACGAACCAAAGCTGAACACCGATAAGATTCAAAGTAAGAACTATTGTAAGGCACCATCTCGCGGTCGTAATCATCTATGAGTTTCATCGGGTTATCCAATCTACCGGCAAAGTCTACTTTAGCGGGATAGTTTCGCAATAGAACAACATTAACCGGCGCTTCCTTGGTAATGTACCTTTCGTATCGTTCCATTTCTGACAGCGCCTTCCTAATCTGACCGCTCTCTACCAATATGCGAATTGAGTAATTCCAAAAGGTAATCGAATCAGATCGACTAGTCGTTTTCCGCAACCCCTCTTCCAGCAGTTCTTCCGCATTATCGTAATAACCGGCTTCAATTTCTAAACTAGCAAGCTGTATTTGTAAATCCATATTAGTCGGATCCGTTGCGAGCATTTCTTTCAAAACAGATCTTGCTTTATCAATCTCACCAGATTTTTGGTAAAAGCTCGCGTACCGGCGACGGGTCTCTGCAGTATCAGCGTATTTTTCGTCAATCGTTCTAATTATCTCTTCTGCTTTCCCAAAATCACCTGCCCGCATATACAAGCCGTACAATCTATTCAACGCAGTTTCCTGGTCGGAAACTTCTACAGCCTGGGTCATCAGCACAATGGCTGAATCTACTCCGAAAGTCTTCTCATAATGGTTGACTAAACTGGCGTACGGCCAAAACTCATACGGATAAAGTTGCAACGCAGACTCCGACAAACGAATACTTCCTTCATACTGTCCAGAAATATTAAGCAGCACTCTCTTATACCCAAACTGCTCTCGCTCAGGCAGTACTTCAGCCAGCTTTGTAGCTTTCGTGATCATCGTTAAAGCCGTGTCCGTTTTGCCCTGGCCGTATAGTTTATCCGCCAAGCCATAAAGACACGGCGCACAACTTGGATCTGCCCTAACGGATTGACGAAAGTAAGCAACAGCGGGAGGCAAATCTCCAGGGTTACGGCTGAAAGCTATTACCCCTTTAGTGTAAAATTCGAGTGCTTTAGGGCTATCCGTAATTAGTGCCGAAACAGGCAACTCAGTAGTGGCCTCATCCATTACTCCCAAAGGAGGAAGAAAGTCAAAGATTTGCTCTTTTATGTTATCAATTGCCCTAAATGGGCTTTCAGAACTTGTCCTAAAGGATTTAACCTCCTTACCATCACGGGTTCGATACAAGCTACCAAACAGTTCATAGTTATCCTCCATAGAGGTATACCTAATCCGGACGAAATAATCAGTGTTGGCCCGTTCAGCAATTTTACGCTGTGTTGCCAGATTTATCCGACCAAAAATTGGCACCTCAAACTTGCTATAATAGCGGTTGAGGGTTTGGATACCCTTCACTATTATTTCCGGTCGTTGATGTAAATTATCTTTGAGGAGCAACGCAAAAGCGGTGCCCCACCAGTTTGTCTCTTCGTCCTCCTGGTCATTTATCGCCTCAAATACACCGATTCGCTTTACTGCAGAAGCGGAAGGAATAGTTCGCTTGGTTATTTCCCCGGACTCATTAGTTGTTTCCACCGTTTGAGTGTTTGCCTCCACGGTTGAACGAGAAGGCAGAAAAACTGATAGTACTACCGCTAGCAGTAAGTTAGTAAAAACCAACCAGCGTTTCCAACGCCCACCCTTCACTACTGGTGGTAGCCCCCGATAATAAATCATTATGCTAACGGCAGGAACAATCGCCAGCCAAATAATCAGGTACGCATCCACCCAGAAATCAACAAGTCCAAATCGCTTCGAAACAAACTCAAGAAATTGTAAAAGACCAAAACCAACCGCCAGATAAGTACCGAGGTACTGCAAAACTTTCCGGGATAATATTTTTTCAAAAAAAGTGGGGGTGTTCATGTACGGTCAGGCTTGGTTAAAGAGGCAACACAATCTTATGAATAGTGCTAGTTCAATGTAGTAAGAATTAGACAAAAGTATAGTTTATCGCTACAAATAGCACTTCTCTTAAGGCGCGGTCGCAGGTGCAAAGATGGTTTTTGGAAAGCGCCTACAATCATAAAATAAGCATCGGCCCGCTACCTTAGGGTAACGAGCCGACAACTTTTAAAGAGGAATGACTTAAAGTAAAATGGGATTATTATTCTTAGACTTACTGGTTGCGACGGCTAGCTGAAGCCTTCACTTTATCTGCTTTCACAGCTCTCCGGCTAGCGCTACTGTATACTTCATCATAGCCAGTGTTGCTACTATTAGCGCGGCGGCTACGGGTAGCCTGCCTCCCCTGAGCATCTCGCTGAGTACGCACGCGGGTCGTTGTGCGGCCATTAGAGGTATTGGGGCGGGTACGGGAATTAACGCGAGTGCTACGATTTCTGTTGCCTACGCTAGTACTAAAACTACCATTATTGCGGCGGTTATTCCGGGCGTTACCGTTACGGTTACGGGTGTTACCACCAGGAGGGCAGTAGTTTGGATTATTAGTACGAGGCCGTGGCGTAGTATTGGTACGTGGACGCGGCGTAGTATTTGTACGTGGGCGGGTAGTCGTACTACCAGTACGCGTTCCACGGTTAGACGCAGATGGACGGGTAGTGCCACGGTTTACACTAGGGCGGGTAGTGCGAGTAGCCGTACCACGGGTTGGTGTCGAAGTCGTCGTCTCAGATCCTGTAGGATTGTTCGGACGCTGGGCCTGGGCAGCAGGCGAAAACAGGGTCACGAGAAAGACGAGAACAGAGGTAAGTAAGATTGACTTTTTCATAACTGTTGTATTGTTTATGACTGCAAGTACGGGCTTACCCTACCCCTCTTCCAACTATTTCGGTCCGTTTAACCCCTTTTTGACTTTTGAAGTTCTATTTCATATCGAACCGTTAACAAGCTTAAGAAAGTGGTAAATAGTAATATTTTAGCCGCTAACCTCCGCGCCAGCAGTACGCATCTCCGCCACAGCCCGGTCAACATCTCCCGCAACCATATTCACACCGTGTGTTGCGTGCCTTAATAAGGTAGTCTTGAAACCTTCAGAGATCGCATCCAGCACGGTAAACTTCACACAATAATCAGTAGCTACCCCAAGTACGTGTACCTCTTCAATTCCCTTCTCCTTTAACCACTCCCCCATTCCTGTGGAATTGCGGTGACCATTATCATAGAAGCCACTATAGCTATCAACTTCTGGGTCCGTACCTTTTTGAAATACTTTAGTTATCCGATCAGTGTCCAGGCCTGCTACAAACTCTGCCCCCCAGGTATGCTGAACACAATGAATCGGCCAGAGTACTTGCTCTAGTCCATGTAGATCAATTACCTGCCCTGGCTTCCGCCACGGATGGTTCGCAGCAAAGGAACCATGATTGGCGGGATGCCAATCCTGAGTAGCAACAACGGTCGGGTAATCCAACATCAGTTGGTTAGCAATCGGGATAATTTGATCCGCTTTTGCAACGGGCAGCATACCCATAGGCATAAAATCCACCTGGAGGTCGACAAGAATAAGGGCTACATTAGAAGATTGCATTTACACTTAGTTTAATTTCAAAGCAAAGATAAGGATTCAACTTTAAAGCCCCAACCTTTTTAGGCACCGAGTTGGGGCATCATAGTGTTGCACACTCCATTCGTGTAATAACTCTACGCTACATGCCTAATCAAAACTACGCATCCGGCGCTCGACCTCCAGGGTTCCAGGTTCCATCTTCAAAAGGGTCAACGGGGGGGAATCCGCCATAAAATTTATTGAGGTAATCCCGCTCTCCCGAATCATCAAAGCCCGGTCTGGGGTACAGATGTACGTCAGGAAAAAGCGTCCTAACTCCGGCCAACAGGCGCAATGAGTCTTCCAGGATAATCCGTAAGTCTTCATAAGCAGGTTTACCATGTTGCTCAATGAGCACCGTCATCGCCACAATCGCCCGTACAAGAATGATATGGGTTAATCGGGCTGTACGTATACCATCCATGTTAACCTCCTCCGCATTATCTCTATCCTTTACCGCTCTACGAAATTTAGGGCCAACCATAGTAAGATACCAGTAAAATTCACGAATAGCTTGTACATCCGGTTTCGTAAAGTCAGGTGCTTGATGAAATTCTGGCACCCAGGCTGCTTTCTCCAAACCTCTGATTCCTCTCATCACCGTCATACTAAGTTCAGACAGCGCAGCTTCTGACATGCCAGTTGAGCGTGGACGTTCCTCCCCCGCGCCGTAACCAATCACAGATAGGCTGTTACGGTACTGAACGAGGCACAGTTCAAGTCGTCCTAAGAAATGGCTAAACTTACCACTGAGTGCAGGAAACGAATTCGGTAAAGGCACTATTTCATCTTGCAGCTTTTTAGGAATATGCTCTTTGTTGTACGCAACCAACGAACAGCGGCTGGTAAACGGGCAACGTTCACACCAACGGTGACAGTAAGTGGAGACAGAATCAATCATAGATTATCGTTATTGCAAGCATTCGTGAGTATGTGCGGGGAGAAAGCTACGGTTTTAGTATGAATTTTTAGTCTTCCTCAT
This sequence comes from uncultured Lewinella sp., assembly GCA_964410795.1. GTDB lineage: Bacteria > Bacteroidota > Bacteroidia > Chitinophagales > Saprospiraceae > Neolewinella. Next base: position 11,673 of record CAYPIM010000020.1, on the reverse strand, counting down.
TATTCTTCTACGCAAAAAGCCACCAACCATAAGATGATGGTTGGTGGCTTCCCTTAACTTTAAATCCTTGTAACCTTAAAGGCCAGAACAATAGGCAGCTAAACAGTCTAGCTGTACTGCGTAAGAATATTCTCATACAGTTCCTGACGGCCCGAAGTCTGATTAGGCTCACCCTGAGCATGTCCAAGTTTTGCGAGCTCTTCAAGCGTAAGTGTACCGGCTTCATACTTCTTACCATTCCCTTGGTCGAAAGAAGAATAGCGTTCCTTCCGCATAGCTTTATACTGGCTACTGGTCAATATCTTATCGGCTGCGAGCAATCCGCGGGCAAAAGCATCCATACCTCCAATATGGGCGTGGAAGATGTCGGCAAGGTCGGTCGAGTTGCGGCGGGTCTTTGCATCAAAATTAACTCCACCTCCTTGGATACCACCACCTTCGAGGATGACAAGCATAGCTTCCGTGAGCTCTGGTACGTTGGTCGGGAACTGATCTGTATCCCACCCATTTTGGTAATCACCACGATTCGCATCAATGGAGCCAAGCAGCCCTTCAGAAACCGCTACTGCCAGCTCGTGCTGGAAGGTGTGCTGGGCCAGGGTGGCATGGTTCACTTCAATGTTCAGCTTAAAATCATCCATGAGGTTGTACTTCCGTAGGAAGCCAGCCACTGTTGCGGAATCAAAATCATACTGGTGCTTGCTGGGTTCAAACGGTTTAGGCTCAATAAAGAAAGTGCCGGTAAAACCTTGCTTACGGGCGTAGTCTCTCGCCATGGTCAGGAACTGGGCCATATGATCTACCTCACGACCAAGATCAGTATTAAGCAGGCTCATGTACCCTTCCCGGCCTCCCCAGAAAACGTAATTTTCTCCACCAAGCTTAATGGTAGCATCAATGGCATTCTTCAATTGTGCCCCTGCGTACGCTACAACGTCAAAGTCAGGATTAGTACTCGCACCATTCATGTAGCGAGGGTGGCTGAACAAGTTGGCCGTTCCCCAAAGCACCTTCCGGCCCTCAGCATCCATCTTCTGCTTTAAGTAGTCCGTCACTTCTTCCAGACGACGCCCGTAGGTATCGAGGTCCGCACCAGCTTCATCCAGTAGATCCACGTCATGAAAACAGAAGTAGTCAAGGTCAAGTTTATCCATTACCTCAAATCCGGCATCCACCGCATTCTTGGCTTCCTGTACGGGATCATTACCTCCTAACCAGGGGTAGTTTGCTGTTCCCGGACCAAAGGGATCTCCCCCAGTATTACGAAGAGTATGCCACCAAGCCATAGCGAACTTGAAGTGTTCGCTCATGGTCTTACCAGCAACAACCTGGTTTTTATCGTAGAATTTGAAAGCAAAAGGGTTATCACTCTCTTTGCCCTCGAATCGGATCTGAGGGATATTCTTAAAGTACGCCATTCTTTATCTGGGTCATTTGTTAGAGCAATGAAGACAATTACCTCCTCAACGCTAATAATTATTGCATGGAGGCCGAAGGTAGGAAATCAAATCGAATAGAAAACCCCCATTTCAAAATGCAATCGGTTGGGATCACTCCGCTAATCAAAAAAAGTGAAATAGGAGCCTAAAAGTGATGCATTTAGTTTGAATCATTTGAACTTGACTCGAACAAACACTTTCGCCCGTGCTTATCCCTCCCCTTGCTTAGGAATGGCTCCGGTAGCTTGTCCGAAGTAGAACACAAATTGCTGCATTTGATTAGCAAGTTCTTTATTGCCCGTAGCTTTAAAATAAGTGTCCGCTAGTCCGCGCAACGTCTGGTACATAAAACGGTCCATTTCTACAACCTGCATATCCTTTGTCCAAAGATCAACTTTCATCGTTTCCTTGGTCTGTTCGTTGAATAAGCTCAACAGCATTCCTTTACAGGCTTCCGAAGGGCCGGGTTTATCGCTTGCGCCCCACTTCATTTCCACGGGCATTTGCTCGGCGTTCAGGCCTACCTCTACGGTTATCTTGCTACGTTTTTTTACTACTTCTTTAGCCATTGGGCGGTTTTTGCGCAAAGGTAGGATGTATAGTCAGATAGTCAAGCATAAGAGCAAGCAGACAGAACGAATATGCCTTGAGCCAAAAAATAAATAATTGTAGCACCAACGTTCATACACTTACAAACTGTCTTCAGTACTGAAACCAAAATTCTAATAATCCTAAGTCCGGATTATAGAGCCTTTAACCATCCCTGAATAATTCCAGATCAATATGAAATTCCTCGTAGCCTTATCCTTTATTGTCCTTAGCGTAGTTCCTTCCTGTAATGGTGATGAAGATGTCCTACTCCCACTACCTTGCGACGACCAGATCGAGACCATTTCAAGCATCAATGACCTTGATTCTGGTGATGGGTTCGCCATCTCAAGCATGTTTCTCGATGGCTCTTGCCTTCTCGTGGAGGTCAGTGGAACCGGGTGCAATCCGGACGAATGGACCGCCCAACTCGTCACCGATGGCAGTGTAGCAGAAAGCAGTCCTACTCAAACTGTTGCTCGCTTCGTTTTCGACAATCAAATGCCAGAAGATTCCATAATTTGTCAGGCCTTAAGCTCCGTGCTGTATTCTTTTGACCTTTCTCCCTACCTGAGCCCAGAGGTACTCCCCAGTAATTTCACCGTACTCGGGCCTGACACTACCAGTATGGTTTTCCTAATCGAGTAGAAAAGAGCCAACAGTAAAGTATTTACTTCCCAGGTATTACCTTGGCTTTTCAAAAAACTCACCATGCACCTGCGCCAGCGCCTCCTTCTTATTCTACTCGTGATTACCACTGCTCTCAGCGCTCAAACCGACAGTATACCCGCCTTCCCTCAAGGTTTTACGGGAACGTGGGGCGGCACCCTGGAAATTTTCAACCCCAAAGGGATGGCCCAAAGCGTACCGATGGAGCTACACATTTTGCCCATCACCGACAGCACGTACACCTACTCCATCATCTACGGTGAAGACAAGGTAGCCGGGAAACGCGACTACCTGATCAAGCGCGGGCCCGATGGCCCTCATCACTGGATTTGTGATGAGCAAAACACCATTTTGCTAGACGGCTATTACCTAGGAAACGTCTACCAAAGCGTTTTTACCGTAATGGGCAGCTACCTGGTTTCCAACTTGGAACATCGTGGAGACCACCTACTGTATTCCATTCAAGTTGGTAGTGAAACGGCCATACGATCCACTGGCAACCAGACACACGAAGGCGAAGAAATACCAGAAGTAAAATCCTTCAAATCTTCCGGATACCAACGTGCACGCCTGAAGAAGTTCTAGTTTAAGCTACTCCTCTTCCGGCTCCAGGATTCCTAAAAACGGCTTCAGGCCTTTCCACAACTTGGCCGAAGTGTCATCCAGTACAGGATCGTCCTCTTCTGGCTTTTGGCGGTACTGGCTAAGAATATCAAGCAGCACATTGATCCGCCCTTCCGTGTCAAAAAACTTATTTACGATGGCCACCCGCTGGTGCTCCACCAGGCAGTAACCAGACTGGAAATTACCCTTTTCGTACCGAACCTTGTAGCCTAATTCCTTTGCCAGGACCTCAAGCTTCTTCAAGGTATGCTTGGTGTGGGAGATGGTCATTTTCGTGATTTATCTATTTGGAGTGCAAGGTACGTACGAAGCTGTAAACGGCCCACAACGGTACTACTCCACCAATAAAACCCAATCCATTTCCACCTCTGAAGGAGGTACGGGAATGTTCATTGCTCCTCCGGTAGAGACCTTACTCTCAAGTCTGGCCATTTCGCCCGTGCGGGGGTTATACCACTGCAATTTGTGCGTGCCATCAGCGATCTTCAAAGTCGTAGGTTTTTTCGGGCCTTGCTTCCACAGGATCAGGTGACGCCCTGCTCCGGCCAGTACCCAATCATTCTTCTCGGGGGTAAGCTCATTATCAGGGACCATTTTCGTAAGCGGTAGATTAGTTTTTTTGAAAAACTCGAGTGCGTAGCGGCTCTGGTCCCACATAGCATCGCGGCTGCGCCAGTCCTGACAACTGAGATCGGAATGCTCATGTTTGTAGCCAAAATACCATTCTATTCCCCAGGCTCCGGCCATGAAAGCTCCCCAAAGGGCATTCTGCCGCGCAAGGTCATGGGTAGGGTTGTCCGCATCGGGGACCAGGCTGTGCTGAGCATCTCCCGGCTCATCAACAGCAATGGCCCACTTCACTTTTGTCTCTTTAGCTACCCGATGCCAACGACGGATAGCCGGGTAAACATTTCTGAAGTCTTCCCGATTGGTCTGGAGAGAAAGACCGGTATACTTGCTTTCCTTTCCGAGCAGGTCGTAGAAACTTTGCCCATTGTGAATAACCACGTGGTGACGGTAAGGATCGTTATCATAGAAATACCGGGCCATGGCAAGCCGTTGTGTCGTCGTTTGCCAATCGTCAGGATAGTTGTTATTCCAACGTCCATTCTCTTCACAAACGTTCCAGTTCAGCGCCAGGTGATGCCCGAAGCGGGCCATCAGTTCACGGTAATAGAGTTTGCGCTGAGGGCCCATATCCCCATTATCGAGCAGTGACTGGTTTTCCACTTCGGCCATTTTGAAGTGGAGGAACATTCCCTTCCGGGAAGCATGCTCAAACAAAATTTCCCACTGAGCCAGCTTGCTCACGTCCATTCTCTGGTAGTTGTGGTAGTTGATGTAAGGGAATACGTTTTTATCATCGCCAACAATGTTGAGGGTTAGGAAAGAAAAAGCATTCATCCCCTTACTGGCCAGGTAGTTTACTGCACCGATGATCTCTTTCCCTTTTCCGTCTTGCCAGGTCGGGTCTCCTGGGTTCCAGTCCTTCAGGTGGGGAGCCCAATCCTTGATCCACTTATCACCGTAGCCATCTTCATGGAAGGTGCCATCAAATGGCCGGTAAGAAAGTAAGTTTTCGGGCGCATCCGCCCCGGCTTTGAGAAACACCTCACCTGTTTCAGCCCAGACTGGGTACTTACGGCCATGAAACAAAAGCCGTCCCTTGGCCCGCAGATCGCGTCCGGTTTTATCGGTCTCACTAATGGTCATCTTGCCCCGCATACCGTCCAGGGGTTCCACGGGTTCGCCGTAATTCAAAATTTCAGAGACGGCAGCGTTTGCTCCTCTGCGAAAGCTTACTTCGTAGGTCCAGGTACCCGTACGGTCAGGAGCAAAATGGACACGCCATTTGTTCCCTCCCGTAGCACTCGTTTCAGCAGCATTGCCATCTGCAGCAAAATAACCGGGAACGACGTAAGTAGCGGAATCATGGCGGAACGTCACGTTTAGGCGATAGCGTAAGAAGGGGTTCATACGGTCTTCTTCTTCGGCTTTGGGGCCGTCCATGGTAAGGGTAACCTTATGCCATTTCTTCAGCTCACCCGTCTGGCTTATTTGGGCGCTGGCGCTGGTGCAAAGTGCGGTAAAAAGGAGCAGAGTAAGACAACGTAGCATAGACCTTTGGGTTTGACCTGATCAATGTAGGCAAATTCAGGCTTTGCAAGCACCTCCTACTGTAGTTAGCGAACCATTTGACCAACAGATTGACCAAAAGACAAAAAAATCGTCAATTTCACTCTGGAAACGCAAACTCACTTTCCATATAGTATATGTCTGACTGTCCATCCTTTCGATCCGAGCAAAAGTAAAAGAGTTTACCATCAGCCGAAAACCGTGGGCACCCCTCGTCTGCACTACTGTTCACCAGCGGTCCCATATTTACGGCTTCTCCCCACCCTGAAGGTTTCTTGACGGCATAGTAAAGGTCTTCGCGGCCCAACCCGTCACTTCGTTGATAAGAAGCCCAAACAATGAAGCGTCCGTCAGGACTGATGACAGCTCCACTATTAGCCTCCTTGCCGTTAATGTCTGGAACAAGAACTGGCCTTCCAAAGGTACCATCTTGCTTCAGTGGGGCCACCATAACTTTTGGATTGTCTCCCGCAAGTGGTCCTGTCCAATACAAGAGATTTCCACTCGGATCCAATGACGGACCGGCTTCATATCCATAAGGCCATTTATCACCAGGAGTCATAACACGATTGATTGCTTTGGGAAGCGGTTCAGGCCTACCCCAAACTTTTCCTGTAAGGCTTACCCGCCAAAGGTTCATGTCATATTTTGCACGTGGAGAACGGCCAGGCATTGGCCGATAACTCGCGAAGTAAAGCATACGGCCATCAGGACTTAAATACGGTGACTCATCCGTATCCGTGGAAAAAGGCAAAACTACTGGCGACGACCATCCGTTCTCCGTTTTGAAGGATTCGTAAATCTTCTGTGGCTCACCATCATCCATGCGCCGGGTAAAATAAACGGTCTTCCCATCAGCGGTAAAATCCAACCCCCATTCCTGGCTTTCTTTACCAGACACGATACCAGGTGCAAAGAGAATAGGACGATTCAGAATTTTTCGACCGTCCAGATATAGCTGGCGGCTGATTTCATTGCCCCGGTCATCAAAAATCCGGGCTTCACCATGGCGGCGGCCGTTTACATAAACGATTTCCGATTTCAGTTCGCCGTTAAGGTGATAACTTTCTTCAATACCCTGAGGCAAATCTTCAGCGTAAACAGTACGGGACCGAACCTGGCCATTTTCATAGAAGTACTCCCACTCTCCGTGGCCTTTCCCTTCCCGCCAGCGAGCACGGAAACGAAGCTGGCCCGATGAATACCATTCATACCACATCCCGTCGGCCTGTCCATTAAGCATTTCGATGTATGCTTTTGGTTTTCCGTCAGGATAGCTTTCGGTTTTTACAGACTTTTGTCCCCAGGCTAAAGAGCTGAAGAAGCAAAAAACAAGGATCGCGACAATGTGGGCATATTGAATGTTCATGAAGTAAACCTAACCCCTAAAATCCTGATTACAAGCCTAAAACGGACGAACGCCGCGGACAGCGGACGAACGTGTAGACGCATGGGGACATAGTACTTGTTGCGTATCAGTAGCCCATGTCGCGTAAGGCCATCAGATACTTAGCTCCTACGGAAATACGTGCATCATCAGACATTACCAGAAGGTGAGCACGGCCCTCTCGCTTAATGTATTCAAGATGGTTCAAGTTTATAAGGTAGCTCCGATGGACTCGAATAAATCCTTGTTGACTTAGCCGCCGCTCAGCCTTTCCGATACCAAAATCTAACAGATAATTCCCCGTAATCGTATGCGCAGTAGCATAGTTTCGGCGGGCAGTAATTCGACTGATGTTATCTACATTTAATGGTACTCGGGTCTTACCCCGGCTTCCAAAGATTAGAAAGACTTTATCTTCAGTTTCAACCACTGTCTTTACAAGAGTTTGTGTCTTTCCCACCGTCTCCCCTGAAGGCTGATGTTCAACAATCGCTCCTCTAACTCTTCTCCGTTCGGTGAGCAATAAAAACAGCAAAGCTTGAAAAACGAAAAAGCTGGCCGTTATGAGATAATTAAATACGGAAAGCTTCCCCCCAAAGAATTGTACATAACCAAAAAAGCCAAGAACTAACTCTTGCAATAGGCTTGTAACTATTAGAAATACTACGCCTCCCAAAAGAGCCAAAAGCCATGGATTGATCTGGGTAAAATACTTACCGTTGATAACCAAGAACACCGAAACAAAGAGATATATACCAAACTTGAGGCCTGAAGATGCAAAGAATTCTTCTAAATCATAAATCGGTGGATGACCACCGCTAAAGCCACCATACCCCCACCAAGTTGCGAGGTAGTAAATGAAACAAGTGATGACATACAGCATTGCGAATGGTTGCCAATCAACTGGCAACTGGCGGGATAAAGAACGGAGCATGAAGAAATGGGCTTTTTACAAATATATTAATGAACCTGTCTAAAAACCATTACTAAAAAAATCCCCCGTCAGCAAAAAGCCAACGGGGGATCTATTCAGTTTGGTTTGTCAATCATTACTTGTCAACAAAAGTAATCGCCTCACCGGTCTTACCGGCCCGGCCGGTACGGCCTACACGGTGGATGTAAACGTCGTAGTCAGTCGGTGCCTCAAAGTTGATCACGTGGGTAATGTCATCGATGTCAAGGCCACGGGCAGCTACATCAGTGGCGCAAAGCGCTTTGATGGCTCCGGTCTTGAAAGCCTTGAGGGCTTTTTGCCGATAGTTCTGGCTTTTATTGCCATGAATCTCATCGGCCTTAATGCCTGCTTGGTTTAGCTTCTTGGTTACCTTCTTTACGCGGTGCTTAGTTTCAGCAAAAACGAGCACACGCTTAAGCTCGGGCTCCTTCATAAGCTCGATGAGCGCATCAAACTTCTCATCGCCGGAAACATAGCGAACGGTCTGGTTAATGTGCTCGGCACTGGCTTCGCCACTGCTTACGGCAACGGTGACCGGGTCGGTCAGGAAGTGATCGATCAGTTTCTTTTGGGTCTTATCCAAGGTAGCAGAGAAAAGCAATGTTTGGTCGCGCTCTCCCATCTGGTCAGCCAGGAACATTACATCCTTCTGAAAACCCATATCTAGCATCCGGTCAAACTCATCTAGGATGAGAACGGAGGCCTGGCTGAGGTCAATTTTACGCTGCTGGTGCAGGTCTTTCAGGCGGCCAGGGGTGGCGACAACGAGGTCATAATCCCGCTTGAGGCGCTGAATATCGGTGTTGATATTCCGGCCGCCAATGAGGCAGATAGAGGTAAAAGTAGTGCCCTTAGCCAAGATTTTGAACTCTTCCTCTATTTGGAGGGCCAGCTCTCGCGTAGGCGCCAGACAAAGGGTCTGGAAGGGCTCGTCTTTCAGCAGGGCGTCGATGATCGGAATCAGGAAAGCACCAGTTTTACCAGTACCCGTGGTCGCAATGCCCATTACGTCGCGCAAGTCAACAATGCTGGCAAAAGCTTCTTCCTGAATCTGGGTTGGGCGCGTCCAGCCAGCCTTACGGATAGCGATTTTCAGTTTGGGGCTAAGGTCCCAGTCGTCGTACTTCGTCTTAGAGATGTACTCGACTTTTTTCATAGGTACGGCCTCATGGACCATCAGCTCAGCCGCAATCGGCTTGTATACGTGGGTAGAACGGCGGCCGCCTCCACGGCGTTGCCCACCGCCACCCTGGCGACGTTGGCCTCCACCGTTAGATTTCTTACGGCGGTTATTGGGGCGGCTACTGCCACCACCAGAACGATTATTACTCATTTGGTAAAAAGGGAGAGAACCTTGAGATCAGCGGGATTACAACACGCTCAGGATCAAAGGTTTAATAAAATTTGGCGTCAGTTTAACGCTAAGACCGACAGTAATCCACGGGCCGTCATTCGGCGCGCTCATCGGAATTCGACCGCAAAGGTACGAAATTAAGATTGCAGGTTGTAGGTTTAAGACGCCGATGCTTTGTAAAGTAACATGCAACTTAAGACTGGCAAGCTGATTAAAAACCCACGCGCCCCCCGGAGCGGTTTGACTCCTCAAAAAAACATGGTTGGGATAGCTGGCTTGGTTCAGTAATCCCCTTGTCCTACCGGCCGGTTTGCACTGGCTTTCAGAAGCCTGACAAGTCAAAGGCTTTGAGGCCCGCCCTAGACAAGCCTAAGTCACTTCCCAATTTAAATAAACTGTAGGGTCAACCAGAATTGGGGGTGGCGCGTGGTTGAAAACAAAACGCCTAAGGCGTTTTATTGTTGTAAGCTTTGGAGTTACTTCACGGCAGCGGGCGGTGTCCAGAATTGCTCCGGATTTCGGGTGCGATAAGTTATGGTGGTTGTCCCATCCTTACTGGTTATCTCGGATCGGGCCGGCAGATGTTCTCCCCGTCCAGCTGGCCAAAGCTCTACGTTAATAATCTTTTTGCCTTCCCCCCTGCTTTCGTAATCGTAGGTGCTGTGAAGGGAGGTGGAGAACTTGTAGAGGTTTTTAGCCATGTAATACTCCAGGTACCAGGCCTTGTCGGTCGTGGAGCGGTAGTTCCAATTAGCATCAGGGTTAACGATGAGTGGCTGATCGTTGATGAGCCGCTCGCGTACTTCGGCGAAACCGAGTAATTCTCCACCTTCGTTCATTACGTAACCGTTCTGGGTAGGGTCAAGCCAGATCCATTTATTAAGTGTTCGGGAAAAGGCGGTATTGATAACGTGGCAGTCAAAATCATTCGTATCCCGGGGCATACAGGTTACAAAGCGGGAGGGAAAACCCATGGCCAGGTAAACTTCATTCAGCGTGATTCCCAGTCCGCGGCAATTCAGGGTTCCTTTCCCTTCGCGGCAGGAAGAGATAAACTGGTCGGCGTTCTGTTCGCCCAGGTTCGGTTTGTTCCCGTTATGCTCGATGGTGTTGTGCACCCAACGCATCAGGTTAAGCATTTGGGATACGTCGTTCCCCTGCCCCGCAATGGAGTCAAGATTATACTTTTGGCGCAACTCCTGCAGCGGTGGGCTAGCGGCGTCTTGATAGGTAAAAGCAGGAATCGCCGTATTGGGCTTGTCTTCATAAGCGGCGGCTTCCTTTAGTACGTCCAGTTTAGATTGCTCATAGACAATACGGGTGAATGCGGAATCTTTCCCGTTCAGTAAGATGATAAAATCAAATGGTGTGGTCGAGACCTTCGCACTGATAGAGTCTACGTCAGTGTAGAAAGTAACCTTTTCCCCCAGCACGTTATGGGTAAACGGATCAAGAGTAAGGTTGGGGTTGACCCCCCATTCTGCGGTGCGTACTTCCCCAACCTGCACATCAACAACCCGGGTGTTGGAATGAACAACAGGCAACGACTGAGCCGTGACAAAAACGGTGGATAAGAGAAGTAAAAGTGTGTTAATAAGGCGCATATCAAAATGTGTATTGGTGTTGTAATAAAGCTAAGGCGTATTAACGGAAAATGCCAAAAAGCTAAGCAAATTTAACTAAAAAGAGATAGTTATAAAAAACAGCAAGAAAGCCCGGCCGAGCATCTGCTCAACCGGGCTTTCTAATCTTTCAGAAGTAAGTCGTACTTACTTAACCTCCTTACCACCATCAAGGCGATCCTGAAGGTCCTCCAGTTCTGCCCACTTGGCGTCAGCAGCAAGGGCTGCTTGCTTAGCCCAGGTAGCGGGACTGTGGATACGGTAACGAGGGCCAGCATCGTCCAGCATCTGCTGAACCTTTGCCTCAGGAGCGTCAGCGAGTTCACGCCAAGTCATGATGCCAATATCATTCAGGAGGCCGGCAATCTTGGGGCCGATACCTTCAACAACCTTCAGGTCATCCTGCTTGATCTTCTTACCGGATGGCAAAACGATCTTTTCAGTCTTGGCCTTCTTAGCTGGCTTGGCTGCCTTGGCTTCTGGAATTGCTGCAGCAGCTTGTACCGTCGTATCTACAACCGGCTCGGGAGCTGGAGTTGGCTCGGGAGCTGGTGCTGGAGCAGGCTTAGGAGCTGGTGCTGGTTTAGGAGCAGCTTTCTTAGCGGCTGGCTTTGGAGCCGGCTTTGCTACTACAGGTGCTTCGGCTCCAGTAGGTACGATGGATACGTACATACGGTTACGGTAGCTCTTTCGGAAAGAAACGTTACCGTCTACTTTAGCGTGGATCGTGTAGTCACGCCCCATGTAAACGTTTTCGCCGGGGTGGTACTTGGTACCGCGCTGACGAAGGATGATGTTGCCTGCTTTAGCAACCTGGCCACCGAAGAGCTTAACGCCAAGGCGCTTACTATTACTGTCGCGGCCGTTATCGGTAGAACCTACACCTTTCTTATGTGCCA
>CAYPIM010000019.1:15014-47076 GCA_964410795.1 uncultured Lewinella sp. | reverse complement strand
ATGTTTCATCCCTATTGTTGGCCGAACCCGGAGGGTTCGGCAGCCGCTCGCGCGCGGAGCGCGCATCGGCCAAGTTAAAGACTTGAAATTATGAGTAGACTCCCCATCTTTGAAGACAAAACGTACGAAGGCCAATCCGAAGTCTTGCCCGGAGACTACGACAACTGCACATTTGTAGGTTGTAATCTGGCGGGTGCAGACCTTACCGCAAGGCTCTTCACCGACTGCTCCTTCATCGACTGTGATCTAACGAACGCCAAACTCCACGAAACAGCCCTGAAGACAGTGGACTTCAAGGGCTGCAAATTGCTCGGTCTGCACTTCGACGATTGTCGTGATTTTCTCTTTAAGGTCAGCTTTACAAACTGCAACCTGGAACTGGTTACCTTCCACGAGTGGAAGCTTAAGGGAGCGGAATTCAAAGAGAGTAGCCTACGGGAAACCGACTTTACCGGAGCCGATCTTCAGGAAGCATCCTTCGATGACTGCGACCTTGATCGAGCCATCTTTGAGCGGACGGACCTGCGGAAGGCCGATTTCCGTTCCGCTCGCAATTATCGTTTCTCTCCTGAAGAGAACCGGCTAAAAGGTGCACGGTTTTCTGTGGAGGGACTGCCGGGACTTTTGGCGGAATACGGGATAATTGTATAAATGGACCGTATTTTTTAAAAATTTACTTATTGACTGAACGCTGTTCATTTTCACGCGTTCTAGGGTCAAGTATGGGTATCCAACAAAGGAAAGAACGGGAAAAAGAAGACCTCCGGCGTAAGATTATTACGGCGGCGACCGAGCTATTCCACGAAGAGAACTATGCTGGAGTGAGTATGCGTAAGATCGCGAAGCGGGTGGAGTACAGCGTTGGTACCTTATACCTCTATTATAAAGACAAGGATGAGCTATTCCTGGCCGTACAGAGTGCTGCTTTTGAACAGGCATTTGCGTTTATGAACCCTCCGGTCTCCATCACCGATCCACTAGTTCGTTTGCGCTACCTTGGTGAACACTACGTCCGCTTTGGTATGCAAAACCCTGATTTGTACCGCCTCATGTTCATGATGGAACATCCTATGGATGGAATGAAAGAAGGGGACCCATGGGACGCAGGTATCTTATTGCACAACGTACTTACTTCGATTGTAAAGGAGTGCGTAGAGATGGGGAGCATTGTCGCGGAAGATCCTGACCGTCTGAGTTTCGCACTTTGGTCTTTTGTCCATGGTATGGTTTCCCTGCGTATTTCTCAGCGCCTGAATATTTACGATGGTGAGCACCTAAACTGTCCGCTCTGCGGAATCGATACCGACCAGTTGGTTATGGACACCAATGAAATGATGATTACAATTCTAGAAAGTCAGAAGAAATAAAATTTTTGCTTTATGCTGAACACTGTTCATAAACTTATCGCTGTCTATTTTTTTCTATTGCTTCCCTTAATGGTGTCGAGTCAGGAGACTATTCTGGATGGTTACATAGATCGGGCCCTTCAGCAAAATCCTGCTTTGCTGGCTAGCCGACTGGTAGAAAACGAAAGATTGCTTGCCGTTGAACTCGCTGCTGCAAACAAACGACCTTCAGTAGATTTTAAGTCAGATTACATTCTTTCCGCTGGAGGGCGAGGTATTGATTTTCCGGTAGGGGATTTGTTTAACCCTACCTACGCCACCCTGAATCAGTTGACGGGTAATGAGCAGTTTCCGACCGATTTGGAAAACGTCAATACGAGGTTTATTCCCAGTAATTTTCATGATACGAGGGTGGAGGTGCGGATGCCGCTATTAGAACCATTGATTGCCCGGGAAACTGCCCTGCGGGAGGCCCAGGCGCTAGAAGTTCAGGCGGCTACTAAGACACTGGAGAATGAGGTTCGGGGCCAAGTTCGCGACCTCTATTTCGCCTGGCTTCAGAGCTTGGAAGGACAAAAAATCATTGATAGTTCCCGGATCGTATTGGAAGAGCTGCTGCGGATAAATCGGGTGTTGGTTGCTAACGAGAAGCGTACCGAAGATGCCGTTTATCGAACGGAGGCGGAGCTTGCTACTCTGGCTGGCCGTACGGCAGGACTCCAGCAACAAGCGCTTTTGGCCCAGGCTGCCATCAACCGTCTTATGGCCCGTGATTTAGGCGAGCCATTGCTGGAGATGCCCCTAACTGACCTTCCTGTTTTAAGGGAGCCCTTTACCCAACACAGCACCCGCGCCCGCGCCCAAAGAAGCGAGCTAGAACAGCTGGATGCGGGTATGGAAAGTTTGGGGCGTTTAGAAGCCCTGCAGAATGCCGGACGTAAGCCAAGCCTTGGCGCCTTTCTAAACGCTGGTGCCCAGGGCTTCCTAAACGGAGAATTTGGAGACCACCCTTACGTTAGTGGTGGCCTTGCCTTTACCTGGAATCTTTACGACGGGAAAAAGCGTGACCTGCGTCAACAACAAACCCGTATTCAACGCGATCAGCTTCGTCAGCAACGCGAAGATGCCCTACGGGGCATTGATTTCCAGGTGTGGGAAGCCCGGCAGCGGATGGTCAATGAACAGGCACAGTTAGCCACGGCGCTGAGCCGTGAAAAGAGTGCTGCGGCTTCCGCCCGAATCGTTGAGGTCCGTTACCGCAATCAAAACGCGCTGTTGATCGAATACCTCGATGCCCGCAACGAAATAACCACGGCGAGCCTTGAAGCTAACCTTGCCCGCTTTCGGTTGCTCCAGGCTTACGCCTCCCTTCAAACAGCCATGGGGGAATAGGCCTACTAAACCAACCTTTTGAACAGAAAAACATACCCGATATGATGTCCAGAATACTAATTTTGAGTACGCTTTGTATATGCCTGTTTGCTGCTTGTAAGACTGATTACCCCGGTCAGGAAGCGAAAACCAATTCGACAAATGCTGCGATACCCGTAGAAGTCGTTGAATTGAAACTCAGTAAAGAAATTATTCCCATTGAGGCTGGAGGAACAATTGGGGCTAAGGAGGAGACTAAACTCTCCTTCAAGATAGGGGGAGTTATTGATGGGATGAACGCTAAAGAAGGACAGTACATTCGGAAAGGAACGGTGCTTGCCCGCTTGAATACGACCGAGATCAATGCTCAGGTCATGAAAGCCCGGCAAGCCAAGGATAAGCTCCAACGTGACCTGGATCGGGCGAAAAAGCTTTACGCTGAACAGGCTGCGACGTTGGAACAAGTAGAGGGCTTGACCACCGCACTAGAGGTAGCGTCTTCTGATTTGGAGATCGCAGGGTTCAACCAGTCTTACGCCAAAATAACGGCTCCGGTGAATGGCCGCATCGTCAAAAGGTTTGCTGAACGCGGTGAATTGATCGGCCCTGGTAGCCCCGTATTCCTGATAGTCGGCGAAGGCAGGGGCAGCTATGTACTGCGCGTCGGCATCGCGGATCGGGATATTCTTTCGGTGAGAATGGGAGACCGGGCAGAGGTTCGGCTGGATGCTTATGAAGGGGCTGTGGTACCAGCTACCGTAACCGAAATTGCGGCCACTGCAGATCCTCGTACCGGAACTTTTGGGGTTGAACTGACTCTTGATGGGAAAGGAAAGACCTTAAAGAATGGGTTTATCGGCAGGGCGAGTATCTATCCTTCTGGCCAAGCGGCGCACTACCGCCTTCCGCTGGATGCTTTGGTGGAAGGGGAAGGGCGTAATGTCCGTATTTACCACCCCGATACCGAAGGCCGTGCTGCGGTGAAAACGGTTCGCTTTACGCACCTGCTCGACGATGAATTCGTAGTGCCAGAAACAGAACTGGCCGGTGTGTCCGAAGTGATCACCCGGGGAGCTGCCTACTTGACGGTAGGCGCAACGATAAAGAAAAAGTAAGCACCCCTTTTGTAACACCCCGAACTTCTAATCCTGAAATTAGCCTGGTATGCAACTCCCTAAATGGTCCGTAGAAAACGGTGCTTTTGTCCTTGTCGTTACCCTGATTGCTACAGCTATTGGCCTGCTGTCTTATCAGGGTATGCCCCGCTCGGAAGACCCGAGTATCAACATCCCTACTTACCTACTCACGATCGTCTATCCGGGAACTAGCCCGGAAGATATGGAGGAGCTTATTGTGAATCCATTGGAAGATGTACTGGAGGATATAGATGATATAGACTTTGTTATCGCTGAAATGGCCGAAGGCATTGCCGCGCTGCGCATTGAAGCCAGCTACGATCTTGACGACTGGGATGAAAAAGGCATTGAGATTGAACGGGAATTGAATACGGTGCGAGACGAACTACCTGCTGGTATTGTCTTTTACGACTTTGAGCAATTCAAACAGGAAGACCGTGCTGTGGTGCACCAACTTGCACTTACCTCACCGGCCGCCCCTTTCCATGAGCTAGAGACCATCGCTGAATCAGTGGAAGAACGGCTGGAGCGTATTTCAGGAGTTAAAGGGGTAAAACTTGATGCATTTCCCGAACGGCAGGTTCGGGTTAGTCTTGACTTTCAGCGCTGTGCCGCACAGAATATTCCTCCGGCAAGCGTATTGGGTATTTTGCAGCAGAACAATGCCAATGTGCCGGGTGGAGACCTTGGCGCTGCCACCAGAAACTTTAGCATAAAGACCAGCGGAAGCTTTAATGACCTTGCCGAACTTCGTAATACCGTGGTGGGAGGAAACGGCGGGCAACTGGTGTACCTACGTGACGTTGCCGACGTGCGCTTTGCTTATGAAGACGAACGCTGGCGTGCACGGTATAATGGGGAGCGGGCCCTGTTATTATCGGTGCTGTTAGAAGGAGAAAGTAACATCGTGGAAGTGAGCCGGAACATCCATGAAGAACTGGTGGTAGCTCGGGAAGAATTACCTCCAACGGTTCGCCTGCAAACAGCTTTTGAGCAAGCTCCGGCGGTAAGCGCCCGTATTTCGGGATTCTTCAGTAATCTTCTTCAGGGGGTTATTCTCGTGGGCGTCATTATTCTCCTTTTTCTAGGCTTTCGGGCTTCGGTGATCGTGATGGTCATTATTCCCCTCTGTATTCTTATTTCACTGGCTTTACTGAACGCGAACGGTTTTGCGATTCAGCAAATTAGTATTGCCGCTTTGGTAATCGCGCTTGGCCTGCTGGTGGATAACGGTATCGTAGTGATTGAAAATATTAACGGCTACCTGCGGAAGGGTTTCTCTCCGGCCGAGGCTGCTGCGAAGGGGACGGGAGAAGTCGGTTGGGCCATCGTAAGCTCTACTGCTACAACCTTACTGGCTTTTTTTCCCCTTACTCAGCTTGGAGGAGGCCCCGGAGAGTTTTTGAAATCATTACCTGTGACGGTTATGCTGACGCTGGGCATTTCTCTATTGCTCGCCCTCACTTTTTCACCCCTGGTGGCGGCTAAGCTGCTGCGTTACCGCCAGGGCCGTAAGGCGCCGCTTCCGCAGCGAGCGTTGGAATATTTCGTGGCTAAAGTCTACCGGCCAGTGCTGAACTGGAGTCTACGACGGGGCGCCCTGATCATTCTACTTGCGATAGGAATGTTGGTCGGGTCAGTTTCGCTTTTCCCTAGTATTGGCGTAAGTTTTTTCCCTACTGCGGATAAGCCACTCTTGTTGATCGACGTAACAACACCAGCAGGAAGTGGCCTGGAAGCAACCGACGAGGCGGTCCGTTTTGTAGAGTCTGTAATGGACACGATGAGTTACGTAAACGATTATTCAGCCAACGTGGGGCACGGAAACCCCTTTATCTATTACAATCGTATTCCGGTCAATTTTGAAAAGAACGTCGGACAGGTCCTCGTTAATTTCACCCATTGGGACCCAGCGAAATTTTACCGTACGCTACAACATTTACGAGAAGTTTTGGGCGCGTACGCAGGTGCTGAGATTGTTTTTCAGGAGCTGAAGAACGGTGCCCCGGTCAAAGCTCCTTTGGAATTTAGAATCAGCGGACCAGACGAGGCCATTGTTGCCAACCTCGTGGAGCAGGCAGCTACGATCATTGCCGAAACTCCTGGAGTCATTAACCTCAAAAACGAACTGAAAGACCGCAAAACCGATCTTAAATTAGAACTCAATCGGGACAAGGCTGGGCTCATCGGCCTCTCCACCCTTGATTTTGATCAAGTTGTACTAGCCAGTCTTTCTGGCCTGACGTTCGACCAGGTAAGCTTCAGCGACGGCGAAGAATACCCCCTCAACGTACGCATAGCATACGACGAAGGAGAGCCAGGTATCGAAGACTTTAACAGGGTTTACTTCACGACGGCTACCGGGGCTCAGGTTCCGTTGCGCCAGGTGGCGGATATTAGCTTTGTTAATAGTCCCGCTACCCTGAGCCACTACAATCTGGAACGAATTGCCAGCCTTACCGCTGATGTCGTTAATGCCGACCAAACGGTTCCCCTGACCGAGGAAATTATTACCAAACTAGATAAGATCAATTGGCCCGCCGGTTATAAATTTACCGTTGGCGGAGAGTACGAAGATCAGCAGGCCACCTTCGGAACCTTGGGTATAATTCTTGTGTTGGCCATGCTGGGCATTTTTGCAGTACTGGTATTACAGTTTAAATCCTTACTACAACCACTGATTGTTTTCTCCGCTATTCCGCTGGCGGTTACGGGGAGCTTTGTCGCACTCTGGCTTACCGGGTGGTCGTTCAGTTTCTTTGCATTCGTCGGTTTTATCTCCCTGATCGGCATCGTAGTCAATAATTCGATCATCATGGTCGACTACATGAATCAGCTAAGGACAGAGGGGATGGCCCTCGGGGAAGCCATACGCAAAGGCAGCGAACGCCGCTTCGTTCCCATCGTCCTGACGACCCTGACCACAATTCTGGGCCTATTGCCCCTTACTGCCCAGGCCACCAGCCTCTGGTCTCCCCTGGGCTGGACGATCATCGGGGGGATGATCAGCTCTACACTGCTCACCTTGCTGGTGGTGCCGGTGCTGTATGGTTGGCTTACCCGAGAATAGGATTGGCCGTACTAGCCTTGGCCTACCTGGTGGACAATGAGCCGATACAAGTCGTCACCAAAGTAGTAGATACCGATAATAAGGGCGATCGTTAAAAGGACACTGGCAAGGTACTTGAGTCGGTCCGTTCGCTTTTCCTGTGCTAACTTTTGGATGAAGCGCGCTCTGGTTCCGGGAGGTACTGGCTCAGCTTTCACTATATCGTCACCATAATTTCTGGACCTGGTTACTGGTCGCTCAAAAAGGCTATTCCTACCCCGAACCAGGGCACGATTGTCCTGAATACTCTTCTGCATTGCATGGCTGGCTCCTCCGAATCCCATGGTTAATTTGTTTTGGTGATGTACCTAATTTAGGAGCATAAACCTCTCTACCCAACCAATCTCGACGAACCCAAGCAAAAACCCCACCAAGCCGAAGCCGGGTGGGGAAGGCCGGATGAAAGCCATCCGGAAACTATGTGCGTCTTGCGGGTTGCCCGGCCTTCAGGCCGGGCTGGTTTCCCAACCTTCAGGTTGTATATTTTTGCCTAACGCTTAAACCAGCGAATACTCTTCTCCTCCGTCCGTAGAAGGTAAGCGCCAGCGGGGAATGTTGAAACGTCCAATGAACCAGACGAGGGCAGGGTGGTGCGGAGTACCATCTTCCCTTGCATGTCAATAACGGAGACTAAACCACCTGAGAATCCTTGCAGCGTTAGCTGGTCCGTAGCAGGATTGGGATAGACGGAGAGTTTTTGACGAGTAGCGGCAGGCAAATCGGAAATAGTTGCTGTGGCGTTCAAGGCTATGGCTTTTAGCGTGTAGGTTCCGGTTGCCTGTTCGGTGCTTTCGTCGGCGTATTGTACGGTTAGGGTTACCTGCCCGTGAATGGTTTCCGGTTTGGTGAGTGCATCGTAGATGACGTAAAGTGGTACCGTTGCTCCGTTTGGAATGTTGACCTTCTGCTCGGGGAAGAAATTGCCGAAGCGATTATCGGTGACTTCCACCCGGCGAATGATCTTGCCAGAATTGTTGATGAGTTCATAGGCAAACAGTAAGTCAGCGTCTTGCCGGACATGGTAAATGAGTTGATCGTTCCCGTTGGCCTTTGCGGTGCAGTTGTCGTTTGGATCGGGCCTAAAGCCGTGGCATTGGTCCGTGACGAGGGCCAGGTTAGCGGTGATGGTGAGCTGGGCTCGGCAGCAGGTGCATAGGAAGATTATTAAGAGGAGGAGGAAGAAGTTGCGCATAGTTCCGTGTTCTTTTCTTAGGGACGATGGGCTTGGGGAGATTCCATAGATTCCGATAAATCTTTTTAACGGTGCATCGTTTTTGCGCGGAGATTCATCTCGCCGCAAGGCTTTAGGGCGAAATGCTTTATACTAAGCGGTGAAAGCAACGTTTAAACCCGTTCACTGTCTATATTTGGGACATCACGCAGAACTAGCCGTCTCAAATGCCTAACCCCATAACCGCCCTTCGCGCCTACCTTAGCGAGCACAACCTTTGGCACAAAACCATTGAGTTAAAACGGGGAGACCATCTCCATATGGCAGGAGTTGTAGATGACAATATCTACCACGTCGAGTTTGGTCTGCTGCGCTCCTACGTGCTGGTTAATGACGATGAGCAAATCATTCGCTTCGGCTATCAAGGAGATTTCGTGGTGGCCATGGACAGCTTCTTCACGAATCAACCGACGATGCTCTACGCCGAAGCCCTGCGGAAGACCACCGTTCGCATTATTAAGCGGTCAAAGTACGAGAATGTCATCAGGAACGACCCCGCACTTAATAAGATTTGGCAGAAAATTCTCTCCTGGATGGTACTGGGCCAGCTGGAGCGGGAGATTGATCTGCTCACCAATGACCCCGGTGAACGCTACCGAAGGGTGCTGGAACGGAGCCCGCGCTTATTCCAGGAAGTGCCGGCCAAGTACATCGCCAACTACTTGCGCATGTCCGCAGAAACCCTCTCAAGACTAAAAGGGAAGCAGGCTTAACTAAGAACTGGTCCGCTTTCTGCATGTGTCCCTGGCTTCCGCGCCCTCACTAGCCTTAGGGCGGAATGGCAATGTACTCTGTTTTCTTGCGTTGAATCAAGATTCACGCCCTGCGGAACACCGAACTTTGTCTTAACCAAAAAAACAAAGTATGAATCCCCGTAACACAAAAGACCTCCTTCGGTCATTAACTGAGCGCACCGAAGAAAACCTCCGCATCGCTGAGACTTTCCTTGCTCTTCCGTCTGATACCCTGCACCTGCGGCCGCGCCCAAATGCCTGGAATGCCCTGGAATGCCTGGCCCACCTGAACTATTATAGTAATTATTATCTGCCTGAAATCCGGAAGCAAATCACGAATACGAAACACAAAGGCGCGCAGCCAATGTTTACCTCTTCCTGGTTGGGAAATAAATTTGCATCGGGTATGAAGCCAGGTGAGAAAATGCGGAAAGTAAGTACTCCCAAAGGAGCCAACCCAAAGAATTTTCCGCATCCCGTTACCGCAGAAGCACTTCCTGAATTCATTGCTTATCAAAAAGAAACCCTGGAGCTTTTACAACTGGCTGCAGGGGTAGACCTAACGCGCACGAAAACCGGAACCAGCCTGACGGAACTTATTCGCCTGCGGCTAGGCGACACCCTGCGCGTAGTGATCAACCACAATTGGCGGCATATTGAGCAGGCATCCGCAGCGGTGGGAAAGGTAGAAGTTAGCGCCTAGAAATTAGAAAGCCGTGTTTCCAAACAGGATACACGGCTTTCTAATTTCTAAGCGCTAATTACTAAAACCTACTCCAGCTCCCGCATATCCTTAAGAATGTTCAGGGCCTCGTGGATGTAGACATCCTTTGCTACGCCTTTTTTGAACTCTTCGTTCTTGGCCAATTTGGTATCGTCTTCTTTAATTTCTTCCATGTCAACTTCGATGTTGGCCACGTTGAAATTTACGTCACTGCCAAAGAGATCTTTGAATTTGGCAGCTTCTTTCTTGTTCGCTGCGGTCATTGTACGGTAAGCGCTCAGGCTTAATGGGTAGGTGTCCTTATCACGCTGGCGCTTGAAACGCTTGGCGTTGTCGATGATCTTCATGAAGACCGGATTGTCCGCAACACGGTTATTTGAGCGTTCGCGCAGCGTTTCCATGAAAGGAATCTGGTATACACTCTGGCTATAGTCTACGGGCGCGATTTCAGTCCAGGGCAGTGGGCCGGTTTGCTGGCGCTCTCCGGTTTCCAGAAGGGCGCGGCTGTCGGGCAGTACGATGTCTGGCACAACACCACGGAGCTGGGTGGCTCCACCGTTGACGCGGTAGAACTTCTGCATCGTCAGTTTTACGGTGCCAAGCGGCTTGATGTCGGTACGACCAGGAATGGTCCGGTCCATATCAATGAAGCGCTGAACGGTGCCCTTACCGAAGGTTTGGGTACTGCCCACAATCACTGCGCGGTTGTAATCTTGTAGAGCTGCTGCGAGGATTTCACTGGCGGAGGCGGAGTACTGATTAACGAGTACGATGAGCGGACCGTCCCAAATCACGGAGGGGTCTTTGTCTTTCAGGATTTCCTTGCGGCCACCCCGGCCAGCCACCTGGACGATGGGCCCCTGCGGGATGAAGAAACCGCTCATGTCAATCACGTCACGAAGTGAACCACCACCGTTGTTGCGTAGATCGAGAATAACGCCGTCTACCTGGCGGTCTTTGAGTTTCAGTAATTCGGCTTTGATGTCTTTAGCGGAGAAACGGCCGTCTTCGTTCTGGAAGTCTGCGTAAAAACTCGGCAGGTTGATATAACCAACCTTCTCGTTTTCACCTACGCCATCGATGATGAGAGACTTGGCGTAGTTGTCGTCGATCACGATGATGTCGCGTACGATACTGACTTCCTTGATGGTACCGTCCGGCTTCTTGATCTTCAGGAAAACGGTGGTGCCCTTTTTACCACGGATGTAACCAACGACGTCTTCAACGAGCATATCCTTGATGTCAACGGCTTCTTCTTCGCCCTTCTGGCGGACAGACATAATGAGGTCGTCTACTTCCAGTTGCTTACTCTTCCAGGCGGGGCCACCCACTACTAGGGTAGAAATCTTCGTATACTGGTCTTTGTTCTGTAGTGTTGCGCCAATACCTTCCAGGCGACCGCTGAAGCGAATGTCGAAGCTCTCTTTATCCTTTGGCCGGTAGTAAGTCGTGTGAGGGTCGAACATGGAAGTGAGCGCATTCAGGTACTGGCTACGACGTGAACTTGGCTTGGCTTTGCGCATGCGCTCGAACCAGCCGTCGTAGCGTTCAAGTAGCTTCTCACGGGCTTCTTCTTCCAGTTTGGACACTGATTTTTTCTCCAGCGGCTCCTCCTTTTCTGCGGTAGCGAGTTCCGCCGCAGTCATCTTCGCGCGGTTTTCTACGGCCTTTTTATATTCTTCTTGCTTGCTTACGATTTGGCTGATGACGTCGCGTTTCATATAGTCTTCCCAGTACTGGCGAAGCTCTTTGTCGCTGCGGCTCCAGCCAGAATCGTCGTCCCGCATTTTGATTTCGCTGCCTTTCGTTACATCAAATGGCTTACTGAGAATATCCCGATACCATTCCTGGGTTTTGTCCATAGATGCTTTCCAACGTTCCTGGGTCAGGTCGAAAAACTCATAACTCCCGGCGGCGATTTGATCGTCAATATTGAATTTGTGAACACCAAATTTACCGAGGTCTTCGGTGGTGAAGAACAGACGAGCTCCGTCAATATCATTAAGGTAAAAATCATAGGCGCGCGCACTGAAGTCGTTGTCGATGTCCATTGGTTGGTAATGGAACCGTTCGAGGTTGCGCATCATCGTCTGGATGATGATAGATTCTTTATCTCCGGGAGGGGCAGTTTCGGGAAGTACGGCGGCGGCGAAAGCGGCCAGAACAAAAATGGCGGAGAAAATAAGGGTGCCGCGGGATTTCATAAGCTTATGTTTACATCGCGCCTGAGTAGGCAAAGCGCGGGATTTGGGGAGTGCGGTTGGTAAGGCCGCGGTTTAATTAACGTGAGAACTTAGCTACGCATTATCCGTAATTGGGTGCGTTTGACAAATTTAAGGTATTGTCAGCGGCTCCGCAAACATAGATTGTAGGTTGAGAACTACATTTGTAAGGTAAAGGTTTTGCGAGCGGTAGGGTTTAATCAATGTTAGGGCTTGAAGTGCTTTTTAACTACAATTTAAAGGGCGCGGCCGCAGGTGCAAAGGTTGGTTAAGAGGAGCAGGAGATTGGAATCGCGGATTACAGGCGCAGCGCAGATCAACGCGGATAAGCAAAGGGCACCCATGTAGATTAGCGAAACTCGCCTAAATCCGCGATTCAAAAATCGTTACGGGGAAATCTGTTTGCCTGAAAAAAGTATCCTCACCGGCTAACGCCCCTTCCTAATCCGGTGCTAATAAGACTGAACCACCTAACCAATAGATGTCTCCTCCTCCACCAGACCCCTTGATTACTGCCTGTACAAAAGGTAACCGCCGTGCCCAGGAGGTTTTCTATCAAGCACACTTTCCTAAGCTCCTACCGGTCGTACTACGGTACTTCAGTAGCCGAACGGAAGCCGTGGCAGTACTTAACCAGGCCATGCTAAAGATTTTCCAGTCACTACCAGAATACCGGGAAAACGGAAAGCTGGAAGCATGGCTGGCTACCATCGTTCGGCGTACGGCCCTCAATGTGATTCGTGACGAAGGCCGGGCCAATCGCCGCTTTCAGCCAGAAGACTTCAGTCCCCCCGCATCTGTTGCCAACTCGGCCTTGGGAGAGTTGCACGCTGAAGACATCCTGAAATTGCTCCAGGCACTGCCGGATTACCTCCGCATTGTCTTCAGTCTCTCCGTATTTGACGGGTTTTCCCACACCGAAATTGCCCATGAACTCCAGATCACTGTAGCCGCCAGTCGCTGGCGCCTTGCCAAAGCTCGTGAACTTCTGCGTACCCACTACCACAGCGTTAACCGTATCAACGAATCCTTATTATGACTAAGCACAAAGAAGACAAGAACTGGGAAGATCGCTGGCGGGAAACCCTTGGTGGATACCAAAGCACGCCCACAACCGAAGACTGGTCCGGAATGAAACACCTCCTTGAAACCCAAACACCCGAACTGGTGGAAGCATTCGCCGATCCTAATACGCCGCGCTTCCCTGAATTCTCCATCCGCTGGTTCTTCAGGTTCTGGCCCCAAAGCCTGCTTGGCCTGCTACTGCTCGGGGGGCTGGGCTTTAGCTTGGGGCAATGCCAGGCTGAAGAGATCGCCAATGAGATCAAAAGCGAAATTGATTTCTTCGCAAAAGAAGCGGACCCTCCGCCCAACTACGACCTGGTTGCTGCCGATACTGTTCCGGCTGACGATCAAACAGGGACTACGCCCCGCTGTACGCCCGGACCCGGCTACCGGATCAGAACCTATCAGGCTTTTGATGAGAAAGGTAAGGCGACCGGTAGGTTCGAGCAAGATACGGTCTGGATGAATATTCAGGAGTATCGCTACGATACCATATATCGTTTAGATGAGTTCGGAAACCTAACGGACAGTATTTATAGTATCGACTCGACAAAGGTGGCGGGGCTTCACAATCACTAGCATTCGCTCGGCGGACGAATTAACAATCGCCGCAGCATTGAAATATTGGACACACTATCTCCGAGCGGGATATTTCTCTCGATTCACACTCGGAGAGTGCTTTGATTAGTGTTGCTGATCTATGGAGACTAAGTGGTTAATTACAGTCTCAACCTAAATAAACCCTACGTATAATAATCACTAACTCCACCACTAACGGCGAGGTCTTCTGCTGTAATCATGGCGGGCAGCTGCTCCAACTCTCCGTAGTTAATACGCGCATCCTCGGGTAGCGTTCCGTTCAGTAAGAAATCCAGTACGGTTCTGGTCACGCCAGCCGTACCCAGGTGGTGCCCAGCCCCCTTTGGTGCATAAAGTGCGCTGTTGACCCAGTGACTGTGGTTGCGTTGCGCATTGCGGAAGGCGGTTACTTTATCCTTTGGATCGTGAATTAATAAAGCTTTGACGTCGGACAGGCGGTGAGCGTTTAGGGCCACATCAAATTCCTCCAGCTTACGACCTGTCCGGTTTTGGATGTAAGCCTGCATCTGCTCAAAGATCACGGTTCTGAGGCCTAAACTTATGGCATAGATCTGGAAAATCCATTTCACTTCCGAGAAGACGGCCATTACCACGGCTCGTTTCGGATGTAGCTCCGGTGGCAACTCCGCGAGGGCTTCAATGAGGCAACCTCCGCCAAAAGAATGACAAAGCACGAGTTCACAGCCACCGATGTGGCGTAGGATGATGCTTTCGATGTCTACCAGTTTTGGATAGTCCAGATTCCCGGATGGCGCAAGACCGTGGCCTGGCGGATCAAAGGCGACAACACGGTACCCTGCGCCGATAAGAGAAGGCACGTAGTGCCGCCACCGGCCCGCGTTATATCCCCAGCCGTAGGCGCAGAATACTACCTTACCCGCAGGCGGCCCCCAACTATAAACCGGGATGTTCATCCCCTCCCAGACAATGTCTAAACGGACTGCGGTGTCCATAAAAGCCTGTTCTTTAGGGCGGATGCGTGGCTTAGGTGGCTTACCGAAAAGCTGGAAAGCCAGCCGGCCAGCTACTTTCGGACTCAGAAAAGAAACGGTATTGATGCCGATACCGACGGCGCGGAATACGAGTTGTCTGGTCGTCATAAGTCTAAAGGTTTATGGGGGTGTTGAGTCCGGTAATTGTGCGGGAAATAAAGCGCTCTAGGTGGGAAGTGTCGCCGTAGAGTTTGAACAACATTACGCTTCCTTCGTAATCGACGAAAATTCGATAAGCGCGTTCTTCTGCTTCGGCTGTTGTAAACCTTTCGGCCAGAAGAGCAGTGACGGCGGCGTTCCAATCAGTATGGAAACGGGAGAGGCCTTCGGCAAAGACACCTTCGCCGGTTTCCAAAATCATATTGGCAAAGAAACAGCCTCCTCCGTCGTTCAGCTGCACGAGCTGGAACTGTCGCTCCAGCATCGCTTCTAGTCTTTCGGCTATCGTGCCCTCTTCTTTTGCAATACTAAGCACACGGGTGCGGTACCATTCTGTGCCAAATTCAATTACCGCGTGCATCAAGCCCTCTTTACTACCAAAATGATGTAGTAGCCCTGCTTTGCCCAAACCTGCGGAATCCGCAAGTTGCTGTAAGGAAGTATTCTTATACCCGCGCTCATGAAATAAACTCCAGGAGGAGCGGAGAATAGCTTCGGGGGTGGTCTTGGTTATTGGCATATTTTACCGACTGGTTGGTTGGTAAATATAGTGCTTTTATTTTTTTTGTAAAAAAAACGAAACTCCCCCTATGGCTACCGCCTATCAGTTCATGCCGGGGTAGGGCCTATTTGCTAACGTAAGACCAGGCCTTAAACCTGCCTTGCACCTGCGGCCGCGCCAGTTTATCCCTTTAAGCCGGTGCTTGAAAAAAAGGACGCTTTAGAAAAAAATTAATAATTCCGTAACAATACTTTGGTCTGGTGTATAGAGAAGTGTAGCCCACAACGGTGGGTTGCCGGAAGTTATAAGGGGCACGCGGCAAAAATCACTACTTTTGGGAATAACGAATAACGCTATACCCGTGGAAGTAAAGAAAAAGCCGAAAGAAGACGCCGAACTATTTGCTGCGATCAAAGCTGGCCGGCACGAATTGCTGGACGAACTCTACGTTCAGCATCGAGCGGCTTTTTTGACCTATGCGCAAAGGCAACTTTACGCTACGGAAGATGATGCTGCGGATTGTTTCCAGGATGCTGTCATTGCCTTTTATAAAAACATCGTTTCCGGCCGTCTTACGGAGCTTACCTGCGGTATTCGAACCTACTTGTTTGCCATCGGTAAGCGCCTGGTTTATCGAAAGAACGAGAAGCGCCACCGCGAGGTGCCTTCCGACCCTGATGCCGGTATTGGCCTGGGCAACGACCCGGCAAACGAGCTGGATATGAGCCTGCTCAACCGTTTTGAAAACGACCATCGAAAAGCGTTACTGGCAAGTTCTCTCGGGAAACTTGGAGATACCTGTCGCGAATTATTAACACTGTTTTATTACCATCGTTACCCTATTGAAAGCATTCAGGATTCCCTTGGTCTAAGCTCTCCCGGAGCCACTCGTATAAAAAAAATGCGGTGTCTCGACAAGCTCAAAAAAATGTTAAACCCCAGTAGTTAGAAGTAAGGAAATAGAAGTAAGTAGCCAGGTGTTCACATAACTGGCAACCGACAACCGACAACTAAGTACTGAACTATTGATTTTCTCTAATGGATAAGGACAAGAAACAAGACCGGATCGATGAATACCTCCTTGGAAATGGATCTCCCGAGGTACGTCGTGAATTCGAGGAAGAAATCTCTCGCAACGAAGACCTAAGCCGTGAGCTGGGGAATACAGAATTGGCGCTCGCCGCCATCGAATTGGCTGAAGACCAGGCGCTAAAAACCCGTTTGCAGGGCTTGGAACAACGGCTTGCTGCTAAATCTCCAGAAAGTACCGTTGATTCATCACTTACCGCAACTACTCAGAAGCCTAAAGCTAAAGTGGTAGAAATAGGCCGCCGCCGCAAAGGACAATTCCGCCTGATGGCCTACGCTGCGGCTCTTTTGCTGATGCTTGCCGTTGGTTGGTGGGCGCTTAACCAGTCTGGAGGCTTCGATGCCCAGCAGTTGGCAATGGATAGTTTCACGCCTTATGAAAACATCGCGACCGGCGCTGTTCGCGGAGAAAATGATGATACCGCCGAAGCCGCCGCCTTTGCTGATTACGATGCAGGTAACTACGCTGCCGCTGAAGCTAAATTTTCTGCTCTAGCGGAGTCAAACTCTTACGTCAATAAATTCTATTTAGGACAAAGCCTGCTGGCGCAACAAAAATATGATGATGCACTGGCCGTATTTAACCCGCTCATGAATACGCCTGCTTTCCCTTTGGCCGAAGAGTCCGCCTATTACCACGCACTTGCGCTGCTGGGATCAGGAGAAACTGCCGAAGCAAAAACGGCCTTAACCAAAATAAGTAGTACGGATAACCACGAGATGCAGGCTGAGGCAAAGGCGCTATTGGCTAAGATGTAGAACAGTTTCTTTACGACTGCTTGACTCTATCTGAGGACTTACCTATCTTTCCGCCATGACCGCTAAAATCGGACTGGAAGACGTACGCATCCATGCCCCCCATGGCTTCTTCGAGGAGGAGCATCTTATGGGCAACGAGTTCAGCATCGACGTAGAAGTTGAAGCCAGCATTGCCGGTGCTGCTCAGAACGACGATCTCGGTGGCACAGTGAACTATGCCACTATTTACTACCTCATTCAAGCGGAAATGAAGAAGCCGACCCAGCTGCTGGAGGCACTTGCCTACCGCATGGGAAACCGTATTTTGAATCAGTTTGATAGCGTCAGTTCGGTAAAACTTCGTCTCCGTAAGCTTAATCCACCGCTGGGAGGAAAGGTGGGAGCTGCCGTGGTGGAGGTAAGTCTGGGCGCTTCGTCTGGCGGAGGCTTTGGTGCTTCGCCTCGCCAAGGTACTTACGATGACCCCGGAGACTTTGATGATGATGACCGGTTTGGCGGAGGCCCGGCTGGCGGAGGCTTCGGTGGAGGCGGGTTTTCAGGTGGCGGATTTGCTGGCGGCGGAATCTCGGACTTCGCTAAAAAAGCACCTTCGCCCGCAATGCCAACTTTTGACGATGCGGCGTTCTCTGATACCGACGACGACTGGGACGATGAAGAGTTCGAGGACGATGACCCGGAATTTGACATCCCTGACGTAGAAGAAATGGCCGACGAATACGAAGCGTACGACGACGAAGAGATGGAAGGGGAAGAATGGGACGATGAAATAGGTCTGGATGACCTTGATATGGGGGACCTCGAGCCCTAAATAACTTGATATTAACGATTTGAAGTAAGCAATTTGGCTTATAGGGGTGTTACATGGTTAAACCAACATCCTACTCTTATGCGAAAGCTAGTTTTACTCTTCCTCCCGTTCCTGATTTTTGGCTGTACTGCCCAGCAAGTCAACGACACACTGAATACCGTCCTTGGCGGAACCGGAGGCTTATCTTCTGACCAGATCGGCAACGGTTTGAAAGAAGCCCTCCGCATCGGTGCCCAGGCCGGTGCTAACGAGCTTTCTGCTCCCGGAGGCTACTTCAACGATATGGCCTATCGTATTTTACTCCCAGAGGAGGTCCGCAAGGTCACCGATCGCCTGCAGGGCGTTCCCGGGTTTGCTAACCTGGAAGAAATCATCATCAAAAAGATTAACCAGGGAGCAGAAGACGCAGCGCAAAAAGCTGCCCCCATTTTTGTCGGCGCCATTAGGCAAATGACCATCCAGGATGCACTGGGTATTGTGAAGGGCGACCGGAATGCCGCAACGCAGTACCTGCAACGTACTACCTCGCAAAACCTATACAACGAGTTTAACCCGGTGATCGCCAGCTCGCTCGATAAGTTTGATGCACAGAAGGTCTGGGAAGATGCAGCCCGCGTATACAACAACTTCCCCCTAACCCAAAAACCGGTGAATACTAACCTGGCCGATCACGTAACCGAAAGAGCCCTCGAAGGCCTTTTCAGCAAGGTGGCACTCAAGGAAGAAGACATTCGTCAGAACATCGGTTCAAGAACTACAGAGTTGCTGCGTAAAGTGTTCGCGTTGCAAGACGGGGAATAATTGGTAGAAGTGTAGTCGTTACCACGCCTTGTACCTGTTACTTGTGGTAGTGGTTATATTCCTCCCCAACCTACTACATTACGATAATCATTAACTTGCAACCAACAAGAGCTTGTTGTAAATCCCTCGATGAGCTCTAAATTAAAAGAACTACTCAAATGAGACTTGAAGGAAGAGAAGGCAGTAAAAACATTGATGACCGCCGTGGCCGGCGCGGCCGCCTGAGTGGTGGTGCCAAAACAGCGGGAGGCATCGGCCTTGGTGGCCTCATCATTGCCATCATCATTATGCTAATGGGAGGAGACCCTTCGGAATACCTGGGCGCAGCCAACAGTGGTGCTGCCGCTCCTGCCCCGAGAACAGCCCCGGCCAGAAGCCTGGAAGACGACGATCCTAATTTCCGCATCGTTTCCGTCACCTTGAAGGAGAACGAGAAAATATGGAGCCAAATCTTTCCCCAGCTTTACGGCCAACCATATAAGGAGCCCGTTCTCGTTGTATTCGAAGGGGAGGACCGCTCTGCGTGTGGTTTCGCCAGTGCGGCGACCGGGCCGTTCTACTGCCCGGCGGATCAGAAAGTCTATATCGATCTTCAGTTTGCTGACCTGATGCGTCAACGTTTTCGCGCGCCTGGAGACTTTGCGCTGGCCTATGTTGTTGCCCATGAAGTTGGTCATCATATTCAGAACCTGTTAGGGTACAGCCAACAAGTTAGCCGGGCACGACGCAGTGGTAGTAAAAAGCAGGCGAACGCTATGTCCGTACGCCTCGAACTACAGGCAGACTACCTCGCCGGCGTTTGGGCGCACTACGCTGATTCCGCTTCTAAACTCCTGGAGGCAGGAGATGTTCGGGAGGCACTTGTCGCTGCGTCCGCCATTGGTGATGACGCAATTCAGAAGCAGAGCCAGGGCTATGTTGTTCCAGACAGCTTCACGCACGGCTCCTCTGAACAACGGGTCAAGTACTTTAATGCTGGTTACAAAAGCGGTGACGCTAAGAAAGCGACATTAGATTATTTCTTCACCGCTCGCGAGCTGTAAGGAAATCTTTTTATTTAGTAAGGAGCGTTTAACTGTTGGGCCATGAAGTGATTCATGGCCCAACAGTTAAACGCTTTTCTGTTTTATGTGATCTCTCTCCACTTTGTATGCATCGTCGCAAGGACTTGATCACCACGTAGGAGGGCATGATCATAGCGATCGGGAGGAAGCTCAAAATTGCCAATGACGGCTTCGAGTTGGTCTCCATAGCGCGCTTCTCTGTGGTACATAATGTCTGCTGAAATGGGGAGCTGCGTACTCAAAAACTCATGACCCAGTGGCTCCAGCATCAACTCGGGAAAAACGGGATTGGTTAGGTGGTCGTTAAAATCCAACTGACTGAAAGCTACCTCAGTGCTTTTACTTAGATGAGGTTGAACGGGAGGACGGATTTTATTTACCGGCGGATCAAGATGCGCGGCCGCAGGTGCCAGGTCGGTTTCCAGCGCGGTTACTTTCGGAGGAATTGCCTTTAGTCTGCGGGTAGAAACATCCATGAGCAGCCACTGCGTGGCTGCACTGATGATGACCTGGCCCGTAGCATCTTCCAGATGGAAATCCCGAAATGTTTGCAGCTTCCGGGCAAAACCCGCTGGTGCTGTGATTACGGTGAGCTCTTCGCCCAAAACGGGCCAGCGGGAAATCTTAATCCGCTGCCTGCGGAGCACCCAGGAAATACCGTAGGCCTTAATCATTTCCGGGCTGGAAATTTTAAGTCGAACGGTATTACGCATGGCTGCCTCCTGGAGCATCCGGATCAAATGAGGGAGACTGAGAAAGCCATGCGGGCCAATTGTAGAGGCTGCTACCCTGAAGTTGACCGTGTCGTGCAGGGGAGATTCAGTAAGTAATTTGTTTAAAATGTTGTATTTTTGTTTTAAATAAATTAAATAATGTCAAAAAAGGCTTCGCTTCGACCACTACGCCGCCCGGTTTTTATTGCAGATTTCGCTTCGGTGATACCGCTGGGAACCAAAGAGAAAGAGCCTGAGGTTGTTGCTTCTTCAGGCAGCGATGGGCGAAAGAAGGGCTTAAGATACAATTTCCCCGAAGCGGACGAGGAAATCGCAGGAGGGACCTCTGATGGTTACTGCTTTCGGGTCACATTTGCCGCCGGCCGTCTTGAACGAACGTATGAGATGGTTCGGAACTTTTTAAAGGAAGAAGGGTACGGATCAATGCCGATTCCCAAAGATGCGGAGGAACTTAAGTTATTTCGGCAGCCCCCAAAATTAAGACACCAACTTTCCTTGTTTGGAGACAATGGATACGTCCATAATCCAGTGAAAATTCTTTTCCCGGTACCAGCAGGCCAGCGAGGAGGACTTATCGTTGAACTGTACAATGAGGCCAGTCTGAATCATTTAACGCGCTTTCATCGCCTCAAATGAGGGGGATCCGACCAAATTATGAGAAAAAACAAGGAAAATCGCATTGTTAAGCCCTGATATTGATACTTTTCCAATACAAACCCCTAAAATTGTACTCTCTTTCAGTGTTTACCGAACAAACTAAGCGTAAACACGATAAAGTATTCGTACACAAAAGCATCCTCTCAATCGGGATCACTCAACAAACCAATATTTCAACTTACGTCAAACTCAGCTAAAATGCTAAAGCACTTACTCCTTGTTGTGGCGATGTTTACTTGCATCTCCCTCTACAGTCAAAAAACTCAATTCCCTTGGGAATTCGGCCTTCAGGCAGGTATCTCTGCCCTTCAGGGCGATATGGTCGTTAATGATATCGCTCCACTAAACGAGCCTAGCTTTCATGCTGGTGTAATGGTTCGTCGCCGCTTAGGCGGTATGCTTGCCCTGCGGGCGCACCTCATGTATGGAGGTTTGAATAGCGATGATGCTAAGAGTGATGAAGCCGATCGTATTGCGCGTGGAGCCAGCTCCAGCACATCCGTTATTGAGCCCGGACTAATCCTCGAATTCGAACCTTTCGCCGCTAAGCGTTTTGACGGTGGCGTTTTCAAGAAAACACTCTCTCCTTACCTCTCGGCCGGTGTTGCTTACGGTATTTGGGGCGATGTTGATACTAATTTTGGCTCCCAGGCAGGTTCAACTGAAGCAACAACGGACGCTGCAGCTGACGCTGACGACAGCGGTGGAGTTGTAATCCCACTGGGTGGTGGTCTTAAGTACTACCTCTCTCCTAAGTCTTCTCTTGGTCTTGACGTTAGCTACCGCATGACCGGAGATGACCTCATTGATGGCTTTAGCCAGGCTGGTAACCCTGATAAGGATGATGCTTACGTATTCTCGGCATTGACTTTCGCTACCGGCTTCGGTAAGCCTGATACAGATAAAGATGGTATCTACGACGAAGAGGATGCTTGCCCAACTGAAGCTGGCCCTCTCAGCACGATGGGTTGTCCTGACACTGATAGCGACGGCATCGCCGATAAGGATGATGACTGCCCTGAGGTAGCCGGACTTGCCAATATGGGTGGTTGCCCCGATGGTGATGGTGACGGTGTTCGTGACATCGATGACGCCTGCCCAACTGAAGCTGGTGTGAAGGCCCTCATGGGTTGCCCCGACGGTGACGGTGACGGTATCGCTGATAAAGACGATAAGTGCCCAACTGAAGCAGGTATTGCTTCCCTCATGGGTTGCCCCGACGGCGACGGTGACGGTATCGCTGATGGCGATGACGATTGTCCTGCAGAAGCTGGTACCGAAGCCAACAACGGTTGCCCTGACAGCGATGGTGACGGAATCATCGACAAAGAAGATGAGTGTCCTGATGAAGCAGGTGTGGCCGAGCGCAACGGTTGCCCACTGCCAAAAGACCGTGCTGAAACCCTTCCTGAGCGCGTCACTCGTTACTCTGGTCTTCTAGACGAAGACAATGATGGAATGTCTGACTTCGAGCACATCCGTGTTGACTCTACTACAGGTACAATCAGCATCGACCGTATTTACTTCCCGACCAACATCAGCCGCCTCAATCGCCCTGATCGGATCATCATCGAAGAAATCGATCGCTTCCTCGCCCTTCCTGGTGCAAGCGAATTCAGCATCCGCTACGAAGGTCACGCTGACCGTCGCTCTTCTGACGAGTACAACCAGAGTCTCTCTGAGCGCCGTGCGGACTCCGCCGAGAAGTACTCAGTTGACAAAGGTGCAGCTCCAACCAAGCTAAGTATGATTGGTTTTGGTGAGCAACGCCCCGTAGGTGAGACGCTTCGTGAGAACCGGGTTGTAGTTCCCGTTGCTACCGAGCCCACACGTATGATTAAGGTTAACTAAAACCGGCCATATCGCCCGCTTATAAAGGCTGCTTTCCCTAACTTTGGGAAAGCAGCCTTTTTATTTAGCACAAGTATCCTCTGGCTAAGGCAAAATAATTTTCATGAAGAACTGAAAATATCCGGCCTAATCCTTTGAAAATAATCTGAAAAACTGCACTTTTGTAAGCCTGTATCAGTTGTAAGTAGCTGAAATTACAGGTTTTACGTCGATACCACACTATTTTAGAGGTCTTTAAAGGCTAACGTCCGTTCTCCGGATAAGTGTCTTTTTTCGGTCACACCACAATTTACTTGTGCGTTTTTGTTGACCGACCTTTTTTGTGTGTAAGGTATTGGTTCTTTTATCGTCAGGGAGTAAAGCACTTAGGGTATGGCAGAGTATAGAATTATCATCGCGGGTCAACTGGAGTTTGGATCGGAGCGTGTCTTCAATCAAGTAGTAGAGCAGTATACCCACCGGATGGAACATTACTATAAAAATGATATTCTGCTGAAGCCCGAAGACTTCTTTAAACCAGAAGACCTTGCTCTTGACGTGCCCCGAACGGTAGTCGTAGGTTCCGAACGCCACTGGTTGAATACCTTGAATTTGCTTGAACGGGTCGTCTCGTTCAGCATGGCCGGTAGCCTTAACCTCTGGAGGCTTAGTGCTGGTAGTATCCTGGATCATCATGTACTGGAGCCCCATAGTGACCGAACAACAGTTCAGCTGTTCAACCGTGGCCGCCAGCTTGTAAACCAAGAAGATAAAGAACAAGAAGCGCTTGCAATGATGACTAAGGTCGTCGGTCGTTTTGAGCGTCATGCGCAGGCATACGAGCGTCGTGGATTTGTAAACCTACGACTGCGGAACATTGATGATGCTATCTATGATTACAACAAGAGCCTGAAGATAAATCCATCAATGCCCGAAAGTCATTATGGCCGGGGAATTGCTTTTACCCGAAAAGAAATGTGGGCGGAAGCCGCCACTGACTTTGAAGCGGTAACAAGAAACAGTATTCCCCATCAGGCTATTTACTGGATGGCACAGGTGGCACTCGGAGATACTTTCTTAAAACTAAACCAACCAGCTGAAGCATTGAGAGTATTTAATATGTTCTCTAAACGGAAGCAGCGTATTGCAAGCTTGGATCGCTATAATCGGAGGGTCAACAACATCTTCGGTAGACTTCTTGTTGCTGCAGGACGGTCAGGAGATGCTGTTTTCGCTTTTGAACGTTCACTGGCAGGAGTTGACGACCCCAAGGCTCCTTCGAAAGAAGAGGTCCACTACGAACTTGGTCGGGCCTATGAGGCGAACGGGAAAATGGAAAAAGCAATCGAACAGTGGAAGCTGGCTGAAAACTTTCCCGCCGCACAGCAAGCACTTAAAGATGCTTCCGTAGGAGCGTAGCATGCAAGCGAAATAACAACCAACAGGCAGACGGCGTTAAACGGGTACAAACAAACTTGTACCCCATTGCTCTACTTTCGTGTTTCCCTGCTATTCCTCTCTCTATTTATGCTTACCTCTTGCGCTACGGCACAGCCAGGAAAGGGAAGTAGTATGCCCCTTAAAAAGAAAGACCAGCGATCATTGGCGGAGGCACAGTCTGCGCTCGATCTAGGGAAGTTTGTCGAGGCAAGAGAACAGCTGAACAAACTGATTGACAAAAATCCAAAGCAAGCAAGACTGTATTATTTGAGGTCCATCACCTTTAAAGAAATGGGGGACTTCGGAGCTGCCATCAAAGACGTTGAAGCGGGGATTGCCAGTAAAGCCAACGGGGACGAAAGGGCCCACCGAGAGCTTGGGGATTTATATCATAAAAACGGACAATTTGTAGAAGCGGTGAGTGCTTTTGAAGTTTACGCAACCTCCAGCTACGCAACAGCTAAAACGGAGCGTCGAGAAAGAGCTGAAGCTTTACTAGCCAAGGCGCGAACCGCCAGAGATTTGGCTGCAAACCCAGTTCCTTTTACCCCTCTACCTGTGCCCGGAGGCATCAATACGCCAGATAATATGGAGTATTTTCCAAGCCTTAGCCCTGATGAACGAACCATGATTCTTACCCGCCGGGTTAACGGCCAGCAGGAAGACTTCTACTTGAGTGAAAAACTTGACGACGGAACTTGGTCTGTCGCAAAACCACTCGAGGGGGTAAATACAGCGTTCAACGAGGGGGCCCAAAGCCTCACGGCAGATGGCAACTATCTGGTTTTTACCGCATGTGACCGCGAAGACGGAGCTGGAAGTTGCGATCTCTACTATTCGGAAAGAGATGAGGAGGGAAATTGGTCTGCTGCCAGGAACCTTGGGCCAGAAATAAATACTCGGAACTATGAAGCTCAACCAAGTGTTTCTGCCGACGGCAGCCTTTTGTTTTTTGCAAGTCGTCGGCCAGGAGGCTTTGGCGGAGCAGACCTTTATCTCTGCGGTCGGTTACCATCGGGAAAGTGGTCACGACCAGTAAATCTTGGTGCTACAGTAAATACTAAAGGCAACGAACAGTATCCTTTTTGGTCTCCTGACGGAGCGACGCTCTATTTTACCAGCAACGAGCACCCGGGCCTGGGAGGAGATGACCTTTTTCGCTCCGGGCTAAGCCCGGAAAATAAATGGTTGGAACCAACTAATCTGGGGTATCCGATTAATACAGCAGCTGATGAAACAAACCTCTTTGTTTCCCTCAACGGGCGTACAGCTTATTTTAGTAAAGGGGAACGCCGAGCAGTAACGGGTAAGGTAGATGTTGATATCTACCAATTTGAATTGCCCGAAGATTTACGCCCGGCCCCAACCACCTACGTTAAGGCTACGGTCACAGATGCGCAAACAGGACGTCCGCTTGTTGCTACGGTTCGGTTGAGAAGCCTCGATCAGAATGCTCCACCTACCAGTCGTCAAACGGGGAAATCTGGTAACTTTTTGGCAGTCTTGCCTGCAGGAAAAGACTATGCCCTGACGGTAGACCTGGATGGATACTTATTTTACTCCGACCGATTCTCTTTGGCAGAAGGCTTAGTGCAAGCTGGGCCCTACGCCTTAGAAATTGCCCTACAACCAGTAAAAGAAGATGTTATTCCCAGTGATCGCGCGGAAGCTGACGGAGCGATCGCGTTCCGAAATGTCCTTTTTACCAGCGGAAGCGCGGAGTTACTCCCAGTTTCTGGCGATGAACTGGACCGACTGTCAGAACTACTGAACAGCGCTCCAACTTACTCGGTAGAAATTGTAGGACATACCGATGATGTGGGGGAGGATGCTGCCAACCTGAAACTTAGCCTTGCCCGTGCCGAAGCAGTTAAAGATTACCTGACCATGAAAGGCGTTGTGCCAACCCGTATAACTACACGGGGAGACGGAGAAGCAAACCCCATAGATACGAACGATACAGAAGAGGGTAGGGCTCGTAACCGACGAACGACCTTCAAGCTTACCGGTGGTGCATAAGCTGATGTACACGGTGCTAGATACATGCTTCGCAAACCTTCCTCGCACCTGCGCGCGCGCCTAAAAGCCTCAAATACGTATATCTTTGCGCTATGGATATTACGACGATGGAAGCTTTGGAGCAT
This sequence comes from uncultured Lewinella sp., assembly GCA_964410795.1. Classification (GTDB taxonomy): domain Bacteria; phylum Bacteroidota; class Bacteroidia; order Chitinophagales; family Saprospiraceae; genus Neolewinella. Next base: position 20,559 of record CAYPIM010000019.1, on the reverse strand, counting down.
AAACCTAAAAAGTGGTGGGCACTGGTACTAAGTGGTGTTTTTCACCCGCTTTTGGTGCCTACCTACATGTTTGGGCTACTGATGTTAGTTAACCCATTTCTCTTCGGAGCAAACGGATTCGGTGAACGACGAGCCTTACTGACCTTACTGATGATGGTGCTTTACACTGCTGTAATTCCGATGATTTCGGTATTGCTGATGGTGGCCCTCAATATGGTGAACAGCGTAATGATGGAAGAGAAAACGGAGCGAATCGGGCCGCTCTTGTTAGTAATGGTCTTATATTTCTGGGTGTACTATAATCTTAGCAACAGCAATGATGTACCGACAATCTTTTCAACCTTCCTCCTCGGAGTAGTTATTGCTCTTGCGCTAACGTTCGTGATTAATGTATTAGATAAAATTAGCTTACACACCGTTGGGATGGGAGGACTGGTAGGAATGCTAATGATAACGATGGGGCTGTTTGGAGCAAACGGAGTCGAAATTGGTGGCTATACGATTGGCCTCGGCTTATTGCTGATCGTTGGTGTCATTGTTGCGGGCTTGGTGGGGACTGCCCGGTTAGCGCTAGGGGCGCACGATACAGTACAGATTTATGCTGGGTATCTGATTGGCTTTTTATCCCAACTGGTGGCGTTGAAATTTTACTTTTAGGCGGCCGAAAAGCGTAAGTTATTTGTACGTCGTCCCTTCACTTACTGAAAACCCTATCTTTACAAAAATCAAACCCAGCCTTGAATCGGCTGACCTTATGGGGAAAATAGCCGAATCGGACCGGATCATTGGCCATTATCGAGGCACAGAAGCTGGGCCATTGGTAGTGGCCATTGGAGGAATTCATGGTAACGAACCTGCTGGCGTTCGTGCGCTCGAGCGATTATTTGAAATGTTGGAGGATGAACCGCGGTTGAATCCCGGATTTAATTTTAAAGGGGATTTCCTCGCCCTGCGGGGTAATCTGGAGGCATTGGCTCAGGGTAAACGCTATATTGATGTTGATTTGAATAGAATCTGGCGACCATTGGGCCCAAGACCAGAGCAATTTTCAGTTGCTGAAGATCGTGAACTCTACGAGTTATTAGCCGCGATTGAAACGGCCGTAGAAGAAGCACCTCTGAGTGAACTTGTACTATTGGATATTCATACTACTACTGCAGAAGGAGGCATTTTTGCTATTACTGGAGACGATGCTCCGAGCCTAAGCCTGGCCGCTGAAATGTCAGTCCCCGTGATTAAAGGCATGTTGAGTGGGCTTCAAGGAACGACCCTGCACTATTTTCGGGGAAATCATTTCGAGACAAGTTTGCCCGCCCGTGCGATTTCATTTGAGGCGGGCCACCATAATGATCCCCTATCAGTTGATCTGGCATTGGCTGCTACGATCAACTTACTGCGGGCACTTGGATGTGTGAAAAATCAGGACGTAAGCAGCTATCATGATCAGCGCCTACGGGATAGCTCCGCTAACCTGCCGCGCCTGACAGAACTGGCCTACGTCCATAAAGTTTCCAGCGACGGCAGTGATGAGTTTCGCATGAAAGCAGGATACAAGAATTTTCAACCCATCAAAAAAGGAGAACCGCTGGCAATGGATAAGAACGGAGAGGTTACCGCTCCCTTAGACGGTTACATACTCATGCCACTTTACCAAACCCAAGGAGACGAGGGCTTCTTTGTGGTTCGAGATTATAAATTCCCCCTCGCGTATTAAATAAACCTGCAACCTGCAACCTGCAACCTATAACCTGAACCATTATGCGTAAAACTGGTCTTTTCTTTGGTTCCTTTAACCCCGTCCACGTAGGGCACATGATCATCGCGAATTATATGCTAACCCGTACGGAACTGGATGCGGTTTGGCTAGTTGTAAGCCCACAAAACCCTTTTAAAAAGGCCGGTAGCCTTGCGCGTGATCACGACCGTCTACACCTGGTAAAACTGGCTATTGGGGATACACCCGGCCTTAGGGCAAGCAACGTTGAATTCGACATGCCAAAGCCCTCGTATACTATTGATACGCTTGCAGTTCTCCGGGAAAAATACCCGGATCGGGCCTTTAGCCTCATCATGGGAGGTGATAACCTCCCAACCCTACCGAAATGGAAAAACGCGGACATCCTACTCCGTGACTATGACATCAACGTCTATAATCGGCCCGGTTACGAGGCGGGTGATTTGGCGGATCACCCCCGTGTAACCTTACACGAGGCACCACTTATGCACCTGTCTGCTACCTACATCCGTAAGGCAATTAAAGACGGTGTAAGTATTCGCTACCTGGTGCCGGATGCCGTTTCGCGAGAGTTAGAGGCTAGTGGGATGTATAAGTGAAAAACTGTCAGGCTAAAATAGAGGGGCGCGGCCGCAGGTGCAAAGAAAGCTTTTGTGCTGAGTATGAACCCTAATGCCGGCTTCTGATAAATGTTATCTCCTCTCGTCCACCGGAGGTGATTTTTGATGAGCCCCTCGTGTGTCCGGCTTCGTTAAAAGCCACTGTAAAATTTTCACCTCTGCTGACCAAGGAGAGGATAGCTCTTGATTCGCAGCATCAATCTACCAGCTTTGCGTAGCTTTATGCCCTCCAACCAAAAATACAGCAATACATGCGTGGTTTACTTTTATCCCTAGCCCTTTTCTTTTCTTTTGGCCTTTGTGCTCAAATCGTTACCCCCAATGAATTCTTACCGCATAATTTAGGTGAAACCTTTACCCCTCACCATATGCTGGTAGACTATTACCAACAAATCGCAGCAACCAGCCCCCGGGTAAAATTGGAAAAGTACGGCCTGACAAACGAAGACCGCCCTCTGCTACTCGCCTTCGTTAGTACACCAGAGAACATCGCTAAGCTGGAAGCGATCCGGGAGAACAACCTCCGCATTGCTGGTTTGTTGCCAGGAGAGACTGACCCGGCCCTGAACGATATGGCCATCGTCTGGCTCTCGTACAGCGTACACGGTAACGAAGCTGGCGGCTCCGAGGCAAGTATGGGGGTACTATATGATTTGGTAAAGAAGGACCCCCGCATCAGTAACTGGCTGAAAAATACCATCGTTATTCTTGACCCAAGTGTAAACCCGGACGGCTACAACCGTTATTCCAACTGGTATCGCCAAAACGCAACGCTCGGGTTAGATCCCAACCCATCCGTGCGTGAACACCAAGAACCCTGGCCAGGAGGGCGCGTCAACCATTACCTCTTTGACCTCAACCGCGATTGGGCCTGGCAAACCCAGGTAGAAAGCCAGCAACGAATGGTAATGTACAAGCAGTGGATGCCCCACGTTCACGCAGACCTTCATGAGCAAGGACACACGAGTCCGTATTACTTTGCTCCTGCAGCCCGGCCCTACCACGAATACATCACAGAATGGCAAGGGGACTTCCAGACTGAAATTGGAAAAAACCACGCCCGTTACTTCGACCGTGAAGGCTGGCTTTATTTCACCCGCGAACGCTTTGACCTGCTTTATCCTAGCTACGGCGATACCTGGCCTACTTTCAACGGTGCCATCGGCATGACCTACGAACAAGCAGGCCACGGCCGTTCCGGCCGCGCGATTGATCTTCCTACCGGAGATACCCTTACGCTGGCGGACCGCGTCGCCCACCACCGTACTACGTCTTTAAGTACCATAGAAATCGCTAGTAAGGAAAGTGACCGGATGGTGCAAAACTTCCGCGATTACTTCAAGCAGGCCACCACAAAACCACAGGGGGAATACGGTACTTACATTGTCCGCGCGGAAACACCCCGTGGTAAGATGCGAAACCTCTTACAATTGCTCGACCGTAACGGCATAGAATACGGCTACGCTACCGAAGGTTTTTCCGGTAGTCTATACAACTACCGAACGGGAAAAAATGAATCCGGCGGAGGCGTCAATGTCGGAGACGTTGTCATTAGTGCTTTTCAGCCACGCTCCGTACTCACCCAGGTACTCTTTGATCCTGAAGCCGCTATTGAAGATTCTGTTACCTACGATATCACAGGTTGGTCAGTTCCTCTAGCTTACGGACTGGATGCTTACGCCAGCACCCAACGGATCGGAATAAAAACCATCCCGGGCTCCGCGGAAGACTACGATGAATACAAAGACCCATTTGAAGCAATGGACCTTTCTGCTGTCTATGCCTACGTTGTACCATGGGAAGACCTTAGCAGTGCCGCTTTCCTGGGCGAATTGGTCGCCTCTGGCGTAAATGCCCGTACTGCTACCGGTGAATTTCGCTTCGGCGATCAAACTTTTGGGCCCGGATCTATTGTAATCAACAAAGGGGATAACCGGAAGACGGAAGACTATACTGGTACCGTCCGCCGCTTGGTGAACAAGCATAAGGTGGACGTGCAAGTGCTTACTACGGGCTTTAGCACTTCCGGTGGAGATCTGGGAAGTAGTGTTTATACGCTACAGCGTGCACCTCGCATTGCTATTCTTGCCGGCGAAAACGTGAACCCTAACCAGTTCGGTCAGGTATGGTACTACTTTGAACAAGACCTGAAGTACCCCGTCAGCGTTTTTGATGCAGATGATATTGGTAGCATTGCTGACGGAGATTATGACGTCGTCGTCATGCCCAGCGGCCGCTACAACCTTGGCAATGCAACTGACGCCTTGAAAGGCTGGATCCGTGAAGGAGGTAAGCTCATCGCCATCGAAGGTGCGAACCGTTCTCTAAGCGGAGTAGAAGGCTTTAGTTTGAAGCGCAAAGATTCTGATGAAGAAGATGAGGCGAAAAGTACGCCAGACCCCCGCCTGCTTCCGCACGCAGGTTCCGAGCGCCGCTTTATTGCTGGTTTCAACCCCGGTGCAATCTTCGGCGTGGAGATGGACGAAACCTATCCGCTCAGCTTTGGCATCGGCAACTACTACCACAGCTTGAAAACGGGCTCCGCTACCTATGATTATCTGGAGAATGGAACCAATGCGGGTCGGATCCGGACGGCACCATATATCTCTGGCTTCGTTGGCTCACAAGCGAAAGAAGAAATCGAAGAAACCCTGGTTTTTGGTGTCCAGAATATGGGGCGTGGGCAGGTGATTTACCTGGTGGACAACCCGCTGTACCGTGGTTTTTGGGAGCAGGGGAAGTTGTTGTTTGCTAATGCTTTGTTTCAGGTAGATTAAACCTTAGGCAGGTTATGGAATACAAGAGTAGTTACGAGCATAAGGGGAAAACGAAAATAATGACTGTAAAGACAGGGTCTATGTTTTCGATATTGTTCTTTGTGTTAGCCTTTTTTCCGGGGTTCCTGTTCTTTGCCTTATGGAATTCTGCGGAGTGGTGGTTATCCTTAGTCAATGGATTGAGCGTGGTTTTATTTTTATTTGGAGGATGGGCGTTTTTGCGAAATCAATTAGAGATTTGGGTTACGGAGGATCGTGTTATTTTCGATCAGGCAGCTCCAATTAAAAAAATACCTCGAATCGAATTTCTCATTTCTGAAATAGAATCGGTCAAGAAGGATTGCGTAACCGTAGGATCTGGAACACGTCGTATAGACGTCTACCCGATTTACTTAATAATGAAGGATGGAACC
>CAYPIM010000019.1:0-14914 GCA_964410795.1 uncultured Lewinella sp. | reverse complement strand
TGGAACACGTCGTATAGACGTCTACCCGATTTACTTAATAATGAAGGATGGAACCTCACAAAAAGTTACATCGATAACATCTGACGTTAAGATGGCCGATGAGATTCGTAATTTCCTCATGAAGCGTGCTGGACTGAGAGGGGGAAGTTTCAATCCAAGACGTATAGATGTCAATACACTGTGGCCACAATCCGACGCCCCGACGCCCGGTTCCTAAACTCACATAAATAAATCCCCTGCCAAGTCCCCAAGTTTAATCGCCCGCCGGTAATGGGGATCGTGACGGAGTGTCCTATCATCGCGGCTTTGATGTGGGCGGGCATATCGTCCGGGCCCTCCATCGTGTGGACAAGGAAGGGGAGATTTTCTGGTACAATATGGTTAAACACCGACTCGAAATCGACGAGCACATCCGGGTCCGCCGCTTCGTTGATGGTGATGGCGGCCGAGGTGTGCTGAATGAAGAGATGGAGTAGGCCTACCTCCGGTAACGGGGGGAGATGATCCACTACTTCGCGGGTGATGATGTGGTAGCCACGACGGCGTGCCTGGAGGGTAAACTGGGATTGGGTGGCCATAACGATTGCCCGGCCTGAAGGCCGTGATGGTTTATCGGTCTTCAGACCGATGTGAAGATGTATTGTAAAGCTACAGCCTTGAAGGCTGTGGAACCTGTACGCCCTGAAGGCCGAGCAACCTACCTACGGCGGCGGCGACTTTTCTTGTGCCCATAATCCGGGCAACGCACATCGCCAAAATAGTAGTTAAAGCCGATGCCCGCGAAAATATACTTGTCCATCAGCGAGTCATCTCCACGCTGTTGTCCCTGGCGGTCAATGCGGTCGCCTTCGGAGTCTAAGATAAGACTACGGTCGGAGAGATCGTAGGCAAGCTGGCCACGCTGGCGGATGAGGTCGGACTGGTCCGGATAGAGTGTACTCACATCATCCAGGTAGTCAGTACGAGCATTACGCACGCCGATATTGACGTCCATACTGATCTCATAGCTAAGGTCCCATTTGATGCCAAGTCCGTAGGTGAGGGCGCCACTTATGGTTAGGTATTCGTCTCCGCGCATCTGCCCTTCGGTGCCAAAGTCTCGAAGCTCAACTAGCTGGCCGTCGTCTGTCCGGGTTTTAGGGCTATGAGTGAATACAGATATACCTGCGTAGGCATAGGGCGTGAAGAAGAATTCTTTATGGCCGTGGAAGTAGGGAAGGAAGTTGAATTCGAACTGCGCCGTACCGTCGTAAATATCGTTTTGGAAATTAAGATTACGGTTTTGCTCGAAGGGGTTTGAACTGTCGGAATCGAACGCTTCAATCCGACCATAGTTGAAGCTAATCCGTGCTGCCAAACGATGATTGAAGTTGTACCGCGCAGCGAAGCCGCCGGCAATATTGGGCCGGTTCAGCTTAAAGTCAGTATTCAAATCGCCAAGGTAAAAGGACGCACCAGCCCAGGGGCCAATTTCTAGTCCCTTCATCTCCAATTGGGCCGAAGCCACGGAAGGAAGGAAAAACAAGGCAAGCGCAAAAACGAAAACAGAGCGGAAAGTGGACATAAGGGGAAAAGATAGCGCGACGATTGGTAGTAATCGTCGCGCTGGTTAAGACTTAGAATTTAAACGTTGTTTAAGGAAACCGTAGTATATGGATTGATGGATATGATGACGGGTAGAATGATGGGCTGCTTTAGTTACTCGCAATAGCTCCTATCATTCTACCCGCTATCAAGTCTATCAATCTAATTAATTCCCAAACTGCTGATAAAACTGTGTGAGGTTGGGGTTCGTCTCTACCTCTTTAATCGCAGAAATCAGCGCACCCAGCTTAGTCACTACGGCGGTATTGTCTGCTGCTTTCGCCTCCTCGCGCATATCATTGATGGCCTTGGTAGCAGCCAGGCGGCGGAAGAGACTTTGACTCATGTCTTTGCCCATCGTGACCAGCTTGTCAAGGCCGGAGGCCATCTGAGTTGGGGTGCCTTTGGAGAGAAGGGTGCGGTAACCATCCATGAGGTCAAGGGCTCCGTAACCATCAGCGGTGGCAAGCTGCTTTTCGAAAAAGGGAAGCTTTACGGGGTCGCCAGCTTCGGCGTAGATGCCCGCAAGGGCACTGTTTACGGAAGGGTTATTCAATGCTTCGAGCTTCGTAGCTTCGGCGTTTGCGGCATCGGGATCTGCAATTACTAGGCCCTGAAGGCCGGAGGCAACTACTCGGTAAGACTGTGCTTTGAGTGCCATTTGTGAAATAGCCTTCAGTTCACTGTCTTCGTTAGCGGCTAGTACTTCTATGGCTGCCGAGCGGACACGTGAGTGAGGATCAGACTTTGCCAACTGGCGAATAGCGGGAAGCTGACTTGCGTCAGGAGCACTCGTCATCATGTCCAGGGCCAATTCACGAACCCCATAGTATGGATCCTTGAGCGCCATATTTGCTACCTCTGTTTTCTGGGGAGACGCCTCCTTATTCCCCAGGCGTTGGAGCACTAGCATCCGGTCAATCAGGCTTGGCGCACCTTTGAACTGGGCCGCAAGTTCTTCCGCCGTTTTGGTGTAGTTAAAGCGGGCGAGAAGCGTATGCTTAGGGTCCAACACCACTACGTCTGGCTTTACGCTGGAAGGGAAGGTGAAAGTTTGCTTGCGTTCGTCGATTACGATGTCCATCATCTTGGGAGTCGTAGAGCCATTGGTGAAGATAGCCACCTTGGTGGGCAGGCGAAATACCCCAGGTACGTTATCATCGGTATCCTGTGTCTGCTCTACCGTTAGCATTACTTCGCCGTCGGCGTAGTCGGTTTCCAGTTTCAGGGTGGGGTGGCCGGCGCTGAGGAACCACTGGTCAAAGAACCAGTTTAGGTCTTCTCCGGTCAGGTCTTCAAAAGCCATGCGGAGTTCGTCTACCTCTACGGCGGTGTACTGATTATCGACCAGATATTTTTCAAGACCAGCGAAAAAGGCTTCGTCGCCCAGGTAATCACGTAGCATGTGCAGTACGGCACCACCTTTGTTGTAGCTGTGAGCGTCGAACATCTGCTCCTTGTCATCATAGTCATACCAAATCAGCTCATGAACACCCTGCTGGGCGGAACCAAAGTAGCCGGAGCGCTCGCTCATCATGTGTGCATCGGCTGCATCGCGGCCGTGTTTCTTCTCCAGCCAGAGGTACTCGCTGTAGTTGGCAAATCCTTCGTTTAGGGTCAGGTTACTCCAGCTCTCGGTGGTTACGTAGTCACCGAACCAGTGGTGGAACATTTCGTGGGCAACGATCTTTTCATTCGTCTCTACATCAATCAGCTCGCGGTCGGTGCCGTGCATGAACTCTCCGAAGATGACGGCAGTGGTATTCTCCATTGCGCCGGAGACGTAGTCGCGTACGGCCACCTGGCTGTACTTCGCCCATGGGTACTTCACTCCTGTCACGTCGCTGAAGAAGGTCAGCATCTCCCGGGTGTAGGGGTAGATGTTTTTAGCGTAGTCTTTGAAGCCGTCCTCCATATAGTAGTTCACGGGGATGCCGTTCCAGGGCTCATCTTCAACCAGGTCAAATTCACCAACGATGAGGGCGAAGAGGTAAGGCGCGTGGGGTAAGTCCATCTTCCAGTAATCGGTCCGCATGCCATCGGCCTTTTTGGTTGATCCCACTAACGAACCGTTACTTAATGTCTTAAACTTGTCTTGTACGGTCACGTACATTTCCTGAGTACAGCGCTCGTTGGGCTTGTCGATGGTAGGAAACCAACGACTATTGTTTTCAGTTTCACCCTGTGTCCAGATCTGCATTGGCTTGGTCTTATCGCTGCCGTCGGCGTTGATGAAAAACAGGCCTTTGTCTGAGGTGATGGCGGCGGAGCCGCCGCTCTGGGCAGGAATGGCCGTGTAATCAAGCTCAATAGTGTACTCCTGGTTGCGGGTGTATTCACGTCCCAGGTCGATGCTCACGGTCTGCTTATCACCTTTGTAGGTGTAGTCAAGCGCCTTGCCGTTCATGGTGATACTATTGAAGTCGAAGTTCTTCGCGTCGAGCACCAGGGTACGGCTGGCCTTGAAGATGGGCTTTAATTTTAAGGTAGCTTTTCCAATCACCATTTCCTTGCTCCAGTCGAAGCTCAGGTCCAGGCGAGTATGCAGTAGGTCGTGTGTACGGTTGTAGGCGGCGTTGTAAACCGGGCGTTCGTTGGGGATGACCGCTTCTTCGGGCATGGCCATCTCTTTGGTCTCAATCACGCCGTTGGCTTCCGGTGTCACGGTCATTGTGTCCAGGTTCCGGGTTTCCATTTCCTCCGGAGTGGCGACGGTGGCGGTATAGGTTTTAGGAGAGCAGCCAAAGGCTAGCAAAGTTGCTAGCAGACCGATCAGAGGCAGAGTATTACGCATCACTTGGTTTTAATGGAGGTTGATAAGTATTTATGACGTTTTTTTGGTAGGAAAGTTGTGTAATGTTTTTTATTCACAGACTATTCGAGTTCAAAGATATTGCTTTTTTTTGGGGCAGTAATTAGAGAAGGAAGGAGGCGGGCACGCAGGTGCAGTGTGGGGTTAAGAAGGCTGAGCACAAAGTCTTAAAGCGAGTATGAAAATAAATTTTGACGTGCAGCAGAAACTTCTGCCATAGCACCTTCCGAAAAAGCCGTCCGCATAGCACTGACCGACTTTCTCATAGCTGGGTACAACCATAATGTAGCAGAGCTGGAAGCGACCCTCCATCCTGAATTTCGGAGTATGCTCTGGTATTTCTCTTTTAATGGTACTTAGCGATAGATTGGTGGTCTATATTTGTTTACTCAAAGTAAAGTAATGATGGAGATTCCGTGCAAAGCCCTCCTCTTCGACCTGGACGGCACCCTAGTTGATAACATGATGGTGCACCACCGGGCCTGGCAGAAAAAGCTCAGAGAGCTTGGCCTGGACTACAGCCTGGACCGCGTCAAAGCAGAAATTCACGGCGTAAACCTGGAGATCCTGAAAGGACTCTTTGGAGATCGGTATACCCTTGAAGAATACAAACAAATTGCCTGGGATAAGGAAGCGGCTTACCGTGAAATCTTCGCCGATGACTTTGAGGCGAACATCGTACCCGGAGCGCTGGATTTTATCCGCCAGGCGCATGCCGTAGGCATTCCCATGGCCATCGGTACGGCCGGACCAAAGGAGAACGCAGAATTTGTAGTAGAAAACCTGGGTGTCGGGGAATTGATGGGCCACCTCGTCCACTCCGGTATGGTGAATAAGGGTAAACCCAATCCGGAAGTCTTTCAGCAAGGAGCGGATGCATTAGCTATTGACCTGAAAGACTGTATCATCTTCGAAGACTCCGTCACCGGAGCCAAGGCTGCCAATAATGCTGGTTGCCCGGTTGTGGTACTGACAACTACACACGCCGAACCAGAGTTTTCAGAACTTAAAGTGGCTGACTTTCGGCCTGATTTTCAAGGATTACGCGTGGAGCAGGCCGAGGATGGTTTTGTACTAGCGGGCCAGCCGGTAAATATCGTTACCATCTAGCTTGGTCTTAGTCTTTTGCGCGCTGGTGTCGTTGCCAAATATGAGTCATCCCGAATGCTCGAAGCGGGCCAAAGTTCGGGATGACTTATGTTAGTCGCCTAGCCAGCACACAAAATACCGGCGCTACATGGCACGATATTTACTGTACTAGTATTTCCCCTTTCATCCCAAAGATGTGGGCCAAGGAGCGTTCCCCGAAACCTTTCCCTGCACCTGCGACCGCGCCCGCTTATTCAATCCCGTATTCGTCAAACAGGTATTGATAAGCGCGTTCGAGTACCAGATCGTTGCCCGCCGTAATGTCTTCGGCAGAATTACGAATTTCTACGTCGGGCACGTGGCCAACACCGTCCAGGCTGGTACCGTCCGGCATCAAAAATTTCATGATTGAATACTGGTATTGCCAGCCGTTGGGCAGGAAGCGGCGCATGCCTGTATCCGAAAAATCTCCGGAGGTTGGCGTACCAATCTGGGTGACGTGGGGAAGTGCTTTGAGGTAGGTTAACATGACTTCACCTGCGCTGACCGTGATGTGATCGGTCAGGACAATAACCGGTTTGGTGTACTGGACCGGACCGGCTTTACGGAGGAAATATTCGGTCTTTCCCGCAAAATCGGTGTGTTCAGGCCCGTTTCGCTCCTGAACGGTGTACACCAGTTGTTCGCGGTCAGAAAAGCGAGCGGCCAGGTCGGCACCTATTTGGTCGCTGCCTCCGGTATTGTTTCTCAGGTCAATGATGATGGCATCGTGTTGGCCGATTGCACTGAGTAGGCGGTCACCAAAATCCTCTGCTTCAATTTCGATTGCCCCGAGGTAGAGATAACCGATGTTGCGTCCGCGCAGGCTGCCGTAGACGTATTCGTCTTCGCTAGAAGAATCAATAACTTCCAGATGGTTTTCGAGGATCAGCGGGAGGCTGAATTCAGCTTCGATACGGTCTTCCTCTTCGGAGTTGCCCGCAAAAAAAGCCTTTCCGGGCCAGTAAACGAAAGTGTGGGAATCATCGAGGTATTCCACCATCTGCCGTTGGATTTCCCAAAGCTCTTCGTCGGTGGTTTGGGGAGTAACCTGGGGGCGATAGACGGTGTAGATGCTGTCCCAGTCCCAACCCCGAACGGTGAAAAGACCGTAGTGCTGATCAAAGTCGTTCCAGAAGATTTCGAAATTATTTTCGGGGTCATTGGCTTCCGCTTCGCCTAGAATTAGGGTTTGACAACCACTGAATAGGGCTAAAGCAAAAATTAATAGAAATATATTTTTCATTGGTTCGGATTTTTAATTAATACTGGTTTTACTGACAACTGACAACTGACAACTGACATTACCGATAGGTAAGGCCCAAGGAGAAGTTATTGTCAAGCGAGCGGAAGGGATCAAGTCTTTTGGTGGCATAGTAAGCAAGGCTATACCGTGCTTCTACGGCGAACCTGTCGGAGAGTTGGTATTCCCAACCCAGGCCAGCACGAAGCCCGATGAATGCGCCGAGCGCTACCCAGTCTCCCCGAGTGACGATTTTGGGGATGTTCTCTGCGTTGTCGACAATAAACTTATCCCAGCCAGTGTAGGGCGGGCGAGAGAGCAGGCCAAAAAGAGGCACGGATGCTGAGGCTTTGAAACGGTGGCGATCGCCTGTTTGCCAGGTTCCAGTACCCGCAATTTCGAAGGCGTGAAGAGAAAAGAAGGTCACCGCTTCTGCTTCATCAAAGAGGGTGAGGTCTACGAAAGACCGGTATTTTCCCCCAAGGCGCAGATGACGTTTATCGTCGTTCGAACTCAGTGCGCGCAGGTAACCGAAGGCAATGTCTACCTGGTATCGATCGGGGTTGATCTGATAGTTTGTGGGGTTCTTAAGGCTGTTGAGGCTTACTCCGAGTTCAGTGCTCCACTGGTGCCCAGTGGCGGTATTACGGGTAAAGGCCAGACCGAAGCGGGTACCTGGTGATTGGTAATTGAGCGGGGAGAAATTTTGATCTTTAAAGTAGCCATGATTCAGCCCAACGGTTAGGGTCAGGTTATTCCGAAAGGTTGGGGCATTTACGTTTTGGCCAACGATATGATTGGTCAGGGCCAGTAAAAGGGTAAAGAGGAAGTAGCGAAAAAGGAACATCAGCTGGTTTTTATAAATGAGCTAAGAACTGTAGTTGTATGCAATTGCAAACATCAGTTCAAAGCTGTCCACGAGCAAAAAATAAGCCTGGGTACGTGTCCGGAAACCTCAGAACCTTTGTAATCAGGACGTTTTTCCTTGTTTTCTATAACTTCCGGGCGTTTGCCCTGTCGCGCTTTTGAAAGCTTGATAGAAGGCACTTCGGGATTTAAACCCAGCTTCCCGACCTATCGCTTCGAGGGAGTAAGGGGCGAAGACTTCATCAGAAAGCATCTCCCGGGCAGCGGCAACGCGGTAGCTGTTGACGAAATCCACCAACTTCATACCCAGCGCATCATGCATCACTTGGGTAACGTACCCTTCGCTAATGCCAAGATGGTCGGCGATCAGTTGGCGGCCTAGGTCTGGGTTGCGGTAGAGGTGCTCTTCGGACATGAGTTCTCGGAGTCGGGTGTTGTAAACATTGTCAGTAGGTGGGACGGTGGAAGTATGCTTTACGACCTCCTTCCCCGCAAGCAGTGCATGAATTTCAGACCGCTCTTCCAGGATGCGTAGTTGGTACACACCGGAGTAGGCGATCCACCAAAAAAGGAGAGACATCGAGACCCAGAGGGCGGCGTAAGCGTCTTCAACTTGTGTTCTAAAGTGGACTAAATCCGAAAGAAACCAAATGGTCATTATCGCCAGCATGACGATGCCGAAACGGAGAAGCCACCGACGGCGTTCAACGGTGGCAGAGGTGTCTTTCCACGCGATTTTGAACATCCATGCACAGAGAAAGGTGTTCCACCACAGCGCCATGCTATCCAAAAGGCTGTCATAAAACTGATAAACGGAGTTTTCTTCCGCTATGGGGAGACGATAGAGGTTGAAAGCGAAATCTAAATCAAAGACGATGTCAATCACCAGGAAAAAGAGAAAGAAAGCATACAAATAGGGTAACCACGAAGCTCGTAAAAAGCGGTGATCAAGCACCCGAAGAAAATACTGGAAGAGAAATACCGGAATAAGGAACTCCCACATCAGGCTCCAGGTGTAGTCTAGCCAGAAAAGATCAAGTTCTTGCCAACCAAGAAAGGTCATTCCGGATAAAGTCAGAATGAAGGCTGCCAGGTAATTATTGGTCTTGCTCCGAAAGAAAGGCGCGCAAAGGATGGCCAGCCCAACGGAAACCCCCTGAATGATACTGGCAATGATGAAAAAGTCCGTTAAACTCAGGAGCATGGAACGAAGGTAGGGTGGAATAGATTCTATCCTCTAAGTACGAGTAAATGTGACTAGGGTTGCTTTGTAGAGAACGGGCGTTTCATTTCGTTGCTTCCGGGAAGGCTTTACACGTTGATCTTTTTCATTTTTGCTAGCTTTTTCCTTAGACTTTTCCCTGCACCTGCGGCCGCGCCCTAAAACCCGTACCTTACATCTTGATGCAAACCGCCTGGAAAAACAACCTGAATTCCTTCGCCGCTCACTTGAAGCTAAACCGTGGCTACAGCGATCATACCCTGTCTGCCTACCGCTCTGATGTGGAAAAATTGCCCGCTTACCTTAAACTTCGGGAATGGGAACTCACGCCCTCCTCCATCGAGCGCTTTCACCTTGATGCTTTTATCCAGTACCTCGCTGAACTCGGTTTAGCGACCCGTTCCCAGGCGCGGCTTATCTCGGCGCTAAAAACATTTTTTGGCTTTTTGCTTGACGAGAAAATAATCATCCATGACCCTACGGAACTAGTAAAAGCCCCTAAAATGGGCCGCAAAATTCCTGAAGTGCTCACTTATCACGAAATCCGTGAGCTGCTTGGTCAGATAGACATGAGTCTCGACCATGGTCTGCGCGACCGCGCCTTGCTGGAGACGCTCTATGCTTGTGGCCTGAGGGTAAGTGAAGCCACTAATCTGAAGCTCACCAATCTTTATTTCAGCGAAGGCTTCATCCGCGTGACGGGCAAGGGCGATAAGGAAAGAATTGTCCCCATTGGCGGAGAGGCCATCCGCCATATGGAAATTTACCTGGAATACGTCCGCCCCGTGATGCCAATTAAACCCGAGGCTGAAAACATCGTCTTTTTAAACCGGCGCGGTGGCTCACTTAGCCGCATTAGCGTATTCACCGCCGTAAAAAAATACGCAGCAGCTGCGGGCATAGAAAAAAACGTGAGCCCGCATACTTTTCGTCACTCTTTCGCTACACACCTGATTGAAGGCGGAGCAGACCTACGCGCTGTTCAGGAAATGCTCGGCCACGAATCCATACTGACGACCGAAATTTATACGCACCTGGATACCGACTTTTTGCGGGAAACCATCCTTAGCTTCCATCCCGCAAATAAATAGCCTGGGAGCAAGCCATCTGTGAGGAACGCTGAACTATCACCCTAAAAAAGGGACTTTCGTAGCCTCTGGCTACGAAGATAACCTGTCTCTTTAAGAGGTTATTCTAAATCAACACACTTAGCTGCGGAAGAAAGAACAGGCTTACGTAAAGTAAGGTCAGAAAAGCGAGGAAACCTAGGCGGCCTATGTTTTGGCGGAGTTCCATGGTTGAAGATAGTTAAGTCAATTATGTTGGGATTAATGAAAGAGGTAGGGGCCTCTCTGTCCGTGAAACGTACGGAATCTTAATACGGTTCGTTTTTTCTGGAGAGAGATGTAACACTTAAATTTGGGGACACATAAAGGGACGTAACAACGCTTGCCGGAAAGAGTACTCCGGCGAGGCTCTCCATCACAATCAATACTTAGATCATGAACATCCGTTCTTCCATCACCATTCTCGCATTGTTGCTTTGTTTTTCTGTTTCGGCTCAGAACGTTCCGGACCGGGCCGCTAAGCGGGCTAAGCAGCGTGCCGAAAACAAAGCCCAGAACAAGGTTGATCGTTCGGTTGACAAGGCCGTAGACGATGCCTTTAACTCCATTGGTAACCTGTTCAAGAAGAAAAAGAAAAAGCCTGCACCAGCGCCAAACAGTGAGGCAAAAACAACTGAAAATCCTAATACACAGGGGCGTACCGAAAGGACTAACGAAGGAGCAAATACACAGGGCGGTGGCCTCTTCGGCGGCCTAATGGGCGGCGGAAAAGACTGGGAACCTTACACCAACCCCCTTACGTTTAGCATCACTATGGAAGTGAAGGAAACGAAGAAGAACGGCAAGGTAGACGAGAGCAATATCCGTCTTGGTGTCACTTCAGACCAATTCGCTATCCGGATTTCCGACGGGACCGCCAGAGAAAACAGTCATATGATCCTCAATACCCAGGACGGAATGACCACCATGATTACAACTGATAAGAAAGGTAAGAAGACGGGTGTTCGTCTACGGGTTCCGAATATGGGAAACACCATCACGGAAACAGGAGAAGAAACACTCGATCGTTACACCTTCGAGAAAACCGGAGAACGAAAGAATGTTGACGGTTATAACTGCGAAAAAGTCATCGTTACCGATACTGAAAAAGGAACCGTCACCGAATCGTGGGTTACGCAAGACCTCAATATTACCTCTGCGGAAATATTCGGAGGCATGGCGAGGGCTTTCGGCGGTAAGGCGCCACAGGCGCGTGGCGGTACGGGCCGGGCCCCTTTTGAAGGGTTCCCCATTATGTCCACCACCGTTGAGAATGGCAAAACTTACGTTACGCACTTCCGCGACATCAGGATTGGAGAAGCAAACATGGACCAAAGCCTGATGGATACAGGCGGTGTTGAGATTCAGGATCTTGGCTTTTAAGATAAGACGAGAGCGAAATTAGTTAGTGCTATTGCTGTTCCCGTTTGCTACACTATGGCTGCTCGCTTTGGCGAACAAGCGTAGCGCCGCGAGTAGAAGCAGCGGCAGCACTACCTTCTACTTACTACCTCCTACCTTTTGAAAATAACTTATTCCCATAAACAAGCAAACCCGCCCGGTCCTTTCGGATCGTGGCGGGTTTGTCATTTGCGGTGGGCCCACCAGGATTTGAACCTGGGGCCGACGGATTATGAGTCCGGCGCTCTAACCGCTGAGCTATAGGCCCGGCTTGAACTCGTCCGTCGAGCTTTGCGAAGCTTAGCTCGTTGGCCGAGTGAGGGAAATCCCCTCACCGTTGGAGAAGTAATTAATCATTTAAGAATGACAAGCCCTCCATTAATAGGACAAAGGTAAGTGGTAAGGCTAAAAGTTTCATGCGGAATGCAAAAAATTACGCCGGACTTTTATCCGTAGAGTTCTTCGATGATTTGTTCCTTCGGATAACCAAGTTTCAACAGCCGCTCTTTGGCCTCATCCACCATCACCGCCCAGCCGCAGAGGTAGAAGCGGACGCCTGGTTTTACCTCGGCGTAAGCCGCTTCATAAATGGGATGCACGTAGCTTTTGGCGGTACTCATGCCGTCGGTGGCGGGTACCTCTTCCCGGCTCGCCGCTACCGTGTAGGTGAAGTTGGCGTGCTGTTGGGCCAAGGCTTCAAATTCTTCCCGGTAAAGGATGTCTGCCACTGTGCGGCAGCCGAAGATCAGGTGAAAGTTAACGCTTTCCTTCCCGAGCCGATCTTGTAGCATGGCGCGGAACGGGGCAACACCGGTGCCGGTGCAGATCATCACTACGTCGTGTTGGAGTGGGCCTTTGGGTAAGGTGAAAACACCAGCGGGCTCCTTGGTGAGTACTTCGGTGCCGATGGCGGCTTCGTCGAATAGGAAGCCGGTGCCGAGGCCGTGCGGTAGGCGCACGATGCAGAGTTCGGCCTGATTAGAGCCGTTGGGCGCAGCGGCGATGGAGTAGCTCCGCCAGCCATCGCGGCGGGTCTTGCCGATGGGTAGGTCCAGGGTCAGGAACTGGCCGGGGCGAAAATCGAGGACTTCACGGTCGGGCAACTCCAACCAGAAGCTACGGACAGTGGGGGAGCGTTGTTGGATGCGGGTGATTTTGGCGGGTTTCCATTTCATCAAGTTGCAAGTTGCGGGGTACAGGTTGCAAGTTGCAGAGGTGCAAGTTGCAGGTGGCGACGTGGAACCTGCAACCTGCAACCTGCAACCTGCTAAAGCACCATCTCGTCATAATTAATAACCACTTCATATCCCCGCTCGTTGAAGTACGCCCTGACTTTTTCCGGCGGTTCTTCGCTCAAGACCCATACAAAGTCACCTCCCCAGGCTCCCAGACTCTTGATTGCTCCGGGAAAATCTGGGAACAGCTTTTGCTGAACGGGCATCAGACTAAGCGTTTTACCCACAATGTTTTCGTGTTCAAGCAGCAGTTGGGCGGCGGCGCGCAGGTGCAAGGAATTGGATAAAAGAGCAGTGGTGAGGCGGTGGATCTCCGTTTTGGCCTCACCCGATACTTCAGTGGAACGGTAGGCCCGGATGCCTTCCCGGCTGTTCTGCTTTTGGTTGAGGTAGACGAAGTAGGTCTGCTGAAGCCAGGTAGGGTTCCAGTCCAACTCCGTTACCTTCGGGCTGGTGCCATTGCGTTCGTAAAGGATTGGCCCTTTAGCGAAAGCGCAGGCCAGGTCGTAGCCACTGCCGCCGAAAGTACGTTCCAGCAGGGCGTAGGGATTTACGTCGAGCCATTTGGCTACTGCCGCAATCAAGGTGGAACTACTGCCCAGGCCCCATTTTCGGTCGAATCTCAGTGTAGTCCTTACTTCCAGCCCCCGGATATCTGCGGTGCAGCCGGGATTGAGGGTTTCCGCTGCGTGCAAAATTTGTCGGATCCTTGCCGCTGGGTCCTCACTTTGCACCTGCGGCCGCGCCCATTCTTCCTTATCGAAAGCGAGGCTGAACCATCGCTCCCCGTGTACGTCGTAGGCCCGCCAGTACAGATCGTGCTCCGGACCACCGGGCAAGCTGTTTACTGAGAAAGTCTGCCCCCGCTTCGTCGGCACCGCTAGCGCAGGAATGCCGTCCAGAACGAAGTATTCGCCGGTGAGGAGCAGTTTGCCGTGAGGAGAAAGGTGGGGCATACAAGAGGTTTTATGCACTGAACTGGTTTAAACTTTTCTGAACTGGCCGCTCCGCAGACCTGATGATTACTGGCAAGGCGCGAAAACCGGAGTTTAGCCTTAGCTAACTGAGGATTTTTGCAACGAAGCTAGTAATCATCAGGGCGCGGATAAGGTCGTGAACGGAAAGTTTAAACCAGTTCACTAACGACTTTGGAGAAAGGATGGATGTATTGATGCTGGTTTTTCGTCGAATGTTCGCGTCTTAAACCCACTACGCGCGCTGCTTTCTTCGCCGAATATAGGCCAATCCTAGCCCCAAGGTCGCCAGCCCCAGCGCCCCGTATCCCACCATTGGCCATTTACTCCGGCTGCGGTCCCATCGAACGGGCTTCATCCCGCCGTAGGCATCAAAGGCCGCCCATTTATAGGGCGGAGCGTCCGGATATTTCTCGAGGTAGGCTTTGCGGCTGAGTTGTAGCGCCTGGTGGGGAGGTTTCCCCTCCTGAATGTGCTGGTAGAAAAACTTCATCAGGGCCGCCGTCGCAAAATCGTCCACCGCCCAGTTGGAGGAGACTACGGACCGGGCCCCGGCGGCGAGGTAGGCTTTTGTTAGGCTGATCCGGCCTTCCGCCAGGTGCTGACTACCACTGCCAGTCTCGCAAGCGCTGAGCACAACAAGGTCGGCGTTCAGTGTTTGGTCGCCGATCTCTGAGAGGTACAGTTCTGCAGTCTCTTTCCCTTCACTCGCGAGGTAAATTCGGCTCTTTAATCCGTCGGTCTGGCTGGAGATCGCGTGGGTGGCGAGGTGGATGATGCTGTGGTCGCTCACGTTGGCCAGGTAGTTGGGCAAGGTCGCTTCTTCGCCGTAGAAGAAGGTGCCCGGTCCGCGTTCTTCCAGGTTCTTCACCTCGTCGGAATTGTAGAGTAGGGGAGGGAGCACGAAGCCCGCTTGCCGCAGTTCACTGACCGGAAGGGCTTCGTTAGCGAAAGCTGGTGCCATGCCCAGCGGGCGATTGTAGCGCGGCGTCGTTTCCTGCTCCTGCATTAAGCGCATGCTGTTGATGGACATTTGCCGGCTAAGGGCCACCTCTACACCTAAATAGCGGGCCGCTTCCCCCGGCGCTTCGCGCCGCAGCGCATTAAAAGGGATGTTCTCCAACTCTCCCGTCGCGATGATGTGAAGGTTCGGCGGGAGCAAAGAATCTATGCCCTCAAATAACAGACCATAGAGTTCTCGACTGGCCTCAGCGATTTCGTCGGCGTTAGTTTTGGGGTTGGCGGTGGAGGATAGCTTCTGCGCGAGTGTTTTGGTCTGCGAGACCAGGTGATTCATGTTTGTGATGCTGATGGTGTCCGGGGTTACTAAGAGGCGGTATTG
>CAYPIM010000018.1:0-48597 GCA_964410795.1 uncultured Lewinella sp. | reverse complement strand
GGATATTTGATTCTCGATTCTCGATATTTGATTCTTGATTTAGCCGCCGCTGTAGTGCGTGTAATTCAAGAATCGAGAATCTAACATCGAGAATCACGAATCGCCTTGCACAGCATTCTGCGCTTAAGCGACCGCAAAGATAGTACCTCTGCTTAAAATGTGGAAGTGATTGGGATAACTTTTTCAGATTGGAAAAAGTTTTGTTTCACAAAGACTTAAAGCTCACCACGAAGTTTTTCCAAACGGAGACGTAATTCCTCAGCTTGTTCGGCCTTGAAACTGACAAAGGCTTCCCGGCTTAATTCCGCAATGGTATCAAGCTCAATGGTGTCTTTTTCAAGGTGATAGCGGGTTTCTTCCAGGGCGGCTTCGTCGTCAAAATTGGTGGAACGAAGTGCTTCTAGTTCACGCTTACGAGCTGCTATGGATTCCTGAAGCTGATGACGATCTAGCAGGGCTTTAAGTTTGGCGGCACAGTCTGCGAAGAAGGAGGCTTTTGCGTGGCGAAGATTAAATTCTGCTTCAAAATCAGTGATAAGCTTCTGCGCGCGCGCTACCTCTTCGGTGTCAGCAGTTGTGCTTCTTTCGATATCATCGCGAAGGGTAGCTATACTTTGCCGGATATTCTCCGCCTCCGTGCGGAAACGTTCCTCTTTAGCTTTACAGTCGTTATAACGCTGGTTGATTCGGAAGCCAATGTCCGCCGTATCCGGCTTGCTGGCGCGGTGTTTTTTGAGCCAGGAAGCGCCGAAGTAGGCCGCAATACCAATAATGCCGATAAGGAAAAGCATAATGCCTAGGCCCGGAGAGAGGCGCAGCATCAGGCTAGCTACCAAGAAATAGAGGCAGGCATAGATAAGCAGGGTGGGGTTGTCAGGTCCGGTTGTGTTAGCAGGAGCACTCATGCTTTATAAACTGATTGTCGGGGCGGATAGTTGTATCAAACCATTGCTCGTTGCGCAGATGTTAAGTTGTAAAACGTTCTTTGCACCTGCGTCCGCGCCCTCAACTTACTAATGGCGCATACTTAATTGTCCTTCTTTTTCTTAAAGTCACCGCGCTTCCAGCCGTCGAAAAATTGCTTCCAGGCCACAGGACTGAAGATGTTCATTGGAGGGCGCTGACCGATATAATAGGTTTGTTTCGCCTGCTGGCGAAGGTAAAAGCTGCCGTTCTCCGCTCCAGACCGGGGAACGGTCTTTTGCAATGCTTCCAGTTTTTCGGCACTTAGGTTGTTGGAGGCGATTGTCTGAAGTTCTTCGGTGACATCCATAGCTAAAAATTCCAGCTTAAAGTGGTCGCGGCTAGGCCATGGAAATACAACGGCAGCGGGCAGGTCAATGCTGTTTTTAGTCATCATCTGTACGATGCTGTACTTATCTTCCTTCAGCGTATCTGGCACAACGTATCTGGCATCGTCGTAGCCCAAGGCACTGAAAATAACCGTGTCGCCCTTGTGTGTAACAATACTGAAAAATCCGTCGAGATTAGCGTAAGTACCACGCCCATCGTTCTGAATCAGGACCGTAGCGTAAGGAATTGGGTACAACTGACTGTTTGTTCCATCAAGGACCATTCCCGAAAACTGAACGAGTTCTTCACCGTATTGGTCCACTAGTTGGGCGCGGACGCAGGTGAAAGAAAGGATGGAAAAGCAGAGTAAGAACAAGTACTTCATAAAGCGGCGGGGATATGGTTTCCGAAAACAAGGACACCGAATAGCGGCTTGAGGTTGGGGTGATGTAAAGGTATTAACGATTTTTTTGACTATTAATTTACCTCAATCAGTTCACTAGCTAAGTGCAAACTCCAGTACCTCACGCATATTATCCACATAGTGGATCTTCAAACCTTTCAGGTAGCGCTCCTCGATCTCCCGGACGTTTTTCTCATTTTTCCGACTTAGCATAACGGTTTTCATGCCCGCACGGCGGGAAGCCAGAAGTTTCTCTTTGATACCACCAACGGGTAATACCCTCCCACGTAAGGTGATTTCGCCAGACATCGCCAGGTAGGGCTTGATGGCGCGCCCCGTATAGGCACTTGCCATTGCAGAAAGCATCGTGATGCCGGCGCTGGGGCCGTCTTTAGGAGTAGCTCCTTCCGGGACATGGATATGGATGTCGTTTTCCTTGATCTTCGCTAAATCGATGTTGAACTCTTTAGCATTGGCTTTCAGGAAGGAGCGGGCCGTAATGGCACTTTCTTTCATCACCTGGCCCAGGTTGCCCGTTTGGGTCAATCCTCCTTTTCCAGAACTAAGACTGGCTTCGACGTAAAGAATTTCTCCGCCTACCTGCGTCCAGGCCAGCCCAACGGCAATACCGGGCAGTTTGCCGACGCGGTAGGGTTCGCGCTCAAACTTAACCGGTCCCAGAATTTCTTCAAGTAAATCCGACGTTACACTAACTTTCTCAGCACCTTCCATAGCAATTTGCTTGGCGGCATAGCGCATAAGTCCGCCGATCTGTCGGTTGAGACCCCGTACCCCGCTCTCGCGGGTATAGCCGCTAATGACGGCTTTTAGGGTAGCAACTGGCACCTTGACTTGTTTGGCTTTGAGACCGTGGTCTTCTCGCTGGCGGGGTAGTAGGTGCCGTTTGCCAATTTCAAGCTTCTCTTCGGCGGAGTAACCGCTTAGGTGAATGATCTCCATCCGGTCGCGGAGGGCTGGTTGGATGGACCCGAAATTGTTGGCGGTAGCTATGAACATGACCTTTGAAAGGTCTACGTCCAGGTCAAGGTAGTTGTCGTGGAAAGTAGTATTTTGCTCCGGGTCGAGTACTTCCAATAAGGCGCTTGAGGGGTCTCCCCGGTGGCTTTGGCCTACTTTATCGATTTCGTCGAGGATGAATACAGGGTTGGCGGAGCCAACTTTCTTCAAAGACTGTACAATGCGGCCGGGCATGGCGCCGATGTATGTTTTGCGGTGGCCGCGGATCTCACTCTCGTCGTGAAGGCCGCCGAGACTCATCCGGACGTACTTACGCCCAAGGGCTTCGGCCACACTCTTACCCAGGCTTGTTTTACCAACGCCAGGAGGGCCAAGCAATAAAAGAATTGGGGCTTTCATATCGCCCTTCAGCTTCAGTACGGCCAGGTGACTAAGAATGCGATCCTTGACTTTTTCCAAGCCATAATGATCTTCGTCGAGCACTTTTGCTACCGCTTTCAGGTCGAAGTTGTCTTCGGTATAGTCTTGCCAGGGCAGATCGAGGAGCATTTCCAGATAAGATAGCTGGACGGAGTATTCGGCTACCTGAGGGTTCATCCGTTTGAGGCGGGTGATCTCGCGGGTAAAGACTTTTTCAACTTCCTGCGGCCATTGTTTGTCAACGGCTCTTTTTTCTAGTTGCTCAACAGCTTCCCGGTTAGGGTTGTCGCCAAGTTCTTCCTGGATGGCCTTCATCTGCTGGTTGAGGAAGTACTGCCGCTGCTGTTCTTCGATGTCACCCCGGGTCTTGTTTTCTATCTGGTCACGGATTTCCAGAATATGTAGCTCCTGCTGTAGTTCGGTTAGTACTCGGTTTGCTTTTGATCCGAGGTCCGCAGTTTCCAGGATCTCTTGCTTTACGTTCATCTCTGCGTTGAGATTACTGGAGATAAAGTTCAGCAGGTGGCTGGGTACGTCGATATTATCGAGCATCATCTTCGCCTCAGTAGGGATGTTGGGGCTCAACTCTACGGCACGGCCTGCATTGTGGCGGACACTATCAATAGTAGCCTTGAAGGTCAGTGGGTCAGCAGGTTGGTTGTAACTCAGTAGCTCAATCTCTCCGGCCAGGTAGGGCTCCGTTTGGGTCATAACCTTACGGCGTATGCGCTGGCGGCCACGGAGAACTGCGGTCAGGCTGCCATCGGGCATGCGCAGCATCTTGAGAATGCGAGCAAGGGTGCCGATCTCGTAGAGGTCGTCTCCGGAAGGGTTTTCTTCTTTGAGGTCGCGCTGGCTGAATACCGCCACCCATTTGTCAGTTTCCTGGGCTTTGTGAATGGCCTTGATGGATTGGTCACGGCCAATATTGATCGGGATCACAATTGTAGGAAACAGGATGGAGTTCCGAAGGGCTAAAACGGGGACAATGGTCGGTAAGTCGGCGGCATTCATCTCTTCGTCTCCTTCTTCGGTACCGATGAAGGGGAACAGTTCCTGGTCGTCGTCAAATCCGTGGTTGTCCATATTGATGGAAATCTTTGGTCGGCTCACTTAGTTTAGTTCAGGGGCGTGGGGTAGGGCCCGGTAAGGGCAAGTAAAGATAGGAAACGCTTGAGAGCGGTATAGGGTTGCTCGCAATAATCGTGCCGGTTTTTTGTGTTTACCTTAGCCCGCATGCAGAAAATAACAGAGCAGCCCGGCCTTTACCGGCATCTTGAGCAACAGGAGACGGCTGAACTCCTGACAAATATCAACCGGGAAGACCAGAAAGTAGCCTTAGCGGTGGAGGCTTGTATTCCTGTCTTAACCGCTTTGATTGATGACATTGTGCCAAGAATGGAACGCGGTGGCCGCATCTTCTACACTGGTGCAGGTACAAGCGGCCGGCTTGGTGTACTGGACGCCAGCGAATGCCCGCCCACCTTCGGTGTGCCACCGGAGTGGGTTGTTGGGCTTATTGCTGGTGGAGACCATGCACTGCGTCATCCCGTTGAATCTGCCGAAGACGCCGAAGGTCAGGGGTGGTTAGACCTGGAAGCGCACAACATCGGCCCGGATGATACGATGATCGGGATAGCAGCCTCCGGTACTACACCCTACGTGGTTGGCGGGCTGAAGGCCTGCCGGGAGCGGGGCATCCTGACGGCCTGCGTTACTTGTAACCCCGGTGCACCAGTAACCGAACATGCCGATCACCCGATTGTGGCTGTTGTCGGCCCGGAGGTCGTAACCGGTAGTACCCGGATGAAATCAGGTACGGCGCAGAAGCTTATCCTCAACATGATCACCACCACCACCATGATCCGTCTTGGCCGGGTGAAAGACAACCGCATGGTCGATATGCAACTCTCCAACGCCAAGCTGGTGGACCGGGGGACTAAAATGATCGTGGATGCCCTTGGAATCCCTTACGAGGAGGCGAAGCGGCGCCTACTGTTGGTGGGCAGTGTTCGAGGGGTTATAGAGGGCTAGGCATGGCTTCAGTTTTTGGCATATACTTACCTTTACGTAAATACCTTATTGACATGCTTTTTCGATTATTTATACTACTACTTCCTGGAGTTGTTTTTAGTCAAAAACCTATTGCTCGAATGCTGGGGCACGGAGATCTTAGTAAAGAAGGGCAAGACACAATAGTTAAGTACTATAGAACCAACTACGATGAGCTGTGGGGGCGGGCTACCCTTGATGTTCCCGATACACAGAATAAACTAAATAGTAAGTTTCAACACTTCTTTCAAGGTAAGCTTTCCGAAAGTGATTTGAAAGCGGTTGAAAAGTCCTGGCTAAACCCAGCCTTGCCTGCCGGATATGGAGATGTGAATGAATACGCAATGAAGGCACGTGCTTCAGAAATGTGTCAGGAAGCTGCCTTTGAGGCCTTGTTGGACCAATATCTTCCTCGCCTAAAAGCTGCCTCAACTTGCATTCTGGAAAATATTACCGACCAAGAACTGGCTTTGTTACATGATGACTTAACCGTGAGTATTACTGGCTTAGAAAAAAAGAAAAAAGAATTTCTGTTATTTGAATACCGAAAGACATACCACAAAACATCCGATATTTATAATTACCTGATTGCTGCCTTTGAACGAACTAAGGCAATACCGGATGCTCACTATTATGAACTGATCACACACGAGAGGATTCATACACCTAAGAATCTCTCTTGCCAGACCTACCTTGATTTATACTCGGAATTTTCTTCTGCAGTTCTTGAGATCCGTCAAAGAGATTCTTGCCGTTGGTATCCAATGGTTCCTCCTTATCGAAAGGAAGTATTCGAACTACCAGGAATCTTGGAAAAGAATGCCATACTTTTTGCTGGAATACATTTCCTGGAATTTGAAAACTTACCACCAGTTGATCTGACGTCTTCACTGTTTGTTGGAATAGATAGCGTTAATTTCGAGGATTTAAAGTGGGACGAATCGGATGATGCGTCGCTCGGATTGAATAAGGACCTTCTGGCAAATGCTGGCTTTCAAGAATTGCCGGGAATGGACGATGGAACTTTATTTTATGCTTCGATGAACGAGGGTAGCGTTAAAGAGATGATTTCTATCAAGCCATTAGAAGCAGGGCTGGATAACTTTAGAGCCCAAATAGAGGGGAATGAATCATGCTTATCAGGGTGGCGAAAAATTCCAGACCTTTTGGAAGCAGTATATCTCTGTGATTTGAATACTTATGATCCGTTCGCAGAGTCGAGAATGACTGTTAATTTGGTTGTCCCCTCAGCAAGAGGAACGTATCTCGTTACGGTGAACGGCGAAGTAACAGAAGATTTGGTCTATTCTGTAACTGAGTTTTTTGGTATCAGGAAGCAGTAGCATACCGATCGATAATATGCCCGACATCACCCACCGCCAAGACATCAACCAACTCGTAGCGACCTTCTACACCAAGGCCATCACTGATGCTACCATCGGCCACATCTTCACGGAGGTAGCCAAGCTTGATCTTGAAGCTCACCTTCCCATCATCTGCGATTTTTGGGAGAGTATTTTACTTGGAAACCCGATTTATCGGGGCAATCCTATGCTGAAGCACCTGGAGTTGGCGGAAAAGACGGCGTTGACCGAGGGACATTTTGAGGCCTGGTTAGCCATGTGGGAAGAGACTGTTCGGGAACTGTTTGCTGGAGAACGGGCGGATTTGGCGATTCAACGTGCACAAGATATCGGAAGGCTAATGTTGTTCAAGATCAATGGGAGGGGGCTTTAATGACCGACCTGTCTTTCTCGAAAACTCTCTCTGCATCCTGCGTGCGCGCCTACTTCTTCCAGAGCTTATCCGCTACCACCTGCTGCATGACGCCTTCACGGTAATTGCGACTGATGGGGATGCGGTGTTCCCCGATCAGCAACTCATGATGATCGACGGTATCGATTTTATGGATGGCAACGATAAACGATTTGTGTACCCGTAAAAAAGGCTGCCCTTTGAGGTAGTCTGCTACATTTTTCAGGTAAAGCAACGTGACGTATTTTCCGCCAGTGGTATGGATGGTGACGTAATTTTGCAGCGCCTGAATAAAGAGAATGTCATCAAAGTAAATCTTCTCGTACTTGTGTTCACACTTTACAAAAAAGTGGTCGAGTATCGTTTCGTTTTTTGGCGCGGCCGCAGGTGCAATGGAAGGGTTTGAGGAGCGAAGTTGGTAAACGTCTTTGGCTTTATTTACCGCTTGGTAGAAGCGATTAAACGTAATGGGCTTCAGAAGATAGTCCAGCACATCCAGCTGAAAACTTTCAATCGCATAACTCGGGAAGGCCGTCGTGATGATGACGAGCGGAGCTGCTTTAGCTAAACGCAAAAACTCAATCCCGTTCATAATTGGCATCTGAATATCCAGGAACACCAAGTCAACTTCGTGTTCATCAAGCAGGCGCGTAAGCTCAACGGGGTTGTTACCGGTACCGATGATGTCGATAAAATCGACTTCACGACTGTAGTTGGCCAGGCACTCGCGTGCAAGGGGTTCATCATCAATGATCAGGCTACGAAGGGCCATGGAGTAGAATTAATTAAGGCTAAGGGACGCCGTGTTCGCTGTTTGGTTCAAGAGCTGACCGGACAACGCGTAGAGCCTGATGTTAAGATGAACGACGTAAAGGTCTTCCGTGTCTTTAATATCCAGCTCATAACGGCCGGGGTAAAGAAGTTCGAGCCTGCGTTGTACGTTTTTAAGACCAATGCCTCCGGGAACGAGCTCTTCGCCTGAGCTTGGTTGATGCCCCTTCGTATTGCTTACTTCAAGGTGAAGGGTATCTGTTTCAAGGGCCAGATTGACGGTAATCCGATTGACCTGGCCTTCGTCTTGGCCTACGTGCTTGAAGGCGTTTTCCAGAAAGGGAATCAGCAGGAAAGGCGCAATGCTCAGGTTGGCATGAGGAAGTGATTGCAGCTTGATACTTACCTCCTGGTAGCTGTTTTGGCGTAGACTCTCCAATTCGAAGAAATTCTCTAAGAAGGCCAGTTCTTGATCTAAGGGAATAAAATTATCGTTGCACTCATAAAGCTGATAACGGAGTAGATTGCTGAATTTAGCCAACGACTCCGAGGCCATATCAGGGTTCTTATGAATCAAGACAAAGATGCTATTGATGGTATTGAACAGGAAGTGAGGGTTGAACTGGGACTTAAGAAATTGTAACTCCGTAGCCAGCTTGGCTTTTTCCAGCTCCTGGTGTCGCTCCCGAGCTTCAAGCCAGTTTTTGGCCAGTTTGATGCTCATGGCTAAGGTCATGGCGGCCACGGTTGAAGGAAAAGACATATGGATTATAATGCCGAGATAGTCTGCAGGGTCGTGGTTAAACAACTCTTGAAAGTCGCGTCCGGATATCCAAGCAGTAAAGTAGTATCCCAGTGGGATTACGGCGGCGACAAGAACTACCGTGCCAGCAACAGCAACCAGGTAGCTTAAAGATTTGCCCTTTTCTAATAGACGGGGGAAAAGGAAGTATAGGTTGAAGTAAACCCCAGCGGCCTGGAACAAAACATAAGCGATGTACTTCGTACCGTAGATTGAAAAAATATTATCTGCTGCAGCTAGCGGGTCGCCAATGGAGAGTGTCCACCAAGCATAATGGTAGAGCAACCAAAACGGCAGGTGGTACAACTTGTACCTGAAAAACCATTGCGGGAGGGAAATCAAAGAGGCCAAACGAAGAGGTTGAGTTCAGGGTAACAAAGATACAGATTGGTGAAGCCGACTTCTCCAGAAGAATATGAACGGTCCAGATTTATTGATGAGTAGACCAGGCTAATTGGCAAGAGGTAAAAAGGTGCAGATTGAAAGCGAGCTATAGTGCTTTTTGCAACTCGTCAATAATAGCGCTCCGAATGGCAATTGGAGGAGCGTTCCTGGAGCTCCATGTTTTTGCTTTGTATTCAAATCGTGGACCAGTTCCTTATCTGTTTAACTCAATGAAGACCAATGAGAGCTATTCTTTTAGTATTCACTTTGCTTACTGCCTTGAATTTTTTAAACGGGCAGATTGCTGGTAGTGTTTTCAATTCTAATGGCGAAGCCCTTCCCTTCGCTAATGTGTTCCTGTTAGCACAAGATTCCGCACTGGTTCATGGAACTACTACGGATTTGGACGGGCTGTTCCAGCTTGTCCCTCCTACTGAGGGGCAGTATTTCCTCCGGGTTAGTGCGATTGGATACCAGGACGGATTTACCTCAGCGATCAATTTCTCCAGCTTAGGCCAGGTACATAATACTGGATCAATAGAATTAGTGAGTGGGGCTGTTGACCTTGCCGTGCTGGAGGTGAAGGCCCGGAAGTTGCAATTGGAACAACTCCCCGAGGGAACTATTGTCAACGTCCAAAGCAGCGTACTTACTCGTGGGAGTACCGCACTTCAGGTGCTGGAACGATCACCGGGCGTATTTATCGATCGGCGGAACAACAATATCAGTTTGAATGGTCGCGATGGCGTAACGGTCTTACTGAACGGTAAAACATTAAGGTTGCCCATCGATGCTTTACTTGGGACTTTAAACGGAATGAGTGCTGACAATATCGAAAAGATTGAGTTATTGACCAGCCCCGGTGCAAAGTATGATGCTGAGGGAACCGCTGGCGTGATCAACATCGTATTGAAGCGAAGTGAAAAGTTGGGGACTCAGGGTAGTATTTCTCTAAACGCTGGTTATGGTTTTCGTTCAAAAGTGGGGGGGAGTATTCAATTCAGCCGTGGCGGTAAAGCGACGCGTTGGTACACCAATTATGCCTATAGCTACGATCATTCGACGGATGGTTATCATGGTGTAGGGCGCAACACAGTACCTGCGTTAGGAGGAAACATCGGATTTGACTTTCTCAACAAGGTTGGTCATCGGCGTCGTAATCATCAACTAGGCTTAGGTTTTGAGCAACAATTGAATAAGAATACCTTAGTGGGACTGGGTTTGCAGGCTAGCCGATCAGAAGACGAGTACAGCATACTCAACCAGGCAGCTTACTCGCTTCCACAAGACTCTTCCTTTAAAGCGCGTATTAGCATTGCTGGCCAGAATAGCTGGCAAAACATAACGCCTAATTTATACCTGGAGACGACCGCACTTGGCGGAGGAAAGCTGCAGCTTGACGCCAACTATCTTTATTTTTCCAATGACAACCCAAGCTTGATTAATAACAGTTTTCAGGACGCCGAAGGTGCTCCGCTGGACTTAGGTGGAGGGGTGTTTTCCCAATTAAACCGAGGGGAGAGCAACACCGCTATCCACATCGCCACACTACAGGCCGATTATAGCAAGGAACTGCGGGAAGGGCTTAATCTGGACCTGGGAGCAAAAGCATCTCGTTCAAAAACGGAGAACCAAGGAGGCATTTCGCGGTTGGAAAGCGGCGAGTGGGAGCAGGACGCAAGAACCGATAGCGAACTAACTGCACAGGAAACCATTGCTGCTGCTTATGGAAGTTTCAATTTTCAACTAAGCACCAAACAACGCTTAACAGCAGCAATGCGGTACGAGTTTTGGGACCAAAATTTCAGTGGTTCAACGGCCGATCGTCGGTCGGGGCGATTCTTTCCTTCCTTGTCTTTTAGTCACCAGTTTACGGAGCAAAGGCAGTGGCAGTTTTCTTATGCCCGGCGAATTAACCGGCCCACTTATAACGACTTAGCCGCTGCGTTGACGTATAGCGGGCTTGCTTCCGTTTTCTCAGGAAACCCCTTGTTGCAACCTACCCTCAGCCATCAATTACGGACGGGCTATGCTTTTGATGGTAAACTCATCGCGCTTTCATTTCAACGGGAGAATGGTACCATCGCTGGCTTTCAAGCTTCTGAGAATCCATCTAGTGATTTCATAGTGATTAGTCCGCAAAACGTAGAGCGGCTCACCAATCTTGACCTACAACTGACTACGCCTGTAACACTAACGAATTGGTGGTCGGGTCAACTAAATGCTACCACTTCCTGGCGTAGCTTCCGGCTCACGCATACGCCAGAGATGATCGAGCATCAATACATCAACCTTAGCCTCAATGGTAACCAGACTTTTACCTTTCCGAAGCGCTGGACGGTGGAGCTCTCTGGATGGTTCAATTCCGGACTATACAATGGTTCAGTACAATTGAGGTCTTTTGGCGCGCTCAGCCTCGGAATCAAGAAAGAGTTGCCGGGTAATGGAGGCAGCTTGCAGTTTGTGGCCGAAGACCTGATCATGAGTTCGGGCGTGCGCTTCAACTACGGCGTACTTGGTCCGGAGCATTATGATATTTCTGCCATCGGAACTTATCTGCCAGAATCAGCTCGACATCGAGTTTTTCGTTTCAGCTACTTCCGTAGTTTTGGCGGAACAGGTGCCGAGAAAACGATGCTTAGAGGTGCTGAAGAGGAGCGAGGCAGGGTGAGATTATAAGTAAAACAAAGGTGTTCTTAAAACGCTCTTTGCATCCTGCGCCCGCGCCAGATTATTGAATTCTAGAGGGAAAAGCTGTAGTTTTAAGGTATGAAACGCACCGTTGACTGGCCCAATCACCTCATCAATTTTGTCTTAATCGTCCTGAGTATTCTCATGGCTTTCCAACTGGAAAAGTGCTCAACCGACCGGAAGGAGGACAAACTTGTTGATGCTCATCTTTTTGAGATTGTTGAAGAAACCCGCTATAATAAGAAGAACTTAGTCCGCCTGATTGATAAACTTACCGAGGATCAGTTCCAACTTGATACGCTACTTCAACTAATTCACACTGAAGACAGCGATACTCGAAGAATTAACGGACTGGTGTTCAGGATGATGAACGTTGGGGGGCTATACGTGAAAAAAAATGCCTACGCCTCCTTTACGGAATCGGGAGATATACGCTTCTTAGATGATTTTGAGAAAAAATCGGAATTAATCGAACTATATGAATACTATAAGCTGGCTGAAGTCCAAAATCAGCTTCTTGTAGAAAGCTTCAATGAACGGTACTTTAAACACGTATCTGAAAATCTCGACCTCTACCGGGCTCGACCTCAACCCATAGCCAACTATCGGGACCGGGTATTTGTCAACTCAATCTCTTCTTACCGCTATTTTCTAACTGTTTGCTTAAGGGTTTATAAAAAGTCATTAGAATTCATGAATGAATTCATAGAAGCAAACAGCGATGCCCCACTTGAGTCTCCAGAATCGTCTCAGGTTAGTGCCCCCGCTACCGGTAAAACAGCCAGTTGATCAAGTCTTGTAAGCTGACCCAATAAATTATCGAGATAGGTACTGGATATCGGTCCCCAGCCCTCTTCGTCTAGCCCGTGCAGGTTCAAAATAAGCCAACCGCCGTCTGATTTTAGAAAGTTTTTGATTTCCTTGTCTACCCAGCGGTCGTTGTTGTCCGGCCCGTTCGTCCAGCAGCCCAGACGGCCAGTTTTTTCTCTTACTGGCATTGCATTGTATGCTTCATCCTCCCAAAGGAGCCATCCTCCGGTCCGGACGGCCCCAACATGCTGAAGGGTGAATAAGTCGAGGGCTTCTGTAGAGGCATCAAAAGCATAATTATACACAGCTTTTTGGGGTTCGTAGCCGTCCAGATTATCCGTAAAGTATTCAAGGCACTTCAGAATGTTTTCCTTGGCTTGCGCCAGGGGTATTTTGGTGAGGTTTAGGTGTTTCCAGGAATGTGGCATTACCTCATGGCCGCGGCCGGCGAGCTTATTCCAATCATTGAAATCGCCGAGGATTTCCGGGAGAATCCAATCATCTACCTTCTGAAAATCTGGCATATGACCGGTCGCGATCACGTTAAGGCATGCTTTAAACCCATATTCCTCGTGTATTTCGGCGATGCGATAAAAGGACTTTTTGAAGCCATCGTCGAAGCTGAGACTCAAGATATGGGTCTTACCTAAGGGCATTGCTAACTTTGGAGAACAGTTGGAAGCTAGCAGGCCGGCTGTGGCCAGGGTAGAGGTTTTCAGGAAGGTACGTCTTTGCATGGTGTTGCTTTTCAGGAAGTTTTTGTTTTGCTCCTAAATGAAAATTGAATCGCGGATTTAAGCGGATGGCGCGGATGAACACAGATTTTAGTGCGAACAGAATCTGTGTTCATCCGTGTAATCCGCCATAATCCGCGATTCAATTTTTAGTATGCGGTAGCTTAAAACTCTAGTCATTCAATCGTCCTCGCTCCTCAGAAGCAGAGCTTCGGCGGCCCTCGTTCTTCTTCAGGAAGCGGTTGCCGAATTTATAGGTCAATTTAACGGAAACAACCGGAGCTTCCCAAATGGAGCGGATGTCGAGGTTTTGTTCCTGATAACGGATAGTGCCGGTAAAGAACTTCTGTACAATGCCATCGCCGCTCAGAACAAAGTCTAACCGATCGTCAAAGAATGACTTTTCAAGCCCGGCGGATACACCGTAAAGTGGGTCTGTGCGGATGATGCCATCGATACCTTTGCCCTGGTACCAGCCGGAAATTTCGCCCTTCCAGTCCATCGGTAGCTTCGCGTTGATCTGGAAGAAGCCAGTAAAGCTCCACTGGTCCTGATCAAGTTGACCGCCATCAAAATCAGAGGTGTAATCGTTGTAAAAGAGCATGCCACCGATGTAGCCGGAGATCGGTTTGGCGATGAAATCCAAGGGTAGGAAAAGGCTACCGCCGTAGCGAATGTAACGGTCCAGGTTTACGGTTTCCTGGAAAGCGGTTCCAGCCTGGAACCGATCAGTGTCCTCATTGATTTGACGGGTTACGTCGGCGATCACATCGCTCGTGTAATCGTAGCTGAGGTTGAAGAAGGGTTGCTTTTCATAGGTGAGACTGAACTGGCCGGAGTGGATCAGCTCGGGGCGTAGAAAGGGGTTGCCCGCCTGAAAAGTAAGTGGATCTAGGTAGCTGACGAAGGGGTTGAGCTTATAGTAACTCGGCCGCTCAATTCGGTAGCTGTAGGCTATGGAAACGCCAATAGGGCCGAAGGCGGGGGCGTTAAAGCTCAAACTTGGGAAGATTTGGCTGAAGTTGCGGCGGTTGAAACTGTCGGCCGTAATGTTGTAGCCTTCCATCTCCGTACGCTCAAAGCGCAGGCCGAAATTGGCGCTAAGGTCACCCTTCTCCCAGCCGATGCTGGTATAGGCGGCCTGAATGTTTTCGTCGTACAGAAAGCGATTACTCAGAAAGGTGTCGATCACCATTTCAGAACCTTCCCTGAAGCGGGATAGAAGTTCGTTGTCGAGCTCGGCCTTACTGGCTTTTACTCCCGCTTTGAAGATCAACGTTTGGCTCAGCGGCTTTTTGTAGTCGATCTGGCCCGAGAAAATGTCGGCGGAAGTCGGTTCAAGGTTGACTCGGTTTGGGAAGCCACCGTCGCCGGTGGTATTTAACTCCACGCGGCCATCGCGGGTGAAGCGGTTATAGCTCACGTCGAAGTTAATTTCCTGGCCACTGGTGTCGAGCTTGATGCGGTAAAAGGCATCGCCGTTGAATCCTGTCCAAGGGCGTGTACGCTCTATGGAGGTGGAGAAGGTTTCCATCAGGTCACCCGTTTCAGGGTTCAGTATGTTGGTCAGGTTAGTGGCCGAACGGGGACTTTTGCCCCAGTTGTAGCGGGCGTTGACGCCGATGCGTTGCCGGTCGGTGAGATCGTAATCGGCACCGACGCGAAGGCTATACGAGTTGGGGACACCAAAGTCGCGGTTGGTTTGTACGAACGTCCGATCATCGAAACGACGGATGAGGTCCAGCCCTTCCACCCAGCTGCGCTGGTTCCAGGATGCGCCGCCAGTGAGGTTGAGCTTTCCGGCACGGTGGCTGAGCTGGCCACCAGCACGGTACTTGGCACGCTCGCCATAACCACCACCGACATAGACGGACCCGTTGGTGCCGAGTAGACTATTCTTTTTTAGGACCAAATTGATAACACCGCCAGAGCCTTCGGCATCGTACTGCGCGCCGGGCTGGCTGATGACTTCAATGGATTTTATATTATCAGCTGGCATATCCCGCAGCAGGCTCTGAATGTCCATATACTTCGTAGGTCGCCCGTCAATGAGGATGGTGAGACCTGATTTTCCAGCCATCTGAATGCGGTTGCCTGCAATGACGATGCCGGGGACCTTGCGCAGCATATCGATCACGGTTCCGCCTTGGCCGGTGATGCTTTGGTCTACATTGACCACAAGCATACCTGCTTTTTGTTCCAGAAAAGGCTTCCGGGCCACTACTTCTATCGTTTCCAGATTGGTGCCGGAACCGCTTATCTGGTAGATGGGTAATTCCAGTTCTTCACCAGCAGCGAGGGTGAAAACCGGATGGTTTTTCTCGCCGTAGCCAATGCCGGTAGTGCGTATGAAATAATTAGCGGCTTCGATTTCTGAGAACGTAAAGCTTCCACTTTCATCGGCCAGTTCCAGTTTCACAACTACGCTGTCGGCTGCACTGACAAGTAGGATATTGGTGAATTCAGCGGGGGTGTTCTCGTCAAAAACCTTACCGGAGATACTACCCGTTTCCGGGCTGGGAGCATCTTTTTGGGCGCGGACGCTGGTGCAGGGTAGGGTTAAAAAGAGACAAATTAGAACGGTGTAAAATGTTTTCATCTGTTGGGTGGTTGTGAGTTCTGAAAGCGGTTAAACCGCAAGAGTGGGATGGTTCAGCGCCCTGAATTGTTTTAATGGGGATATTGGTTGGTTCTAGGTAGAATCTGATGTACGCTAAAAATATGGGCGGTTTATGATGGAAGAGACGGCTTTTTTTGCCCGAAGGTTGCACCTTTCATCCTTCACACGAAGAAGCTGGATGAAAAGTTACAAGCTTCGGGTTTAGCTTTGGTACGGTGCTCGAAAACCATTTTGTGCTCCGGTTGAACACAAAGATTTTGTTACATTTTATCTGTGCGCCTGTACCTGAAGCTTTTACATTGTCTAGTTTTGTTCGAGTGCTTTCAGCCGCTTTTTTGCCTTTGCTCCAATAGCTCCTTTCGGGTCTAACTGAAGCGCTCGGTTAAATAGCTGAACCGCTTTGGCCTTATCGCCAGATTTAAGTAGGGCTTGTCCGAGGTTGTCGTAGCTCACCGCGGATTCTGGGAAGAGTTGGGTGCAAAACTGGAAAATAGCGATTGCGGGCTGTAGTTGGTTTTGCCCGAGCAGCAGCTGTCCACTCCCGTTCATGCGGCCTTCAAAGTCGTAGAACCTGTAGAGCGGATCCGCCACCATTCTCACTGCTTCACTTTGTAGCTCTTTCATTTTTCCGGCCATGAACAGCTCTGTCAGGTGATCCATCGGGTCTAAGATGAACTCTTTCGTATTGAACCCTAAGGCTCCCATCAGGACGGGGTCTTGGTTGGTCCTATATTCGTCAAAACTCATGTCTACGGCTAAATGCGGAGTAGTCCATTTTGCGTTTTTCCACTGAGGCTTATCTTGCCACCAAGCCCAGGACATACGGGCTTCCAGCTTACAGTTTGGCAGCGCTAGTTGGCGGGAATCTCCGTAAAAGTTGATGTTCTCGCTGGAGGGCTCTCCTACAAAGATGGCATTGGTGTAATTGCTGAATTCGTTGATTAGGTTTTGGGCAGCGGAGAACGTTCTGCGCCCCGTAATGACGAAGAATTTGCCCACTTGGTTGATCTTCTCTGTTCGGATGATCCCCGTTACTACGGCTTTATTATTAGAGTTGTTACCCCCTCCATTAAGCCGAACGTCCAGGATCAAACGCTCCACGTCGTTTGCTTCGATAAAGTCAAAAACCCGCTGGTAGAAAACATCAATTGGTTCGGACCGGTCGGGCATTACCTGGCTGTAGCGAACGTAAACAGCTTTTTCTTCAGGTAGATGCTTGAAGTAGTAGTGCTTATCCAGTTCCTGAAGGTAGGCTGGAGCCGTACCCTGTTGACGGGCGGAAAGCCAATCACCTTCTTGCTTTGTAAACCCGTACTGATCCGGTATAGATAAGTCTCTACTGGCCGAAAAGCTTGTTGTGAATTCTTTCCCATCCTTCTCCAGGGTGAAAACGATGTCTTTTTTTAGTTCATCCGTTAGGCCCTGGGCGTGAAGTACTTCGGGGTAGTTGAGGTAGCTTAGTCCGTAGCCTTTTGCGTATTGGTCATTTTCGGCTGGAATAACGGGCCTGATGGCCATTAGGACTTTGTCGATGGGCACTCCTTCTACCGCAAGCACCTTAGCACCAACGGACGCTCGGTAATCTTTATGGGTGCCTTCTACGTAAACACCATCGTTGAAGTGGTATAGGTTAATGGGGAGTTTATGAAAATTAGCGGTTTTCCCTCTGAATCCAAACGAGGTGTGCCCGTACTTAAAGGAAGAAACGAGCCGGGCTAAACCAACGATGATTTCGTGATTCGCCAGTTCAGGAATAGCTGCGTGAAGGCTTTCTACTTCTTGATCAAAAGCTTCCTTAGTGGTTTTTTTGAATAGGAAAGAATAATCTTCGTGTACTGTCTTTTGCAGGAAGCGCAGATCCTCCCGCCATTCTTCAGCGGAGAGGTCTGGTTGGGCGGAAAGGGAGCTGGTAAGGAGGAATATGGCCAGGAAGGCAAAGCCGGAAAGCCGGGATGCGAATGAAGTAGACATTGAGCGTATCTTTTGGATGTTTAGTGATGTGAGTATACCCTAAAGGCCCGGCGTATCAGAATTGGTTGCATGTTGTAGCAGGGGTTCGGACGAACACCAAGATTCACTCGACAGACGGTAAAGAGCATTCGATAAGTTACGAAATCGGAGACTAGTTAAAGCATTCATTGCATCCTGCGTCCGCGCCCTTCTAATATATTTCAATCGCTTTCATCAGGAAGTTCCTATTCATCGTGTTACCATCTGTAAATAGGCCTGAATTTGTGGAAGCATATTTGCTTCCGGTGGGAGGCCTGCGGGTAGGTAGTAAAAGCCCAGACCTGATTTCTTCATGTAAGACAACAGTTTCTTGCAGCGTTCTAAGGCCTCCGATTGTGCCTGCCAGTTTTGCTCATAGAAAGCATGAGGATTTGGCAAAAACTGATGAGCAACCGAATAATTGTCGATCGCAAGCCGCTCGGCGATCGTCGCTTCAATGATGGCCTTCGTCAACTGTTGCTCCAATGCGGCTTGTTCAAGACCGCCTTCCTTTCTGATCTTAGAGATTGCTTTTTCAATATTCTGAGCATCTCTACCCAGAATGAGATTAAATATGGAATTAGAGATGGCTTCCGGATGTCGGAGCCGGAATAAATCTTCTGCAAAAGAATGGGTGTCGAAGATGCTGTAAATCTCTTTCATTTGAAAGCCTTTTTTCAGGGCAGCGTTCAGGTCAATCTCTACTGACTGGCCAAAGTCGTGGAAGTTGTAGACGGTGAGGGTTCTTGATTTCAGGTCAAATACTTTGGAGTACAGTGTAGTATTTTCTCCTTCTACGTGCACACTATGTAACAGTTCTTTGAACAGGTCGGTAGAGATGGATTCTACTGTTTCGAGTTTGTGTTCGATCCGCTGGTACCGCTGGCAGCTTGATTTATCCGCTGGCGTACAAGCATTGAAATTGGTCGCAATCTGATGGTCTCCGCTGCGTTTGATGATTCGCTCTGGTGTTACGATTACGGAGTTGCCGGTTGCATCGGCGAGTAACAGCTGGGCCCGGTTAAAGGAGTAGCCATGTTGCTTCAGGAAGTCTACAGCTTCTTCCACCGTTTTGCAGGTCTCCATTATTTCTTCGATGTAAATGAATGTGCCCTGCTCATTGAAGTTCTGGATGACGGGGTCGAGTGCGGCGTAGTCAAAGAAAAGACCGTGTTCGTTCATTCCGGCTTGTTTGTCCATAAAGGATAAGCCGAAGTAAATACCGCCATAGCGTCCTTCCCGGGCGGGCATTACCCAAATTTTTCCGAAAGGATCGTCTCCGTCTTCGTTGGCACCGACCAGTACCCGGTCGCCCTTCGCCGCCGTAAAGATGGAGCAGGCGCTGGCTGTAGCAAGGAACGTGAAGAGGGTGATAAAGCAGAATATGTACCGCATAGTTTGTTGGTTTGATTGGCCACAAATATGCTGGGTT
Organism: uncultured Lewinella sp.; assembly: GCA_964410795.1. Lineage (GTDB taxonomy): Bacteria > Bacteroidota > Bacteroidia > Chitinophagales > Saprospiraceae > Neolewinella. Next base: position 29,463 of record CAYPIM010000018.1, on the reverse strand, counting down.
GTACTAGCGGGAGAAACTGATTTCCGGTGAAGTGGGGCAAAATACCGGTGAAGCGGTAGGGAGGAGTTATAAGCTAAAGCATGAGGAGCTGGAGATTAAGAAATCAGAATACTAGAAGGTCCCAAGCCTAAGGCAATTGCAGCAGCTTCTAACCTAACCTTCGAGCCAAAGCCTGAACTCTGCGGTAGTACTCGAACTGGTCGTTACCGTCTCCGGATAGCCGGCTACCTTTAGCGCAAGGCGATTCTTGAAGTAGGGTTCAATGCTTTTGAGGTGCTCAAGGCTTACCGCAACGCTGCGATTGATCCTGAAAAAGCGATTGGGATCCAGCTGGGCGAGTAATCGGGTGAGCGTTTCGGTTTGGCTGAAGGCTTTGCCATCTTGCCGGTAGATGCGGCAGAAATCTCCCTGAGCTTCGATCAAACTGATGTCTTTGGCGGGGAGTAAATGAATGCCTTTGGTGGACTTTATAACTAGCCGCTCCTTAAAGTTTTTGGGCCGTTCGATGACCTCGCGGAGACTGGCCAGCAGTTGGGGCCCAGGGGTGAAAAGTTTGTTGTACTTGTCTAGTGCCTCTTGCAGATCTTCCTTTCCATAAGGCTTGAGGATGTAGGCAATACCGTTGGTTCGGAACGCTTCCAGCAGGTAGTCGTTATAAGCGGAGCAGAAGATAATGGGGCAGTGAAGCTCGGTATGGGTGAGTACGTCCAGAGATAGTCCATCGCTCAGTTGAATATCCGCAAAAATGAGGTCGTAGTGCTGGCCAGAGGCGAGCAATTTGGAGGTTTGGCCTCCGGTTTTTGCCCAGTCGTGGGTGAAAGGGGAGGGGAGTATTTCGCTTATGAGCGTGGTTAGTTTTTGGTAGGCCGGGGTTTCGTCTTCAATAATCAACAGGTGGAGCATGGGCGGTTATTCGGGCTGTGGAAGCAGGAGTGAAAGGTGGAGAGTATAGTAATCCGGTAGGTTAACGACCCTAGGCGGTGCGGCTCCTAATAGCTCGTAGCGGGCCGTCAGGTTCTGAAGTCCCGTTCCGGAAGTTGGGCGTGGTGTTTGGCCGCCCTTATTGTTGCTTATACTCACGGTTTCCTCTTTAATCATGATGTTGGTACTTATTGGAACGTCCAGGATGGCATTGTGCTTCACTACATTTTCTATTGCGGTTTGGAGGGCTCCGGAAGGCAAAAAACGGTTATTTATCCCTTGTTTCACCTTGATGTCGAAGTGATAATCTTCGCCGAAGCGCACCTCGATCAGGAAAAGATAGTTACGGATAAAAGCAAGCTCTTCTTCGAGTGGCATAATGTCTTCATTCACCGTCTCGGTTAGGTAGCGATACAAGGAAGCGAGGTGGCGGACGTACTGTTTGGCAATCGCAGGACGGTCATCAATCAGTGCATCGATGGTATTGAGGTTGTTAAATAAAAAATGAGGAGAAAACTGAGACCTGAGAATTTTTAGCGCATTGTCCCGGTTTTCAAGCGCAAGATTTTTATTGTTGATGAATTGATCATAAGACTTCTTGCTGAAGACAAAACCAATAAGCAGAGCAACTTCAAACAGGGCGCTGTTGAGACCGCCAATAATGAAAGTATTGATCGGGAAAAGCGCTGAAGTGATGGGTTCTCCGGCCGTTAGCGTACCAATAATATTGCTGGTGCCGCCAATTAAAATCAGGGCGATGAGAATGGAGAAGAAGCCAATAATCCACCAGTTTTTCCGGAGGAAAAAGTATTCAATCAACCACTTAAGCGCGAAGAAAGCTGCGGACACCTTAAAGATATTCACCAGTATATCCAGGCTGCCCTCTACAAGCCCGTAACCTTCGGCGTAGAAACGGTAGGCCAGCCAAACGGACATGCCCGTCAGGTAGCCAATTATGAGCTTCCAGTCGCCTTGGGTTAGTTCAATCTTGTCTTGACGGAAGATTTTCATTGGGGCTTAAAGGTAGGTAATACCTATCCTTGCAACGTTTAGTAATCCGCGTCGTCTTTTAAACCGTGCTCGAAAATAACCCGAACATCTACCTACTCATTTTTGCTGGCCTGGGCTGGGCGGTAAGTTTGTATTTTGGCTTTTTTCGCTACCGGCAATACGTCTGGAGCCGCAATAAAGTGCGGTATGACCTGATGCAGAAGATCGACCAGCGGCGAAGCGATCTTGCGGCCAAGTTGCTCATGTTCTGCGAAATCAGTACGGCTGCTAAGCCGCGCAAGGCAAGGCTTAGGTCTTTACTTCGGCGGTATTGGTCCCTCCTGATGCAAATCAACTTTTACGAACGCGAAGGGGTATTTGACGAAGCTATCCTCGGGCAACTTAGGGCCGTGGTCACCCAGGATCTTGAGCAAATCTTTAGCCAAGACAATGAGTTGAAAAACCTGGTGAATGATTGGTTGGAAGCCGAAGCCACCCCCAACAGTTTTCTCAGCACTCTGAATTTAGAACACATCCATAAATGAGCGTAATTTTTCTCAATTCTCATCGGGCAAAATCGGGAGTCCTCAACGGCCAGCGGCTGCCAGAGGGCTACATACTAGCCTGTAAATTCTTCGATTGCGGCATCATTGATCGAACCGCGACCTTTGATCAGGGCTTCGATTATTCGGTGCTTGACCTTATTCCCGAAAATACGGTTAGTCTCCTGTCTTTTGCAGAAATTTGTGACGCGGTAGCGGCGGATATTGTCGCTCGTGCCCGGCAGGAAGATCGCCCGATTCGGGTGCTGTGGTCTGGAGGGATTGACTCCACCGTTGCCCTGATTGCGCTAATAAAAGCGCTGCCTAAGGAAGAATACTTCCGCCTGGAACCACTCTTGAGCATGATTTCGATCAACGAGTATCCTTTATTTTTTCGACAACACATCTTACACAAGCTGAACTTCCGCCATTGCCTTCCACCCATCACGAATCATTTCGGCGATCGGGAGTTACTGGTGACGGGCGAACACGGGGATCAACTTTTCGGCAGCGATAAACTTCTGCCACTGATCGTTAACGGCCTCAGCCAGGAAGCCTGGGAAGATGTTTTACCCCTGCACCTCTTCGAAAAATTCGGTAAAACGAAAAAAGTAGACCGGCTGATCAATTACCTGAAGCCGCAGGTGGCTGCCTCGCCGCAACCCATCAACAGCACCTTCGAACTCTTTTGGTGGCTGAACTACTCCATCAAATGGCAGCAGGTTTCGCTGCGCCTGCCGGTGTTTACCTTCCGGACCGATGTGGCGGAGATTTTTGACCGGACCCATCACTTCTTCCGGGACGAACGCTTTCAGCAGTGGAGCATCGCTAACCACCCCAATCGCGCCTGTACCCGGCTGAACGACTACAAGATGGTCGCTAAGGAATATATCCATGCCTTCACGGGCGACGAGGATTACCTCAACACAAAAACCAAAGAACCATCCCTAAAGCACGTTATCCTCGATCGCGCCGCTCAGGGCGATGATCGTTACCGCATCGCGATGGGCACCAACTACAAGCCCGTTATTGAAACCTTCCATAAAAACCTGAAAAACCAACGCATCGTATGACTCCTGCTTATTCAGAATTCGAATTCTCCAACGGACTTTTGTTCGATTACACCAACGACGAATATCCTACGCGTCTCCACGCCTGGACGAAAGACTCTACTTTCTCTAACCCTGGCTCTACTTACTATGGTTATGTTTTTGAAGGTCCCGCAACGGTGGCTGGTGGCACCAACGAATATCGCTTGAACGAACGCCAGTACTTCTGTTTCATTGATGAGGTGGCCATCACCGGAGGCCGGGGTATAGTGATCGAACGGGTTGGCTTCCGGGGGATGAACGCATTGGGCGGACCCGTAGAAGACTGGGGCCGACTCAAATACATCGACGGATGTACGGATTCTTTGCTGGTTCCTCCGGTAAAAATGGGGGACCCCTGCCTTAACGCCCTCTTTTTTCCCGAAAATATCGACCAGACAGCACATACCCATCCTTCCATGCGGGTCGGGATGGTCATCGATGGTGCGGGCCGCTGCGTCACGCCCGAGAAGGTTTATGACCTGGTGCCGGGGAAGATCTTCATCATTCATCCGGAGGGTACACACCGCTTTCAGACACTCGATGGCGGCAAGCTTACCGTAGTAGCCTATCATCCCGACTCCGACTTCGGCCCGCAAGACGAAGACCACCCAATGATCAATCGGACAATTGTGGATGGGGTTTCTGCAGCTAAGATTGCGGCTATCCGGACGGCTTAGGCTCTTGACCTATAACATATTTATAATCGCGGATTTAAGCGAATTACGCGGATCAACACGGATTAAATCTGCGTAGACCTGCGTAATCCGCTTAAATCCGCGATTCCTTTTTTGTGAGGTAGAAGGCGCGGCCGCAGGTGCAAGGTTCGGTGGAGGAATTGTATTCCGACTTATGGGTTGAGTGCCGCTAGCGGGATCTTTTGTTGTTGCTGAACTAATGGAGAAGGCTAAAGATTGTTAACAACAATACCCAAAACCTTCTTGGCAAGCTAACCCAAGAATTTCTTCACCTTTAGCCATACTACTTAGGTATAGCATTTTGCGGGAGTATTCTTCACTGGACATTCTGATTAGGTAATCGACTTTATCATCTCCATCGAGGTCTCCACAGCCGATTACGGACATATTGTAGACGAAGTAATCTTCCATTATTTGCTGCACTTGATTTCCTAGGTGGAAACTGCCGGATAATTGTTGAAGATCTGTTTTTTCCTCAGGCCCCTTTTTTGTGACTTTGAGCATTCCGCATGAATCCTTTGCTTTGAAGTCTGAGTTTTGTGGCCAAGGAGAAGTAAAAGGGTCTACCATAAAGTCCGAAGTAAGTGTTGGTAAAGCTCTTTTACTCCCGATGACCAGCTTTAACCCCTCATTCTCATCTGTAGTGAGCAGCGGAGCCAGAAAACCAATACCCGTCTCTTGCACCACATAACTGGCCTTAATCTCTCGGATCTCCGTTTCTACTCCGCTACCGTATACGCCGTAGCAGTGGTATTGCTTTAAGTCAAAGAACTGATCGCCGCAGTTCTCACCGGGTGAAATAACGAAGTAATCAGAAGGTTTCAGTTGATCCTGGTTCGGACCGAGGTAGGCGTTGAAGGTGTAACCGGTGTTGCCTTTGTGCTTCACCTTGACCCAGTCACCCGCCAGCGGAACATCGTTTTCCTCCGTGCCCCGGATCGGATCATATCTCCGGAAAAAGCTCTTTAATTTCCCGATAGTATCCCGCCCAAAGCTTTCGTCAGAGAGGTATTCCACTTCGCTTAAATAAGGTGCTTTTATAACGACCCGGGCCCGGAGGTTGGGTTGTTCCTGGATGTTAAGCCCGCTTTGGGCAATCACTAAGTTGAAGTGTTTATAAACTCCGGGTTGGGCGGTCAGAAAAAATGAATAAGTGGAAAGCAGTAGGATCGCTAGAAGGCGCATGGTCTGGATTGTTTTGATGCTTCAAAGATCGGGGGATGGGGCTTTATTTTGGTGATGAATTAGCATCTGCTTTTGGTAGATTAGTATTCGCTGTTCTTTTGGATAGAAATTGGGTTTAACTCATAAGGGAACCTATGATTAGTTTGGCGGGAAAGGTGAAATGCAACCTAGGCTATCCGAAAAACGTTATCTTGCAAACAAAGCTTGATAAATGGTTCGTCCGCTTAGCAATACCCAAGTTGAAATTTTAGAATCCTTCAGTTTTGAGATGGAGGCTAAGCAACTGCAAGAGTTTCGGCAGATGCTGGTTGATTACTTTGCTGATAAAATTACTGATGAACTTGACCTCCTTTTTGAGGACAGAGGCTGGTCAGTTGATGAAAAGGTAGAAGAGTGGGGAAATGAGCACATGAGAACTCCATATAAACCCGCTCCTTGAAAATCGTATTAGACACAAACGTGCTTCTTAAGGCCTTACCTAAGAAATCAAGATTTCACCCAATCTTTGAGGGCCTCCGGTCTGGTAAAGTTGAGCTTCTTTTAACTACTGATATTCTTTTGGAATATGTTGAAATATTGGGTGCTAAAACAAATATAGCAGTTGCTAACAATGTCGGGAACTTTCTATTGAAACTTCCAAAAACTACAAGGGTTGAAGTCTACATCAGATGGAAGCTTATCACTTTTGATCCAGACGATGACAAATTTGTTGATTGTGCCATTGCGGGCAATGCAGATTTTATCGTAACCGATGATGGGCATTTCAAAGTGTTGAGAACCATTGAGTTTCCGGAACTACAGGTAGTTGATAGTGAGTCTTTTCTGGACTTATTACTTTCAGAATAGAAAAGGTTCTTAACAGGAGCGCAGATGCTTTCTTGCAAATATCGCTGTTGAGAACTACCTTTGTTTAAATTTTAAACTAAGCATGCACCTTACTTCTCACCTAAGCACCGTTTACAAGCCCGACTTCGGACTGCTGACGGACCTCTATCAACTAACGATGGCAGCTGGCTACTACGACCAGCGATTACACCAAAGAAAAGCAGTTTTTCATCTTTTTTACCGGAAGGCTCCTTTCGGAGGGGACTTTGCACTTTCGGCTGGTCTCGCCCTGGCTATTGATTTGGTAAAGGGCTTAAAGTTTAGTGCGGACGATGTGCAGTACCTCGGCCGGCTGAAGGGCGCGAACGGTAAACCGTTGTTCAAGGAACCGTTTCTGAATTATCTCCAGCGACTTAAGTTTACCGGGAATATTTATGCCGTTCCGGAAGGGGAGGTGGTGCTTCCACACGAACCGCTACTGCGCATCGAAGGGAACATTATCGAATGCCAACTGCTGGAAACGGCACTGCTGACCGTTATGAATTTCAGTACCCTGATTGCGACCAAAGCTGCCCGTATCAAGGCAGCAGCGGGGGAGGATACCGTGCTTGAATTTGGCCTGCGCCGGGCGCAGGGTATTGACGGAGGGCTTACGGCCAGCCGTTCGGCTTACGTTGGTGGTGCGGATGCTTCGTCGAACGTCTGGGCGGGCCGGTATTACGGTGTTCCCGTTAAGGGCACCCACGCCCACAGCTGGGTGATGGCTTTCCCTTCCGAAGAGAAAGCCTTTGAAGCCTATGCTGAAGCGATGCCTAACAACAGCATCTTCCTGGTGGATACTTACGATACGCTTGACGGGATCGCTGCCGCGATCCTGGAAGGGAAGAAACTCCGGGAACGAGGCCACGAAATGCTTGGAGTCCGTTTGGATTCCGGAGACCTGGCGGAACTCTCCATCGCTGCCCGGGAAATGCTGGACGCTGCTGGCTTCCCCGAAGCAAAAGTAATTGCTTCTGACAGTCTGGACGAGTACGCCATCGCCGATCTGAAGGCGAGGGGCGCTCGAATTGATGTTTGGGGCATCGGTACCCGCCTGGCTACGGCCCATGACCAACCTGCGCTTGGTGGCGTCTATAAGCTGGCTGCTATCGAAGACGATAAAGGGGAATGGTTGCCCCGGATGAAACTGTCTGAGACTGCCATCAAGGTAAGTAATCCCGGTCGGCAGGGAGTACGTAGGTACTATAGCGAGGAAGATGACTTTCCTATGGGATCGGTTATCTATAATCAATTTAACGGACAGCCTACAGGGCGCATTTACACTAAAGAGGGATTATCGGTATCCGTTCCTCCCGGCTTGCGGGAAGAGGAGCTTTTGCGCCCTGTTTTTGAGAAGGGAGTACAGGTTTATACTTCTCCAACCCTACAAAGCACCCGCGCCCGCGCCCTAAAAAACTGGAAAAACTGGTCACGCACCGTCAATTTTGCTAACTTTCCGCACGGTTTAGACGCCGCGCTTCACGAAGAAAAGATGGGTCTTCTGGAAGATTTAGGTTTTGACGCACTATAATGGAACCCCAGCCAACTACAAAATATGTACACATACGAATATCCCCGCCCCTCGGTTACCGTCGACATTGTTGTCTTCGGCTACGACGGTGGTAAACAACTGAAAATGTTGCTCATCGAGCGTGGCGGCGAGCCCTTTAAGGGCAGCTGGGCGCTGCCCGGTGGTTTTGTAGACCTCGACGAAGACCTCGAAACTGCCGCCCTCCGCGAACTAGAAGAAGAAACTGGGGTGAAAGATTTGTTCGTTGAGCAGCTGTATACCTACGGCACCGTTAATCGCGATCCGCGTGGCCGCGTTATCTCGGTTGCCTATTTCTCTTTGGTCAACCTTCAGGATCATCCTGCGGTAGCTTCTTCAGATGCTACCAAGGCGGAATGGTTCCCCTTGAATAAGCTTCCTGACCTGGCTTTTGATCATAGCGAAATCATCAAAAAAGCCAATGAGCGCCTCGCTGCTAAAGTTCGCTACCAACCTATTGGTTTCGAGTTGCTTCCGGCGGAATTTACCCTTGGTCAACTTCAGCAGCTTTATGAGACAGTACTCAACGTAGCCTCTTTCAACAAAAGAAACTTTCGCACCCGGATTCTCCGCACCGGAATTCTTGAAGAATGCGGCCGCCAACAGAACGTAGCTCACCGGCCTGCCGTACTCTATAAATTCAATCAGGAAACCTACCAGAAACTCGCTAAGCAGCGGGATGGTGGGGTGCTGCGCCGAGCACTGGATTTTGAAATATAATCAGGTTACAGGTTACAGGTTACAGGTTGCAAGTTGCAGGTTGTACGGACCTGCAACCTGCAACTTGCAACTTGCAAACAATGGTATCCATAATTATGGGGTCCGACAGCGACCTCCCCAAAATGCGCGCTGCCGCAGAAATCTTAACCGACTTTGGCATCGAGATCGAAGTAACGGTAGTTTCCGCTCATCGTACACCCGATCGTTTGTTTGACTACGCTAAAAAGGCTGCTGGCCGGGGTGTTCAGGTAGTGATTGCTGGAGCTGGCGGTGCAGCTCACTTACCTGGCATGGTGGCTAGCCTTACCCCGCTTCCGGTAATTGGTGTGCCGATCAAGAGCCGTAACAGTATTGATGGCTGGGATTCCGTTTTGTCTATTTTGCAAATGCCCGGCGGTATTCCCGTTGCCACTGTTGCGCTGGACGGGGCAAAGAATGCTGGTTTGTTGGCTGCACGAATACTCGGCGCTACAGATGAAGCTGTCCGCCAAAAAATGGCAGATTATCAAGAAGATTTGCGGGCGCAGGTACAGGTTAAGTACGAACGGCTGGAGAACAAGGGTTGGCAGGAGTGAAGTTGGCGGTAGTAACTCAGCGAATCACTAACCCAAAAACTCAGTTACTCACCACTGAGAATTGAACCCGGTTATTCAACTCCCGCCCGACTAAAGTAGCATTATCCCCTTTGGGCCGGGTTGCGCCATAACCGATAACTTTAATTCTGCTTGGATCAATTCCTTTGGCTACCAGGTAGCCCCGGCAGGCAATTGCCCGTGCCCTGCTTAATCGTTCGTTATTTTCTAGCGTCCCGGTATTATCTGTATGTCCTTCAATAGTGAGTTTGAAGGAAGGATTGGCACGGAGGTTGACCGCAATTTCATCGAGCATGGGCAGGCTTTGGGCCGTCAGGGTTGAGGACCGACCTTCAAAGGTGACGCGATTAGTCGCTCTTGCTAATAATGCCTGGAGGGTAGGGCTTACTTCGGGACAGCCACGATTGGGGCCCGGTATATTGGGACAGTCATCTTCATTGTCTTCGAAGCCGTCATTGTCGGAATCAGGACAGCCGGTGTATAGGCTGCCTGGTGTGTTGGGGCAGTTATCGATGTCGTCTGGTACGCCGTCTCCGTCAATGTCGGGGCAGCCACGAAGTCGTTTTATCCCGGCCTCGTAGGGGCATTGGTCTTTATCATCGGCGATGCCGTCTTTGTCGTGATCCGGGCAGCCGCTAGCAGATTCGTCTCCCTTTAAGTCAGGGCAAAGGTCTTCTTGGTCAGGAATACCATCATAGTCTGCATCCGGGCAGCCTTTGGCGGTGTTTGATCCGGGGATGTCGGGGCATTTGTCTTGTCCGTCGGGTATGCGGTCTCCGTCGCGGTCTGGCCTGCCGAAACGGTAGACGTAGCCGAGACTAAGGTTTACGTTGTCGCGGTTTTCTCTGTTGGTCGAGCGGTATTCGGCTTGGAGGGTGGCCCACATATCCTTTCCTATTTTTAGGGAAACTCCTGCGCTAAAAGGTAAAGCCCGAAACGGCCTTGCGTCCTGCTCAAAAGTCAATCCGTAACCTGCCTGGAAATAAGGAGAAAGCTTGTTCTCGCTGCCGAATGGTGCCAGTCGAGCCAGGAAGTCTATGGTGCCGAAGCGGAGGTTTTTAAACTGTCCAACATCCGCATTGCCCAGTCGCATGGGCATTAGGAGGCCAAAGTGTTTTGTGTATTGCTGAGAAGGTAGAATTTCCAGCGCGTAACTTTTCTGGAGATTCTTTTTGAAGTCATTGGGGATCTCGTGATCAAGCATAACCATTTTGAACCCTAAAGTGGTAAAGGGAGCAGGGTCGGTAAGCACATAATTTTGTGCCCATAGAGCGCATCCGCACGGCAAAAGCAGGCTGAGAATAAGAAGGCGGAGCATGGATGGTTTTTGGAACGTGTTCGGAGTATAGGCTGCCTTTGGTTCAGACCAATGGTGCAAACACAAGGTTTCAACGTAAAGCGAGGTGGGCTTTACTATTAGGAATAAAGTTAGACAATCTCGACAACTACCTTTTACCGGCGTGGCTTTAGCTCAAACTCAACCCTGCGATTGAATTTTCGGCCAGCAGTTGTTGTGTTATCTGCCACCGGAAGGGATTCTCCAAACCCAGCACTGCTGATGCGACTTTCATCGATGCCGGTTGCTACGATGAATTTACGACAGGCTGCTGCTCGCCGCTCGCTGAGAGAGAGGTTGGTTTCGTCGGATCCTGTATCATCCGTATGCCCGCTGATGGTCAGGTCGTAGTCTGGATACTGCCGCATGATCCCCGCGATTTCGGAAAGGATGATGTAGCTTTCTTCCTTGAGTTTTTCCGAACCGGATTGGAAACGGACCGCGCGCGCTGCGTATTGGAGCCGTTCCTTAACCTCTTGTTTGATTTCCGGACAGCCACCGTTGCTAGCCACGCCTGCTTGGGTGGGGCAGCTGTCAATGTCATCGCTGACTCCATCTCCGTCCGTATCCGGGCAGCCATTTAAGGTGCCAGCTATTCCCGGACACTTATCTTCCTCGTCATTAAAACCATCTCCATCGCGGTCTGGGCAGCCTTTGCTGGATGCTGGTCCGGCGAGATCGGGGCATTTATCATCCTGATTAGGTATGCCATCTCCATCAGTATCTGGGCACCCTTTCAGGCGTGGGTTTCCGGCAATTTCGGGACAATCGTCTTCATCATCACTTACCCCATCCCCATCGCCGTCCGGGCAGCCGTTCATTTCGGCTTTGCCCGCAAGGTTAGGACAGCGGTCTTGATTATCGTTTACCCCATCCCCATCTGCATCCGGGCATCCCTTTTTCTCCGCAGGCCCGGCTAATTCTGGGCATTTGTCGTCTATATCGGGGGTGCCATCCATATCTTCGTCCGGGCATCCGGCAAGGTTTGCGTTACCGGGGGCGTTGGGGCAGCGGTCTTTGTCATCAGTGATGCCATCCATATCTGCGTCGGGGCAACCGTTGGTTGCCTTAGGGCCTGGAAGTTCAGGACATCGATCATCACGGTTTATGATGCCGTCTTTATCAGAATCAATACTGCTAAGGCGGTAAACGTACCCGATGCCCGCCATGATGTTGTCTCGTTTGTCTTGGTCCGAGATCCGGTATTCTCCTTGAATATTGAACCAGGAGTTCCCGTCAAGCCTGAAGTTGAAGCCAAGGCCAAGGGGGATTTGATGGTTAGCATCTTGAAAACGTTCGGATACGACCCCGTAACCGGCATGGAGATAAGGGGATATCTTCCCTTCGGTTCCCGCCGGATATAATTGTCCGAGCACTTCGATCCCCGAAATAGTGATATTGTCCAGTTCTCCTACGTCAATGATCCCAACCTTGATGGGGACCATAATGCCGAATAGCTTGCCAAATTGTCGACGTACCCCGAATTCCAGTGCATAGGTTGGGGAGGCTTCATCAATCTCGTCGTTCAGGTTTTGATGGTCAATTGCTAGTACCCGGGCCGAGAGAGCAGAGAAGCTCTTCTGCTCATTCATTTGGGCGGATAACCCTAAGGCGCAGAGCAGCAACAGACCGCTCATTAATAATCTTTTCATGGGAATTCGCTTCTGACTGGGATGAATTTGATTAAGTACTTAAATCGTGGTTCAGCGTCAAATATTCATCGCCTATTTTTGGGATAACTAGAATACAGGCTCAAATATAGGAAAAAGTTGCAATTGGGAGAGAGTGGCTGGTTTTTTAGTTGGAGCGGTAGTCTTTTTTATGTGGGCGGTTTTTGGGGTGCGGGCGCAGGTGCGGGGCTTGTTAGGAATTTATTTTTGCCCTGGAAAAACTTGTTTAAGACCTTAGCGACCGATTCTGAACCGTAATCTCCCGCGCTCCATCAACAACATCAGCGCCGCCCAAAATGACTTCAAAATCATCGTTCTTAGAAAGGTACTTTTGCGCTAGGTCCTGAATCTCTACCGGAGAGATTCCACGCACGGCTTCATCTAGGTTCCTGAGCAAGAGCACAGGGTCATAGTCTTTAATAAGCGCCGAGCGGTGACGAAAACCGTGACCTAAAGGTCCGTCAAGCTCCATGGCAATACTCCCCGCCAGGTATGCCCGAACCATGTCTAACTCCGCTTTAGGAACGGGTTCTTGAAGCAACTTGTCGATCTCATTGTCGATCTCCTTTCTTACTGCCGCAAGGTTTTCATTGGCTACATCGGCAGAAACCCCGAAGGAGCCATCGTAGCGGAAGGTATCCAGCTCACTGTCGATTCCATAAGTGTAACCTTTCTCCTCACGGATGTTTTTCATTAGCCTGCTGCTGAAGTAGCCACCAAAAATAGTCTCGAGTACCACAAGACCACCGTAGTCTTCGCTCTTTATCTGGATGCCTCGCCGGCCCCTGCGAATCATTGTTTGTTGCGCCCTCGGCCGAAATACCTGAAGTATTTCTGGTTGGGCTGGTGGGGGAGATAGGGTAGGGGGCTGGGCCCGCTGTCCGGTCGGTAATTGGCCAAAACTCTGTTCCAGTATATCTTCTACCAAAGTGTTGATGTGGCCAGCGACATAAAGCGTGGCGTTGCCTGCATGAAAATGACTTTGATGAAAAGAGCGGACATCTTCTACGGTAAGTTCATCGTAGTTCTCTTGGTAGCCGTTATAGCCATAAGGGTGGTTTGGCCCGAAAACAGACTCGGTGATAAGCCGGAAGGCAAGTGTATCGTTGTCGCTCATTCCTTCGCGCAGCCTTTGTTTACGGCGTTTCATAAACTTTCTAAAACTGGCATCGTTGAAGGCTGGTTCCGCGATTACCTCGGCCATTACGGGCAAGACTTTATCGGCTTGGCGGATGATGGTGGACATCGCCAGGTTGGCTGTATCCATCAGGTCTGGCTGGGTGAGGCCGGTACCAAATTGCTCAAAGTAAGCTTCTAGGTCTCCAGCAGAACGGTGGTGGGTACCTTCCACCAGCATATCGGCCGTTGCTCCGGCCTGGAGTTTCTTTCGTTCGTATGGCCGGCCAGCGTCCCAGATCATTTCCACACGTAATACGGGAGCCTCTACTCCGGGCATGGCAATTACTGGTAAGCCGTTGGAAAGCTTCCATCGGCGGGCGGGAAGTAGCTTGGGGATTTTGGGGAGATGAACTTTTGGGGAGAGGATATAGAGGTGGGTTTAGGCCTGGGCTGCGCCCAGGCGTCCGGGGTTAACGAGAGTAATGGCTGCGCCATGCCTGTACCTTCTCTTCCAACTCTTCTTTCTAGAGCGGCGAGACCTTGGAGCTGGGCAGGCGGGAAAACTACACGTAGCCGGTTGGGTTCGCGGAAATGGCCTTAAGTTTACGAACAACACCTGCAGGGTCCTCTGCCTTGAATACAGCAGAACCCGCAACGAGCACCCGCGCACCAGCTTCAAGTACTTTCTGGGCATTTTGTAGCCCTACACCTCCATCTACTTCGATGATGGCAGGGCTATTACGCACCGCAATAAGATCATAGGCTTGCTTGATTTTGGCCAGGCTGCGGTAAATGAACTTTTGCCCGCCAAAACCGGGATTGACGGACATGATAAGCACCAAGTCCAGGTCTTCGATAATGTCTTCCAAAACACTGACCGGAGTGTGCGGATTCAATGCTACACCGGCTTTGCAGCCCGCAGCCTTGATCTGCTGAACTACCCGATGTAAATGATTGGTCGCTTCGGCGTGAACGGTGATGCCATGAGCTCCTGCCTTAGCGAAGCTTTCAATGTAACGGCCTGGCTCATCAATCATGAGGTGAACATCGAGAAACTTCGTTGCATCCTTAGCAACCTGCTCAATGATGAACTGCCCGAAAGATATATTAGGTACGAAGCTACCATCCATGACGTCGAGGTGGAACCAGTCGGCTTCGCTGGTGTTGACAAAGTCTATGGCTTGGTCGAGCCGGCGGAAGTCTGCGGCGAGTAAGGAAGGAGCTACGAGGTGCATTTGGTAGATTGATAGATTTATAGTGTGATAGACTCGCTTCGCCGCTCCTTCGAGGTAATAGATGCTACCGTACTTTGGAAGGGGGGGAGTGATTGCTGCGCGTTGTAGGCGAGACGATGCCTTCTAACTTAGTGGCAAAGGTAATACGCTCATCCCCGGCTCTTCAAAAACCTTTTTTGCATCCTGCGGCCGCGCCCTTAGTAAAGGAATGAAGGGGGAAAAGGATTAAAGGGAGGTGAACAAATGCGCTTCTCCTTTTATTCCTCTACCCCCTTCCCCTCTTTATTTTACCATATCGAGCGTGTATACTAATGGGATAAGGCCGGGCATTTGCTTGAAGTGCCAGTGTCCGGGTTCACCCGCCGGGACGGAATCATCAAAGCATTCGTAGGGGGAATAGTCGTATTCCTTGAAGCCACGCAATGTCAGGCCTACTCCGAGTAAAGCGGTGATGACGGAGCTGATTGTATGGTCCCAGTTTACTTCCGTTCCTTCCAGGTTGTCGCTACCATCGGTATAGCTTGAAGTCATGGACTCCACGATGGGATCGGGATTGAAGTAAGGATATTTGATGGCGGTTCGGTCTTCGTTCCAGAGGTAAGCCATGTTGTGGAACTCGGCGAATACGAACTGGCCGCCTGGTTTTAGGTAGCGGCTCACGATGCTTGCCCACTTGTCCAGATCTGGTAGCCAGGTGATGGTGCCGTAGCTGGTGAAAACGATATCGAATTCTTCATCAAGGTGCTCGGGGAGGCTGTAGAGGTCGCAGTTGATGAAGCGGGCTTCGAGGCCGGCTTTATCCGCTAATTCTCTTGCGGCGGTGATAGCTGCTGGGCTCAGGTCTACGCCGGTTGTTACGGCGCCATGGCGAACGAAGCTAAGGGTGTCCTGACCAAAGTGACATTGTAAGTGAAGGATCTTTAAGCCGCTGAGGTCTTTGGGTAGGATGGCTAGTTCGGGGGCTTTAAGGGATTCAGCACCGGCAAGCCAACCGGGGACATCGTAAAAATCGCTGGTGAGGTGGACTTTTGTGCGTTGGTCCCACTGGTCCTGGTTTAGTTTGAGGTAGTCGATCATGGTTCTTGTTATGTTTGAACGGGAACGTTTTTGGAGGGAGTGGAAGTTGCTTGGGGTTGGGGTGTTTAGGCTCGGAGGTAATGCTTTATTGATGTTTTGGAGGCTTTCGAGAAACTTCAATTTATATAAACATGTTTATATGTGATCCGTGTAGGTACATCTATTGAGTAAAAACATGTTTATATAAAAGACCACTATTCCCCAGCATACCTCACCCCAATCATCCCCCGTACCTCCGTCAACGTCCGATGCAAAGCCAAAGAATCATCCAAAGACCAAAGCGCATTCTCTGTCCGCCCGGCCCGCACATCAGCCATCACTGCTTCGGCTTCGTAGCGGTAGCCATTGGCGCCACCGAAGTCGAAATAGAAGTTCTCGGGAGGGGTGTCTTTTCCGCGCAGCAGGCTGAAGCTGCTCGGTTCGTGCCAACGCGGGTGCCAGTGCAGGCTGGCTTCACTCCCTATTATTAGGGCCTCGGTTTTTGTGCGACCTAAAATGGTGCTGTAGTTGTGGCTTATTTTTCCCCCCTGATGCCGGCAGGTTACTTGTGTGTCCAGGTCAATACCCTGAGGCGAAAGGCGTGCAATAGCCTGAATTTCTTCTGGTGCGCCAAGCAGGAACTGGGAGAGGAACTGCGGATAGATTCCTATGTCTAACAGGGCACCTCCTCCAAGTTTTGGGTTCAGGATACGGTTACGTTCAAGATTTGGCGCGGACGCAGGTGCAGGGTGAAGTACAGCGGCAAGGTCGTTGGCCCGGAAGCCGAAATCTGAGCGTACACTCTGGACTTCCCCAATCGTTCCGGCATCAATAAGTTCCTTTAGCTTTAGGGTGGAAGGCAGAAACCGCGTCCAAAGCGCCTCCATGAGGTATACGCTTTTTTCCCGTGCGGTAGCGATCATCTCTTCAACTTCCACTAAGTTGAGGCCTAGTGGTTTCTCACAAATTACGGGTACACCTTTGTCGAGGCACATCAGGGTTAGATCCTTATGGTTTACGTGCGGTGTGGCGATGTAAACAGCATCAACCCTTGGGCCGGTAAACGTCTCCTCGTAGCTGCCCGCAGCGAATTTTGCTCCAAAGTCTGTTGCGAAAGCCTCTGCTCTTTCCAATGATCTTGAGCCGACAGCTACCAGTTTTGCATCGGGAATAAGGGCAAGGTCTTCGGCGAATTTTCGGGCGATATTACCTAAGCCGAGAATAGCGAAGTGAAAGATGGGTGATGGCATGTTTGTAGGTTAATGTCAGTTGTAAGAGTGCAATATATTGACCCTTGTCGACATAGATTTCTACTCTTCTTTTTTGGATGTCCGACGTGTAATTGGTTATGTTTGCAGAACGGTACCGAGCTGAGCTTATGTTTACCGTGTCGGAATTCTACCGGCTTGCTTAATCTACTACACCTGCGTAAAATAAGAATGAACACAGTTTTTATGGCGTTTCCGGGCTTTTCCCGGCTGCGCTAAGTCTATTGGATCGAAGGAAAACGCCAAAAGTACACGTAAAAAATTATGGGCCTTAAAGCCCTGAACAATAACATCCTTATACTTCATTATCCAAAAAAATCGTCTTCCCTAAATTGACGTTCATCCCGAACAAATCGTTTTCCCTATGAAAAATTTTACTCCCATTGGGAGACTGCTACTGTTAGCAGTCTTCCTGCTCTCAGCTATTGGCCTGAGTGCTCAACAATCATGCAATCTCGATCCCAGCCTCATTGAAATCACCGTTAAGAATACCTGTACTGATGGTGGTGCAACTGAGCAGCCTTACGTAACCATAGACTTTGGTAGTACCGCTGTAGATGGAATGACGGAGATTACCATCGAGTCTTTCTTCCTTGGCAACATAAACCTTGGCACCTATACCATTACGGTTCCGGTTGTATTTGGTTTCTCAACCTTTGAACTTCCGGGCTTTGCGTTGCCTACGCCCAACAACTTCGTAAGGTTGAATGAGGTGGAAGACCTGGAGACTGGATGTATCCAGACTTTTGGTGCCGGTGATGTAGAAAGCGGATTCTACTCTACTGCTACCAGTGCAGCCGTTTCAGTTACAAAAGACAATACCCGCTCGATAGACCCTCCCTGTGCAGGTATCCCAACGGGTAGGCTGAGTGTTCGGGTAAGCCCAACGGACGGTATGTTCCCGAACAACCGTTTCAATACCTCCCCGCAAGACGCACGTTTGGTTCCTTCCAACTTCGCGACCTTCATTTCTATAATTCCTCCCGGATCCACCCCTAACCCGGTAAACAGTGGTTACTACATTGTTGAAACCAATCAGTCGTTGGTATCTGGAAATTACACTCTATTGCTTTTTGACAATGTAACTGGATGTGAAGTCTCTTTCGAAACCGTAGTTGGTGACCCTGCCAATGAATTTGGCGTTATGGGCCAACCCGAACCCGTTACCTGCTTCGGAGAAGCAGACGGAAGTATCAAGATTATTCCTGAAAATGCCGATCCAGCAATCAACGGCTTTTTGAACTATACGCTTAGTGGCCCTAACGGCCTTCAGCGTACCGGTACCATTGTCGCTAGCAATGGCGTTTACAACATGCCAACCGAGCCCAACCTGGAAGCGGGTGAGTACACCCTTTTCCTCAACTCAACCAACGGTGGCTGTATGGGCCAAGACGATATTATGGTTGATAGCCCGGAGGAAGTCGTTATTAACGACTTGGACGTTGCTCCAATTTGTGCTAATGACGGGACATTCGTAATTACGGCCTCGTCCATTACGGGTATTGACGCTAACGCTACTTACCGTTTGTTTGATGGCTCGCAGGTTGACCCCCTCATTCCGGACAATGCCTGCTGGGATCGTTCGCCCGTCCTGCTTTCAGCTGGCTTGCAGAACGACGGTAGCTACGAATTTACAGTTTTCCCTCCAGGTATCGGCTTCTGCCGTGACATCGACCAGGATACGGTGGTTACCGTTTACATGGAGGTTGAAATGGTGAGCTCTACCCGTTCCGGGTTTAATTGTCTGGATACTTTCCAGTTTGATGTTCAAATTGATGCTCAACCTGCCACCCCGATAGTAAGCCTATCTGCTACAAGCCTGCTTGGAAATCCGGCAAATCCTGCCTACTGTTCTAACCAGGACGTTACTGTTGATGTTGACAACTTTGTTGCGTCAGGAGTTACCTACGATCTGACCTACACACCAGTAGCTGGTGTAATTGGTGTGGACGATTTCGTTAACACAGCATTTACGTACACCGGTCCAGGAAGTGTAGTGGGTAGCTTCGACAACACGACCAACTTCCAGCAAAATATTGACTTTGAGGTTACGGCAACCAATGACGCTTCAGGTTGTAGCTCTATCGTTGAGACCTTTACTATTCCTGTACGTCCGCAGCCGGTGGTAGATCCTATCGTCCCTAATACAGCTATTGTATGCTCTCGGGAAGTTTATACCTCTCCAGCCATCACGCTTAACGATAATGGCACGAACGGAAATGTTCGTTTTGACTACAGCTGGACCCTGAACGGTGCAGCCTCTCCCGATTTCACGATCATTTCGAACACTGGAGGTACTGGGCTTAGTGGTGGTGCTCAGGTTACTGGCCGTTTTGTAAACACAACCGGTGTCGCCCAGACGGCTACCCTGACCATTACTCCAACCTTCCCCCAGTTTAATAACGATTGTGCGGGCGAGGCCGCTCAGATTGTAGTAACGGTTTCTCCCCGTCCTTCTCTTGACTACGACCTTACCATTGGCAGCCTTGATACAATGCTGACCAGCCCGAACATCGCTTCTTTTGAAATCTGTAATGGTGAAGACTTCCTGTTGGATAACCTGACCATCCCTGAAGATCATGCCGGAAACAAAGCAAAATACGTACGCTACCGCGTCCGTGGAGATGCTCGTTTCCTACAGATTAATATGAATGGTACCAACTTTGGCCCCACTGATGTGCAAACGACTCAGTTCCTCCCGATTGACAACTTCGCGATCGGCCAGCCAAACATTCAAAACAACCACCCGAGCAACAATGCTCAGGTAGCGGAGGTCATCCTGACGCCTTACTTCGAGGATGAGCAAGGTGCTCCCGACTTCCCACTCTGTGCCGGACAGCCGATTCGTCTCTTCCTGACGTTAAATCCCACGCCTCCTACACTTCCCTCTCCACAGAGTGAGACGGTTTGTAGTGATGAGCGTATCGAGTATACCATCGTAGGGGCCTCCGGTAGTGGTGCGAACTTGGAAACACGGATCACTTCTGCTGATGTTTTCCCGGGTGCAACTGATGCTATGTTTGTAGTTCCAGAAGGTGCTAACCGGATCGAGAACTTCCGCTTTGAACTCACTGGAGGTAACGGTGGAGCAACCACAACGACCGGCGGAGCCGGCGGGTTCGGTGCATTCATAACCGGATCACTTACGGATACCGAACTCCTTCCTGGAGATACTGTCCGGATTCATAAAGGACTTGCCGGCGGTGCTAGCAATACTAACGGTAACGGCGGTGATGCATCTTTCCTGACGGTAACGGCGGGATCTACCCGAAATACGATTAATGCCGGAGACCTTATATACACCTTCGTAGCTGCCGGTGGAGGTGGTTCCGGTAGTGCAGAAGACGGCCGCAACGGCCGGACTTTCACAACGGACCCCGCTGCTGATGGTGCTCAGGGCCAAGGACCTGGCGGCTTTGGTGGTACTGGCTTTAATGGCTCTCCCGTAGCGGAAGGCGGAGTTGGTAATATCAACGGCGGCGGCGGCGGCGGCGGCTGGGTTGGTGGTAATGGTGGAGACTCTCAGTCTGGTGAATCCGGCCAAGGGGGAGCATCATTCCGTTCAACTTCCTCTGCACCTGCGTCTTTCGCCGTGAAAACGGACACTGAACTAGCCGATGGTGAAGTAAACATCTTCTACACAGTCGTATACGACGATATCCGTTTCTCTCTTGCCAGCCAAACGGTACCTGCAGGCCTTACACCTACGGGAGAGAGTATTGTGGATGGTGAAGTAGACACGATCCTCTTCGGTCAACAGTTTGAAAACCTAACGGACGGTGCGCTCACTGTATCCTACGTTTTTAATACCAGCACTGAGGCTATGTGTGACGATGGTGGCCAGGTAACGGTCGATATTACCATTGAACCTAACCCAACGGCAACCATCGCCAGTGGTTCTACCACTACCGTTACCGGAAACGCGACCGACGGCTTTGAAGCTACTGTTTGTAGTGGAGATCCGATCAATGCTATCCTGAACTCTCTTACCGTTCCCTCTACGGATTCGTCTGACCTATACTTTGAAGTGTCTACGGAAACCACTGTCGGTACCGGTACTTTCGGCAACAATAGCCAGGCTGCAAGCAATTCCACAGACTTTGGTGGGAGTAACACTGGCTTCGACTTACCCATCGATTTCTTCGAAACTGGTGTGTTTAACAATTCCGGAGCTGATGGTGAAATCACTTACACGATTGTTCCTTATATCGGTAGTGGAAGTACCGGTGATTGCGTTGGTGACACGATTACATTTACGGTTACCGTTCAACCTGGCTTCACGGTTAATATGAACCAGCCAGTTGTAGACATTTGCTCGCGTGAAGCATTAAATACGGTTTTTGACCTTGATGCTAGTCAAACGAACTCCATCAATATTTCGTTTGATGATATTCGTGTGGAGGGTTTCCGCGTAAGTAATCCAAGTGCTGACTTTACGATTTCTGGCCTGGATACCACTGGCGTTGCCACTGGCGGATTCATGCTGGACGAAACAGGTAACTTCTTCAATGACGCATCATTTACCAACCGCACAGGTGCTGGTGTTACCGTTGAACTTGACGTGGTGTTCATTTCTGGTACTGGCTGTGAAAGCCAGCCGGTTACCTACGAGTTCCTCGTTCGTGCCGAACCGATCATCGACGAGAGCAACACCGCCATTACCATTTGTGAAGGTGAGACAACTGGCCTTACCGTTATGGCTGACGCAAATTCCGCGTTCGCTAATAACTTCTCCCCGAATAATGTAACGTTTAGCTATACACTTGATGCTGGTAACCTGACGTATACTGGCAACAACGTATACCCACTTACTGGTGGAGCTGCCATGTTCCAGAACGATGACTTTGATAACCCAACGAGTATGCCACAGACGGCTACTTACACCGTTGTTGCAACTTCCCAGTTCGGATGTGCTAGCCAGCTAGTGACTTACACGGTCACGGTACTGCCTCGCCCAGAACTATCACTGACTGCCAGCCAGGCGACCAGTACGGTGAACGGACAGGAACAAGTACAAGATATTGAGACCCTTACTATTTGTAGTGGTACGAGCGTTGATTTTGCCCTCAGCCAGGACGTTACTGGGTCGGACGTAAGCTACCGCATCCAAAGAGACGTAACCGGAGTAGTTACTAACGGAGATGGCTCTGTTGTTGACAACTTTGAAGGTGGTCTCGCAATTGCAAACTTCCAGGAAACCCTGGTGAATATGGGTACAGGCTCTGCTTTCGTTGAGTACAAACTAGAAGCTTACACTTACGGACCTAATGGCATGGATGATAATGGCCTTAGTGCTTCTGATGATTGTGTAGGTATTTCGCAGCGGGTCATCGTAGAGGTGCTTCCAGCAGCAACGGACGAAACTGCTCTGGAAACCAACATCACGATTGACAATCCGAACGTAGGTAGTACCAACCCTGGTAATGGGGCACAGATTTGTGATAACTCAGAAGTAATCATCCGCCCATTATCCCTCGTTGATCCTACTACCGGTGCTGCCTTCATCTGGCGTCGGGAGAACGACGGCACTTTGCTTGGCGGCGCAACTTCTGGTAGCGGTGACTTCCAAACAGGAACCAACGCAAATAACTTCTTCCCCGCTCTTGGAGCCGATCGTATTCGCCAGGTGCTGACCGCAGAAGACGGTCAGACAAGGGAGGTTCGTTACATCGTTACGCTGTACTCCTTCGGTACTGATGGCGTAAATGACATGCTTGCTCCAGGGAGCGATGACTGTATCGGTGATATTGATACCGTTACCCTGCAACTTGACCCAACGCCGGTGCTTACGGCTGATCTGGAGATCGGTACCGCAGCGGTTGAAAGCCTTAACGCCGCAGGTAGCACCTACACATATGAAATCTGTAGCGGTGAAGATTTTCTGCTTGATAACCTGGCTTTCCCCGAAATGGCGGATGGCAAACTCAAGTACGTTGAATTCTCGGCTATCGGCCAAATTGAATTCCTTGGCCTTACCTCTGGCGGCTTTGGTGCTTTCCAGACGGTCGCACCTATTGATAACTTCTCCTTGGGGGCGTTAAACGTACAGAACACAGAGCCGAATGGCTTAGCGCAGACAGCATTCCTTTTCCTTACCCCTTATTTTGAGGATGGTAACGATGACAGTGATTTTGACGCCGATGAATGTAGTGGAGAAACCATTCAGATCACAGTAACGATTAATGCAAATCCTCCGGTGTTGGGACCTTTCACGGAAACGGTTTGCTCTGAAGAACGCGTAGAGTACCAGATTCCAGGTGCATCCAATACGGGCTTCCGTAGCCGGGTCGCTGGAACTACTTCTTTTGACGCCAGTGATGACTTCGTTGTACCTCCGGGCGCAGCAAGAATCTTCAACGTTGACTTTAGCCTCTCTGGTGCTAATGGCGGTGCTTCTCAAAACAACCGCGGTGGACTCGGTGGCGTAGTGGAAGCTTCCATCAACCCGCTCTTTGGCTTTGGTGGTGGTAATCCGACCATCCTTTACCCTGGCGATACTGTTCGGGTACGCAAAGGCGTAGCAGGAGCCGCAAGCCCCACTAACGGTGGCGGTGGCGACGCAACACTTCTCTGCATTATTGCGGGCCCTCGCGGCCCTGGTTTCCCATCTGCTCCTCAAGGTTCAATCGTTCAAACCCTCCTCGCTGGAGGCGGTGGCGGTGCCGGAATTGCAGAAGCAGGCGCGGACGCAGGTGCAGAGCAGAATTCTCCGGAAAGCGATGGTGCTGATGGCGCTGGTCTTGGCGGATTCGGAGGCACTGGCTGGGATGCAGTCAATCCTCAATCCGGTAGCCTTGGTGGCGCTGGCCGTGGTAACGGCGGCGGCGGCGGCGGCGGCTGGAATGGTGGCGACGGTGGTTCCAATACCAACGGCCTGGCCGGTGGCTTCGGCACCTCTTACTCCGGTAATCCAGGTGGCAACCAGCTTCAAGCTGACTTCTTCACCAAAGATTTTGGTGACCCCGCAGAAGGAACCGTAACCATGGAATACATCCTCGTCTTTGACGATGTACGCTTCGACGTTGTAAGCCGCACCATAGGTGCTGGCCTGATTGATGTAAGCGATAACCCAATCGTCAGCGGAGAGGTTGATACCATCCTATATGGAGAGCGTTTTGATAACCCAACGGATGCTCCGATCGATGTGGTTTACGTATTTGCAACCAGCTCTGAGGCAAACTGCCCCGGTGGGCAGGTTGAAGTAACCCTCACCGTAGAGCCTACCCCAACACTCGACCTCGCCAGCAATGGTACTACGATCATCGATGCTGGTAATGGTAATTACACCGCAGATATTTGTAGCGGAGACAGCCTCAGTGCAGTATTGTCTTCAATGACAATTCCAAGTCAAGGGACCAATGTAGTTCGGGCCCGGGTACTTAGTGTCGTCACCAGCAGCGGAGATGTAACCTTTGGAACCGGAGACGGTGGAGAGGCTAACGCTTCCGTTAACCTCAATGGTAACAACCAGCCAAGTACAAATGACATTCCGTTCTACGAAGCGTCAATTGATAACGTTGGAGCTACTAACGGCACGGTTACTTACACCGTTGTACCTTTCATCATCAATACTGTTGGCTCCAGCGGTGTTGAGTGCCGGGGGGATACGCTGACGCTTACCGTCAATATTTACCCAGAATTTGTGGGTGTTGCAGCTGGTCCGATCCAAACCAACGTCTGCTCAAACGTTTCTCTTGAAGATGAAGGCTTCAGCGTAGATGCTTCGCAGCCCGTACAGATTGCTTATGACTCGATCATAATCGATACGGTTGAAACAATGTATCCTAACATGAATTTCATGGACTTTGATACCGTATCATCTGTATACAACGGAACGCCCGTAATGGTCCGCCGTTCTGAAGGCTTTTTCAATGCCGATACTTACCGTAACCGTACCGGAGGCCCGGTATTCGTTACCTACACCGTTCGCCTTGTTTCCGGCCCCGGCTGTACAAGCGATCCGATCGAATATGAATTCCGTTACACCGCTGAACCAGTGATTGATATCGTTGAATCTGCTACTAACCAGATTGATACTACAATTTGTAATACTGACGCTACGGGTATCGTGGTTAACCCCGCAGCTAATAGTGCTTTCAGTAACCCTGGAGATTTCCAAAACAACATCACCCTCAATTACGAGGCTGTTATCCCACAAGGAGTGGTGCTTACCAACGGAACTTACCCCGCATCTGGTGGCCGGTTCCTTGCGACTAATGATGAATTGGAAAATACTACCGATGGCCCGCTGGATGTGGTATACACTGTTACTCCCGTGAACGGAACGTGTGAAGGTGATGCTGTTACTTATACTGTTACGGTTAATCCTAATCCGGATGCGACGGTTATGCTTACTTCGCTGGACAGTACGGCTAGCTTTAGTCTCGAAAACAGCCGCCAGTTCCTTAACCCCAACCCTGAATTTGGGCTCTGTTCCGGTCAGGCACTGACCGCAACCTTACCCAATGTGGCAACTGGTAGCAGCAGCACCTTGATAGCTGCATTCACAGTGACCGTTGATGATGACGGTATCTCCGGCTACCCGGTAGGTGTTACCTACCGTTTCCTCGCATCCGAACTAGGTGATAGCCTTAGCTACGCAATGGGCGAGTTGGTTAATACCACAAATGCTGAGCAGCGCTTCACCGTTCGGTACACTACATTCTTTGAACGTAACGGAACACCGGGTAATCAGAATGATGGTGTTGATTGTAGCTCTGACGGAAACGTTGAATTCGACATAGTGGTTAGCCCAACCAATGGTGCTTTCACCCGTACAGAAATGGACGGAACCAGTGCTGCTTTCCCGGTAGGTATGGATACGCTCTGTAGTGGAGAGGTATTTGATTTCCTTGTGCGCAATACCATGTCAGCGGGCATTCCGGTTGATAGCTTCGTGGTTGATGTTGATGACGCTGGGCTTGACGCCGTAGGCGCCACCCCGACGGGAACTTTCGTAATTCAAGGAGCAGCAACGGCAACTAACGGTGTCCGTCGTCAAGACTTTGCCTTTACGAACACAACGCCTGGTGGTATCAAGACGGTTACTTACATCGTAACACCATTCAGTGGTGCATGCGCCGGTACGCCTGATACTACTACGGTCAGCTACCGTGCTGAGATTTCGCTTGTTGCCAATGAGACGGTTATTTGTGCTGATCCAGGAGTTGCCACTTCTTTATTCGCTATTGATGACAATGGTGGCATGCTTTCCAGTGATCCATTAGAATACCGTTACGCCTATATTGGTGGTTCGGCAGTTGGCTATACCCTGCAAGCAGGAGACGGTTCTGGTCTACCAGTATTCGTTTTTGACCCTGCAACCCAGGAGAATGCAGCTAACCTGGTATTTGAAGACCAGAGTAGTGTACTCGTTACGCCGTCTCCTAATAGTGCAAGCTTTACGCCGGGGACAGTTGATTTCCAAGTCATCTATGATGATACCGACAACGGTTGTGGCATGATTACTGATACCATAACCCTCAACTTCCAGACTACTGCTGAGCCAGGAATGGCCAACCAGGCGCTTGGTATCCTCTGTGATGAAGTGAACTTCATTCTAAGTGATGCCGTAATTGGTGGAGACCCGAACGGTGTGTTCTCCTTCACTAACGGCGATCCTGGCCTGGGCGTGCTGAACGGCGCCAACTTTACCCCAATGGTAGGTGGCTCCGATCCTTCACCTGTATCTATTGACTTTACTTACACCGTTGGTGGCGGTAACTCTGGCTGTGCTACAGCCTCCGTTGACTTTACCATCATGGTTGAACCTGCGCCTAACGCAGGAACTTACGACGGTACAGTTGGTGAGGCCTGTGAATCAGCACCCGCCTTCAATATCTTCGACTTGCTGGATGATGAAATGCAGAACGGTACGTTTACCCAAACTGCTGGTACTGACTTCGTGACCGTCAACCCTAATGGAACCATCGATCAGGATAACATCACACCAGGGTTGTACGAATTCACCTACGAAGTGATGAGTGCTAATGGTTGTGGTAGCGATATGGTTGCTGGTATTATGGTTCAAGTCAACAACCTAATGGGATGTTCTACAACAATCGCTTGTGATACAATAGACCTGAATCCTGGCTTCAACGTTATCAGCTTTGATGTGTTGCCAAACGATCGTTCGGTTGAAAGCATTTTTGCAGCTGAAATAGCGAATAACACACTACTGACGGTTATTGCTATCCATCCTGACGAGCAAGCTAGTGCGCAGCTTTACTCCTTTAACCCGACCTTCGGGACGGTTTCTAGCAGTATTACTGCACTCCGCCCTGGTTTCGGCTATGTTGTAGAAATGGCTTCTGCGGCAGAGGTGATAACTTGTGGAACAGCAGTAGATCCAGACATTCGGGTAGAACTTCAAAGTGGCTTAAACATTGTTGGATACGCTAGTCCTGGCATAGAATCCATTTTTGATTACTTCAGTGTACTCATCGGTGCGAATGATGTAAACCTTATTCGTACAATTGAAGGAGGTATTCTTCGTCAGTTGCGTTTCAACCCGAACCCTTCTGGTAACCTATTCCAGGTACGCAATAGCAACGGTTACCTGCTGGATGTTAATTCTGCTTACTCAGATGGTACCTGGCGCGAAGGTGAGGTAATGCCTACTTCTAACTTTGATCGCTTGTTTGGGTACACGAACCTTTCCGATGATATGGCTGGTCAAGCCATCCGCTTCACGGATGTTGATGGTAACCTCTATGGACTTGCCGAACTTCGTGCGGATGGGACTTATGATGATGTAATGCTGTACGGCGATCTGGCTGAAACTGCTCGTCAACGTGAAGGCCTTGAGCAAGGAGAGGAAATATATGCTGAGTTCCAAGGACAGCGTATTGCTACTGGAGAAACCTTCTCCGGCAACTGGAATCTTCGCCAGCTCGACCTCAACTTCAATACCGAAGTGGAAACTCCTGAAGTAGCAATAGATTTTGCGATGAGCGTATTCCCTAACCCTACTGCTGGTGATGTACTTCTTAAGCTTAATCTCGATCAGGATTATGATTTTGTCCGTGTTGAAGTCTACAGCTTGCTTGGTCAATTGGTAATTGAGCGTAACTTGCAGGAAATTCTGGCTGGTAGTAGCCAGGTTGAACTTGATTTTAACGACCTTGCGGCAGGTACTTATCAGTTACGTGTTACCACGAAGGATGGCGTTAAAGGCCATGCACAGGTAATTCGTAAGTAAGGTTTTTATTACAATATCTATAAGATGTGAGGAGTGGTTCCTTTCCAGAAATCACTCCTCACTCTAAAATCCCGAAGAATGAATAAATTTAATTTTACCCTTTTAGTTTCAGCAGTTTTACTCGTTTCTGGTAGCTTGTTTGCGCAGGCGCCGGCAGCGTTTGATTTTCCCAACGGATGCACCCAGGCAACCCTCAACGGAACGTCATTTACGGTAGAAGTCAAACTGGACGGAATGAGTGCTGAGAACAACATGGACTGGGTTGCAGTATTTAATGCTAATGACGAAGTTGTCGGTCGTGCCATCGTGGAGCAAATATTCAGTAATGGAGCTATCGTAAGCGGAGCGACGCTTGTTCTTCGTGAAACTCAGGGCTCTACCAGTTGCGCCGCTGTTTATACCAATGGCCCCGTAACAATGAAGCTTTTCGATAACAGCTCTGGAGACGTACTACTTGCGGGCAATTCAATCTTTTCTGCGAATAATGACAGTGGTGAAGTTGACGGCCCCGATGGTACCGGTGCAACGGTTGATATCTTCGACTTCCTTTCCTCGGCGCTCCCCGTTACTCTGGCCAACTTCTCGGCCTCTCCTAACCGTAACAAAGTAGACCTGACTTGGTCTACCAGCAGCGAAACAGAGAATAGTTACTTTGAAGTTCAGCGTTCTTCCACTGCTAATGGAGATTTCCAAAACATTGGTAAAGTACTTGGTAATGAGACTACGACGGAGTTTAACACCTATGAATTCACGGACGTAAACCCTGCCGAAGGAACAAATTACTACCGCCTTCAGCAGTTTGACCAAGACGGTACTACTGAGTACAGCCCCATTGTGGTGGCCGATATTGCCGTATCCGCCGAGCGTTCTGTAGCTGTTTACCCGAACCCCACCGTTGCGGGTAGCCGCATGACGGTCCGCCTTAATGGTAACTGGGCTGCAGGAGGTGCGAATCTTCAGCTTGTTGATGCTAATGGACGTAAAGTCGCCAACTGGACGGGCCTCAGTAACGGAAGCCTGAATACTGAACTACCAGTAGTTAAAGCCGGCATCTACCAGCTTATCGCTACTGATGGTAAAGAGCGTACAGCTACGCGTGTAATTATTCGCTAAGCGAATAAATTAGACTGTTTTAGCGCGAAGCCGCGGTGTCTTTTTGGAGGCATCGCGGCTTTGGTATTTATGGTAGTGGTTATGCATGAAATCTGGGGTGTATAAGTACACTTATACGTTGAATGTTTATGGCCGACAGCGCGCAGGATGCAAAAATGGTTTTTAAATAGCAAGACCCAGGCCTACTAGTGGTCGATGAAGTTTGAAATTAGCACATCGGTTTTACGAGCGTAGCGAGCTGCCACGTCTCCCCTCTCCTCTGGAGCTACTCTCCCTACACAAGTAAGGACTACCTGTAAGGCAATAGTCATGCCGA
>CAYPIM010000017.1:0-50697 GCA_964410795.1 uncultured Lewinella sp. | reverse complement strand
CGTCCGCTGAACGGGGCTTGGGATTCTCGATTCTCGATTCAGGATTCTCGATTCTCGATTTAGCTGCCGCACGAGAGAGGTTGGCCGCTAAGCGCTGATCCAGCAATTCCAGGGTTATGGTATCGATGTAGGTTGGTGGCTGCTGGAGTTTGGCGTGGAGTTCATCGAAGCTGTTGGCGGAGCGGCCGAGGCGTTCGGCGTAGCGACTGAAGCCAAAGTCGGGATCGATGCACTCAACGATGAAGTCAGACAGGTCTTCAAGGTAAAGGGTGGCGAGGTGCTTGGCTTTGTCCTGGTGGCCCATGGCTCCGAAGGCAAATTCAAGTTCGGAGAGCTGATCAAAGCGTTTGGCCTGAGGAAGAAAATTTTCCCCTGCGATCTGCCGGGCGAGGGTCGGCTGCTTTCCCTGCAGAAAGGCAATGACGGTATTGATTGTGGCTAGGTATTCTTCGCGCAGCGCGAAGATCCGAGCAGCGTTGCTCGTCACGCCTCCACTTTGCACCTGCGGCCGCGCCATCTCGAACATCTCGTTCAGACGATGCGGCGTAAACAACTCAAGAATCACCTCGATGCCAAGGTCCATTTGTCCCGCCGGGACACCTTTCTTATTCAAGAATCCCATCAGGTAAGCGGTAGCCGGATAGGGCGTATTCAACTGGGTGAAAGGGGGCGTTATGAGCAGGAGATCGGACACAGGGCCTAAGGTACGGACTTACTAACATCCGTCACGTTTAAACCTTCCTAAGCTTTAAGCATGCTTTCCGACGCAAATAAGTGCCCCTTACTTTTAAACAGATAGCAAAATAAAATAATTACCATCCACCACTGCCTTCATTTAATAGAATTTAATTCACCTAACACCCTCACCTAAAACACCAAGTCAATAAATTACGCCACCGTGTTTAAACACCTATAAAAATCATTTTGAATACCATTTATTTATTTTTAAAAATACAAATAGGTATTTACACCTACTCAAAATACGTACAAATACTGTATTTATTAATTTATATCATTAATTACTTAAAAAACAACTGAAAACCCATTTTATTAGCGCAAACAAAACGCGTTTCTTATGAATACCCAGTCTTTAAATCACTACATTACGGAGCTGCTACACAATGATGAAGCTCTGAAACAATTCCTTCAGGACCCGACAAACTCCGAAGAGGAATTTGGAATAACAAAGGCGGAGCGAGCGGTTCTTAGAAGAACCATCTCCTCCCTCAGCAACAAATCCGTTAATGGATACAGCATCAGTCGGGATCTGAATTCTCACCGACGATCCCTACGTCTCTTGCAAAATGTTTTGCATAAAAACGTAGCGGACCATAACGCAGGGTTCACCCAGCTTGTCGATGGCCAGAATACCGGGAGTGTTAATCCAACCATCTTCATCTACATTACGGGGAATCCAGCAGTACCTGGTGCGCCTTATGACAACCCCGCCATTGCCTACACCAATTACCTCACTTACAATCCATCCGGTACTTTTACAACCATTGGAGAGGCGATGCACTTCAATCCGCCACCATCTCCAACCCAAGGCCAAACCCATTCAGAAAGCCTTGGACAGCTGTCGGATAAGGGCGGCAATAGCGGAAGCGTGAGCTACGAGGCTATTTTCCAAAACTCCGGTTGGTTTTTGCTCAGCTACACCCTTAAAAACTTCCCCAATAACATAAACGGGACGTACCGCCTTGACTACGAAGGCGGCACCAATAGAAGTCCGTTCTGGTATTTCTCCCTCAACGGTCAGGCCATCAGCCCGAACTCTTACCAGGGGTATTACATGGAAACTGCGGGAGTTACCCAGGGCGCAGGCTCGGCAAGCTTTGCGGATTTCCCCATTTCACAATCAGATACGAAGATTGTATGGCAGCCAATTGCACCGGATCAATCCTATGGCTTTGGACCATGTTTCCCGCTGCCAAGTAATGTAGTTAAACTTGGTGTTAGCCAACCTCAGACACCAACGGTGCATCCTGGTCAGGTTTACTACACCAACCCGGTAAACAACATTACCATTCAGAACACCCCCAGTATTCTTATTTCCTCCAATACTGACGGTGATGGCGAACTCTTTACTGATGATGTTGTCTCCATTTCTTTCATTGATCCAACTACCAATAAAGTAGTCTATGAATTTAGCCATGACTTCAGCAACAACTGCAGTGGTGTGGTCAATAAACTAGCGGCGCAAAACATTAAAGCGAACTTGCAGGCTTACGTAAATCAGTCCCTGAACATCCTAACCAAGTACAGCGACAAATGCGGAGGTTACACAAGTTCCCTTGGATACTACTTGGTCTTCCAGTAGTAGGCTTAACAAAATTCATCGAAGGGTTTCAAACCTCTTCCTTTGGAAGCAACAATAAAGCGGCATCGGACTTTCCGGTGCCGTTTTTTGTCTGAAACACGCTGAATCAGGCTAGGTGTTCGGCAATTGCACCTCGTCCTTAAACCCTTCTAATAATCAGGGTGCGCGTTCAATTCATCCGATTTCATCGTAAATAAGAATCCCAAAAACGATCACAGCCGTTAAGGCCGAAATCATAACTCCCGCAGCGGCAATATCTTTGGCCTTCCCGGCAAGTACATGATGTTCCGGGGAAACAAGATCGACGACGTATTCTATTGCCGTATTAAGCGCTTCGGTGGTCAACGTAAAACCGATGCAGCCAACAATGGCCGCCCACTTCCAGGCCGGAAAATCCAGGAACCAAGCCGTGCCCAGGGCAACTACGATGGCACATAGGTGTACGAGCACGGGTTCCTGGTGGAAAAGAAGGTCTAACAGACCGGCCCAGGCGAATTTAAAGGCTTTGAGCCTCGATTTGATGAGGTTAATGACGATTACGTGCTTTTTTAAGGTTATAATTATTCCGTGAAATAAAACTCTTCACCAAGGATTTCACTATGCATTTCTATATGAAAGCCAAGCTTTCTAAATCTATACTTTCTGCGTTCAAATTCTTGCGGGCTCAGGTCTACTCTTCGGAAACGGTACCGCTTTTTACCCGCCCGGTTCAGGCCGCGCAAAACAATATATTTTCCAACTTCATGAGCTTGCAGCCATTTTTGAACCACAAAATAGTTTTCGCAGTACGAAATCGCCTGACTTAAGTTTTTGTGTCCTTGGTTTTGATAGCGGCCAGCATCTTTATCTAGCTTATAAATGAGTTTATTTTCTATTCCTAGGCTTCTGATGTTTTCTTCTATCCTTTTTAAATCAGCTTTGTCATCAAAATCCGAGGTATAAACACAGATAACTTTATAGTTCAGATCGGATGCATTTGGGTTGGGCTTAATTGTAGAAGTTTTTGAGCTGCCTCCTAGCTTACCTAACCGGGTTGCTTCCCGAACCTTAATCCACATCGCATCAATCTCACTTACATGTTCAAAAATCAACCATTTCCCACTGTTCCCTCGTTTTACATGATAGTTAGCCTTTTCATTGAAAGCCAGCACCCAAAACACATCTGAAACTTCAGTCGGAATTCTATCGTCACGGTCCATTCTGGAGAAGTGATTTATTTTGCAATGAGCCTTACTCTTTGCGACTAGTTACCAAATCCGATGGTCTTCTTTCCTTCCGGTTTTTCTTTGCGGAGTGCGGCCATCCTGAGCGCTGTAACGGCAGCCTCCACGCCTTTGTTCCCATGCTTTCCACCGGCACGGTCTAAGGCCTGCTCGTGGGTATTTGGAGTAAGAACACCAAAGATGAAAGGCCTACCTGTGGAAATACTCAGGTTCATAAGTCCGGTAGCGACGGCGTTATTGATGTATTCATCGTGCTGAGTTTCACCTTTTATGACGCAACCAAGGCAAATAACCGCATCAAGTTTTTCGCGGCCTGCAAGGATGCGCGCACCGGCGGGAAGCTCGAAGGCCCCAGGAACTTGGGCAACGTACAGGTTCTCTTCCTTGGCGCCATGCTTTTGCAGCGTCTCCATACAGGCTTCATATAGCGCATGGGTGATGTCGCGGTTCCAGTCAGCAACAACAACACCAAAATTTAATTCAGCTGCATCGGGGATGTTAGTGTCGTCGTAAGTACTTAGGTTTTTGAGGGCGGAGGCCATGGGGAAAGGTTAGAAGTTAGAGAACTAGAGAAAAAGGAACTGGAGAATAAGTCTTCAGTGGCTCACACGTCCATTTCTCCTGCTTGTAGAGGAATACATTTGAGTCGTTTACATTGTTGGCCAAATTGATCGAATTCCCTCCAACTTATTCTTTGGGTAGTACCCGTCTTGTTCGGACCCTAAGTTCCGCAGCAAGGGGCTCCCATGCTAGTTGGCGGGAGACCACCCCAAGCGCACTGTCTTCTATTCCATCGCCAGATATCCAGACGACACCTCCGGGTATTGGAGTCTGAACGCTCGGATTACTCCATACTTCCTCTCCGACAACTATACCAATCGAACGCTGATTGTCATTAAAGGCCTCTGTTGTCATACGTTCAAACTCAATGGTTCCCTTCGCTGTAAACTCTGCTTCAATGGCATCAATTCCGTATTCCGTCTCAACAGTCTTAGCTGATTTTATACTGGCATTATCCAATCTGGGGCCGCCGGTGCTCTTCGTGTCCCGATAAAGGTGCAGGCTGCGCCCGTTGGGGCCATCGTAGCCATAAAGTTTACCTGGCAAAGACCAGAACATGATGTAGTCTTTCTCTTGTGGGATCGTTGCTTTTAGGGAGTTCAGGAGTTTATCGAAATCTGTCCCTTCTTGTGCCTGGAGCAAGATATTTTGGTTTAGTCCCAAGCTTCGTTGAATATCCTGGTAAATGCCTTCGGGAAGTTCAACTTGGCCGAGCCATGATTCAATCTCCGGGTCTGACAAATTAGCCGCGTCGTACAGGCCCACCTCAAGTGAGCCGAAGTAGACGTCCAGATCTCTCAAAGACTGCAGACTTGTATCTTCCAAGGCCGTCACGACCCGAACGCCTTGTGGAACGGCTTCAATTATTACCTCCCCATACGTTCCGTCGCTGAAGCGCGATTTAAGTTGCTGGACGACCAGGTCTTTACTCGGAGCTGAAACATCTGTACCGGCCTGATATTCCAATATAGTTTCAACCAGGGTCTCGCTTTTACAGGAGAAAAGGCAGGTAAGCAGCACAACCAGGAAAAAACTGTTAAAAACAATACAGCTTCGTTTCATGGAGAAAGGATTTTTCACAAATATACTCCCTCCTCACTACCGCCCACGCCCTCGCTCCACGCCCCGCTTAAACAACTGAGTGAACCGTAACGGGCCAGCCTCCAAAAACATCCCCTCGCTTTTATTACCTTTGGCCAACTTCAACACAACCCACCCGGAATCACATCCCTTCCATGTCAAAACAGATCAAGCACGTAGCAATCGCCGGAAACATCGGCGCCGGAAAAACCACGCTCTGCAGCAAACTCGGCCAGCATTTTGGTTGGGACGTCCACTACGAGAGTGCCGACGACAACCCTTATCTATCTGATTTCTACGACGATATGAAGCGCTGGAGCTTTAACCTCCAGGTCTATTTCCTGCACAATCGTTATGGTCAAATCCTTGGCATTCAGGAAGGTGACCGGACCGTAATCCAGGACCGTACGATCTACGAAGATGCCTACATCTTCGCTCCTAACCTTCACGGAATGGGCCTGATGACGGAGCGTGACTTCAATAATTACACCCAGCTCTTTGAAAAAATGACAAAGCGCATCAGCCCGCCGGATCTACTCATCTACCTCCGTGCGGGCATTGGCACCCTGGTGGCCCACATAGAGAACCGAGGTAGAGACTACGAGGGGAGTATGAGCCTGGATTACCTTAAGCAGCTCAATAACCGCTACGAAGACTGGATCAGCACCTACGATACTGGGAACATCCTGATTATCGACGTTGATAATCTAGATTTTGCCAACAAACCCGAAGACCTCGGAATGGTGGTGGAGAAAGTGCAAGCTAAATTGCACGGGCTTTTTGAATAGCTGAAGCTATAGATTGATAGATATGATAGTAGGTAGATTGATAGGCTACCGCAAGCACCGTTCGCCGCGCTACGCTTGCTCACTCAAGGCGAACAAGCGCAGCTCTGTAAGCGGTAACAGCGGCAGCCTATCACCTCAAAGAAGCCACGTAGCGAATCTAACGGCTATCACATCCATAAATCTAACCCCATGAACCTCAACGCTGACCTAGGCGAAAGCTGGTACAATAAATCCATTGGAAACGACCGGGAGTTGATGCCGTTACTAGACAGCTGCAACATCGCTTGTGGCTTTCACGGAGGCGATGCTTACACCCTGCTCAAAACCATCGAACTGGCGCAGGAGCACGGCGTAGCCATCGGTGCCCACCCATCGTTTGCGGACCGGGAGAATTTTGGTCGGAAGCGGTTAGAAGTGGAAGACGAAGTGCTGTACGCCCAGATGCTGTATCAGGTGAGTGCCCTCAAGGGGATGGTAGAAAGCCTTGGTGAAACACTTCACCATCTCAAACCTCACGGTGCACTCTACCATTACGCCAACGAAAATCCGGCAACGGCTCAATCAGTGGCAATCGTAGCTGCTACGCTTGACGTCCCCATCATCTATGGTCCGCCGACGGGTTACCTCCGAGAGTTTGCCGAAGAGGAAGGCCTTGAGTTTTGGGCCGAGGGCTTTGCAGACCGTGCCTATGAACCTTCTTTGCACCTGCGTTCTCGCCACCAAAAAAATGCAGTTCTGGAAGATAATGAAGCGGCGCGTACGCAGGTGCAAAATCTGTTGAAGGGCCAGGTCGTTGCAAC
The DNA here is from genome assembly GCA_964410795.1 of uncultured Lewinella sp. GTDB lineage: Bacteria > Bacteroidota > Bacteroidia > Chitinophagales > Saprospiraceae > Neolewinella. The sequence goes on along the minus strand of CAYPIM010000017.1, from coordinate 43,925 downwards.
TGACGGCAAGGCCTACCCGCTTGAAGTAAAGACGATCTGTATTCATGGAGACCATGATGGCGCTGTAGAAAGGGCACTGGTGATACGCAAATTACTAGATGAAGCCCCGCGCGCCTCCCGAAAGCCAAGGAAATTACAATAAGAGGTGGAGAGTAAGTCAACTGGAAGCCTTTCAGTACCTCTTCGGCACACTACCCAACTACGTTATTTCTTCTTCCGTTTCTTACTGGCCTTCGCCTCCGGATTGAACGCAAGGCAAAGGTCTAACCAGTACCCAAGGGCGTCGTCGTCAGCAAAACCATCGGGTGTAACGAAAATGTAACCACGCATTGGCCTTCCGGTAAAATCCATAGGCAAGCATTCCTCCTTCTCAATTTCATTGGTATAAGCTTCCTCCCCAATCCGGGCCATCAACAGGCTATCACCAAATTTCTTATCAATGTGGACACCGCAAAGCATCTTATCATCCACCTGGAATAAACGCCCGCCCATCATCGACTTCTCAGTGAAATGCGGTGCCTTTATCGTCAGGAGATTAGAGATGCGAGCAGCGAGAAGTTGATCAAATGGCATAGTCTGGAGTCTGGAAAAAATTAGTGTTTCTGTAGTAACCAAATTTAAGGCCTGACAACTAATCGCTAATTGCTAACCACTAAGCCTTTTATCGCGAAGCGTGAATAAGCCCGCCACCTACAACATCATCGCCTTCGTAGAAGACCGCGCTCTGCCCCGGGGCAACGCCCCGGACGTCGGCGTAGAAATCCACCGCAAAACGGTCGGCAGTATCCCCGATTTGCTCAACGAGACTCATTGTTCCTCTGTCCTTGTAGCGCACCTTGGTGAGTAACTCCATTCCTGTATCGGGTAGTTTGTCGTACTTCTGTAAGGTAGCTCCGCCGATCATCATACCATTGCGAATGAGGTCATCCACTCGGCCGAGGGTAACCTGGTTGGTGGCCGCATCGATCTTCGTTACGTACATCGGCTCACCGAAGGCAATGCCAAGCCCCTTACGTTGACCAATGGTGTAGAATGGATAGCCTGCGTGCTTGCCTAGTTTCTTCCCGTCAACGGAGACGAAGTCTCCCCCTGCCACCTTCGCTTCCAACTCTGGCAAACGGCGCTTTAGAAAGCCCCGATAGTCATTATCAGGGACGAAGCAAATCTCAAAGGACTCAGCCTTTTTGCTCAATTCCTCGTGGCCCCAATCATAGGCAAGTTGGCGCACTTCAGGCTTGGTCATATGCCCCAAAGGAAACCGGCTGCGGGCCATACACTCCTGGCTTAGTCCCCAAAGAACATAGCTCTGATCCTTATGAGAATCAGCCGACTTGCGTACATGCCAACGGCCAGCATCGGTTTGGTTAAGCTGAGCGTAGTGTCCCGTAGCGATGAATTCACAGTCCATGGCGTCCGCCCGCTTCAGGAGTGCCGACCACTTGATGTGGGTATTACAAAGTACACAGGGGTTGGGTGTTCTACCCGCCATGTATTCATCAACAAAGTTATCGATGACGTGGTCGCCAAATTCATCTCGAATATCAATAATGAAGTGAGGAAACCCCATATCTACGGCCACCTTTCGGGCATCGTTGATGGAATCAAGGCTGCAACAACCAGTCTCCTTTTTGGAGCCACCGCTGTTGGCGTAATCCCAAGTCTTCATGGTGATACCGACGACTTCGTAGCCCTGCTCGTGCAGGATCATGGCCGTAACGGTAGAATCGATGCCGCCGCTCATGGCGACGAGTACACGTCCGTGCTTACTCATATTCAATATTTTACGCACAGGTTCAAGGGCCTGGCCTAAATTTGTAGTCTTGTAGTCTTGTAGTAAACGACAACCAAGCATTTACAATGAAACCGCAAAGATAACACTTGTATTGATGGACTAGTTGCGGTAAACGGGGATTGAGCGACTGAAGCGTGATTGACCTCTTTCTTAAAGTCTAGCTAGGTCTATTTATCATCCAACGTTTTCTTCAAAAGTCAGTTTATGAGTTCCAAGCTCTAAGGCACATAGGTTGTGCATTCCTTGGGAGGCTGGTGCGAAGCAACCGTTGTCAATGTTAATGACTGGGAGTTGATCAAGTGCAGTAATACTCATTTCAATTTCGGTTCTGGAGACCGGCGTGTGCCCGTGTATAATTATTCTCCCGTCGAGCCACTCCTTATTAATTGATCCATACCAGTATCGTGACCAGAGCATACCTTCTCGATCGGTCATCGGATCTTCTTTTCGAGTATCAATTCCAGCGTGGACGAAGATGTAGCCCGGAGTAGTGAGGTAAAGGGGTAAGTCTTCCATCCAATGTTGGTAAGTTTCAGGGACGAACCATTCGCCATAAGTGCCAAAACTGGCGCAGGTTTCGCGGCCACCATATTTCAACCACGCCCGCCAGGTATCGTTGCCATATTCTGCATCTATGGCCATTTGCTCATGGTTTCCGCGCAGGCAATGAATTTGATGTCCGGTTGCTTTCAGGTTTTCAACGTGGTCGATCACGCCTTTACTGTCAGGCCCCCGGTCGATGAAATCTCCAAGAAGGAATAGCTCATCATGGACAGTGAAGTCAAGTCTCTTCAGTAATGCCCGGAAGGTTCTGTTATGTCCGTGGATGTCTGAGATTGCGAATTGGCGCATGGCAGCTTAAATGAAGGTGTAAAAATGGTGGTTCTATTCCGAACTCGCCAGTCGAATTCTTTTTCACCGATAAAATGGAGTGTCCATTTCATCAGCATCAGGCGTAAAGATCATTAAACCCATCAGCAAACATTTTATTTGCGTCGCGGAAAAGTTCCCCTGTCGGGTTTAGAAATAGGGTGTTCCGTTTGATGGGGTATTTCCGCAACGATTTCCGAACGGCTTTGCTCGCTCCGCTCGTAACCTCACCCCCCAGCCCCTTTCGCTGCGTGGCTTCTACAGGACCTACTTCGCGCTCCCTGCGAGGTCCAGAGGAGAGGGGAGCAAATCATAGCTGGACGCAAGGTCAAAAATTGTGCTGTGCTATTATCATAAAACGAAACACCCTAAGGTCGAGGTCACTATAACGCCATAAAGGAACAAGGAATAAATAAGCCCCGATCTCTAACCGTCTTATTTTGTGTTTACCGCACTTAAAACAGCTGTCACCGCCGCTTCGGCGCCATCAACAATCTGGTATACTCCACCCCGGCCAAACCAAGTTACCTGTCGTTTAGCGTACCGTCGGCTGTTTTGTTTCACCAGTTCAATTGCTCGTTCGCGGGAATACTCACCCTCGAAAAAGGGCCACCATTCCTGGTAGCCAACGGTTTGCAAGACGGGTAAGTTGCGGTACGGAAAGAGCGCCTTGGCTTCGGCTTCAAGGCCTGCTTTAAGCATCAGCTCTACCCTACCGTTAATGCGGTCATAGAGCAACGGACGGTCGGGATGTGTCCGCAGGTAGATGCATTTAAAGTCGCGCTTTTCGCGTTTACCAAGAAAGGAGGAGTAAGCTTGACCGGAAGAGTAACAAACCTGAAGGGCACGTTCCAGGCGGCGGGGATTTTGACGGTCTACTACAGCGAAGTAATCAGGGTCCAATCTTTTCAGTTCAAGCTGAAGGCCGGAGAGGCCTTGCACTTTCAACAATTCATGCACCTGCGTACGCGCCGCATCCGTCACTTCAGGAAACTTGTCAAGCCCTTCACAAAGGGCACGTAGGTAGAGCCCGCTTCCTCCAGTTAAAACGGCATAATCATTAGCTTCAAAGATAGACTTAAGGCAAATCAATCCCTCCCGTTCAAATCCTCCAGCCGTGAGTGGGTTGTGGATGCTACGATCGGCTACAAAGTGATGCTTTGCTGCTGCCAATTCCGTCGGTGTTGGTCGTGCGTTGCCGACCTCCATCTCCTGGTAAAACTGTCGGCTGTCTCCACTGATTATTTCAGCACCAAAATACCGGGCCAATTCGATGGCCAGCGAAGTTTTCCCGGATGCGGTAGGGCCGCCAAGTACGATTAAGGTTTTCAGTTTTGTTGTTATTGGTGCGTGAGCAATGTATGAGGGTTTTTATACGTGGTGGTTTGGGGGTGTGTAAATATGCTTGTACGGTTTTGATGTTTCAACACCCATTGCATATAAACATGTTTATACGCAATGGGTGTTGAAACACGATTCACATATAAACATGTTTATATAAAAATCCGCCCACTGCTAAGGCCGCTTCCCAACCAACATCCGGTAAGCCGCCGCAAAGTTAGGCTGGCCATACCCTCGTTCATTATCGGGCGAATCAGCCTGACTAGCAGTAGCTCGCACGGCGTCAAGCAGTTCCTGATTGGTAGCATCTGGCACCGCCTGCCGCAGGCAGGCCATTAAGCCTGCCACCAGCGGCGAAGCCAGGCTTGTGCCGTTGGCGGAAGTAAGTCCTCGGCCATTAGCCGTTATGGCAGCAACATCAACACCAAGGGCACTAACGTCAGGCTTTGTTCGTCCGTCAGAGGTTGGCCCGTAACTACTGAAATAAGCACGGCTACCGTCTTTATTAAGCGCTCCGATGGAAAACGCTTCCGGGCTATCAGCTGGAGTCCCAACGTATTTCCAAGGGTCAGCACCAGAATTCCCAGCGCTCGTAACAATGATCATGCCTCGCTTAAAAGCGGTAGTAATCCCCCGGCTGGCAGGGCTCGTCTTTCCATCAAGGTCCTTGTATTTATAGTCCATGGACTTAGAACTAAAGGTAGTATACCCCAATGAGCTGTTAACTATGTCTACTCCAATGCTATCCGCTAGTTCCAGGGCGACAACGTAGTTGATTTCTTCCAGTCGGTGCTCTCCTTTTCCGTTCTCCGTCTTAAAGAGTACATATTTTGCTTCCGGCGCAGTGCCGATGAAGAAGAATGGATGATTTGCCGCCATAGTACTTAGGACCGTCGAACCATGAGACGAGCCGTCCAACGCCGTTTCATCTTGCTCCACAACGTCGTAGTTGGCCGGTATTTCAGCCTCTTCGTTGTAGCCAAGAAAGTCTTTATAGTTGACACTAGGGAAGCCTCCGTCAAATACGCCAACGAGTACACCTTTGCCTCGAAATCCCCAGGCATGCAAGCTGTCTCCCTTCATGCCCTTCAGGTTCGCCCAGCCATAGCCGTAAAACCGGGCATCTGTAGGGACAGCATCAGCCCTTGGTTCAGGCCGGTCCAGGTTAGGTACTACTGGTAATGGAGTAGCACGCTCGTACTGAACTGGCGCCACGAGTTCTACATCCACAACGCACTTAAGCTTGCGCAGCTCTTTTACCTGAGGCCCGGCAGCAGCAACCACTACACCGTTCATCCACTTACTCTTTAACCAAAGTGTTGCGCCAGTCTCCAGCACCTTATCAAGGTACTTTTGGCTCAACGGCAAATCGGTTTCTGAGACCTCAGCTCCATGAGCTGCCCGGCGTAAGAGGGCACGCTCGCTTAGAAATTCATCAGGTCTTTCGATTTCAAATTTTGTGCCTTTCTTATCTTTGAAGGACACCATATACATGCCTGTCTCGCTGGTTTTCTGAGCAGTAGTCGGCAAAACCAGCAGAAGGCAAAAAGCTAAAAGGAATAATTGTTTCATTTGTTTTTTTGAGTAGTAAGACGGGTATTTAACGTTCTCCGACTGACAAAGTTACCTGTCAGTTGAAATATTAGGGCGCGGCCGCAGGTGCAATGAAAGTTTAAACGTACTCACCCAAGCAATTTGGCTAAAATCCGCTCAACTTCCGCCTTCGGGTCCGCAAACACAAGTTGGATTTGAGCTTTTTCGTAGTCAGCCCTTCGGGAAGCTAATTTGCTGGAAACAAAAAGCTCAAGTTCTTTAGCAGATTGGAGCAGTGGACGGTGATCCCGTCCGGATGCTAATCGCTGAAGTAAAACACCGATCGGGGGGTCAAGAAAAACAGTAACTCCCTGTTCGTTCATCCAGTTCATATTACCGTTGAAACATGGAGCTCCACCTCCGGTAGAGACCACAGCTCGTGGCAAATCAGCGGTTTGGCGGAGAGCTGCAGTCTCCAGCTTGCGAAAGGCAACCTCTCCATCTTCTGCAAAGATCTCATTGATTGTTTTAGCCGCACTCTTTTCGATGGCCTCGTCGAGGTCAAAAAAAGGTAAGCCAAGGGCTTCCGCCAACCTCTTCCCCGTGTGGGATTTTCCCGAACCCATGAATCCAGACAGGTAGATTGTTTTCATATTTTTTGGCGGCTTTTGTTTTTAAGGGATGAGGAAAAAATGAACCGTGATTGCAACTATTCAGGTGGCCCAAGAGACGGAGAATCAGCGGATACAACCGCATAAATTGCTCCGCAATTCTAATGGTTGTAACACTCCGAGGTCCTCAGTCAAGCCTAAAACGAAGGACCTCGGAGTCTTCCTGACCTAGTCGGAACCTCCGAGTGTCTGTTTTTTAACTTATACTAAATAGTTACGAACGCTCAGAGATATAATTTGCGCAAGGTACTAACCGCCCACCATTTACTACCTTTGCCGCTGGTTCAAAATAAGCCCCATTAATGCAGCTCCACCCCGCCCTGCGCCTTATACCTAGCTTCGTCCTCACCCTGCTCCTTGGTTGTGACACTGCACCTGCGTCCGCGCCTGAAACCAATATCGGTGAATCAGACCTAGGACCGGTAGCCTCCATGATCCGTAACCCCGTAGACGTAGATACTCAGGAGGTAGATACGAGCAAAACAGCTCGTTTGGCCTTCGAAGACGTCGTTTTTGAATTTGGAGAAGTAGAAGCAGGCTCGGTCGTGAAGCACGAATTTCCTTTCACCAATACTGGCTCAGTACCCTTGCTTATCACCAAAGCCCGGTCTACTTGCGGATGTACCGTGCCAAGTTATCCAGAAGCGCCCGTTGCTCCCGGAGACTCTGGCGTAATCAGTGTTGCTTTTGACACAAAAAATAAATATGGACGGCAGCGCAAGCCCGTCACCATCATCGCCAATACTTACCCCGCCACCACCACCATCTATGTGGATGGCAACGTAATCAATGAATAACCAATATGACTTCAATTTTCCTGCAAGCTTCTGGTAGCCCCCTCGGCGGCCTCGTACCAATGGCCCTAATGCTTGGTGTTATCGTGATCTTCATGGTCATTCCTCAGCGGCGCAAAGCCAAAGAACAGAAAAACTTCCTTGAAAGCTTGCAAAAAGGCAAAGAGGTCGTAACCGCCAGCGGAATCCTTGGTCGCATCGATAAGATCGAAGACACCATCGTCACCTTAAACGTCGGAAATAAGACCTACATTAGGTGCACTAAAAACGCCATTTCCAAGGAACTAACCGATGCGATCTACCCTCCGGACACTGTTAAGTAAAAACCCTTTCCAAGAAATGGCCGAGACCGACCGTAAGGTCTTTGCTATTTGTCTCGGCGCAGCTTTCGCCTTCTGGCTAATCTCAAACTTGTCGCGCGATTACACCATCAACCGCCAGGTCCCCGTCAGTTACCTGGTAGATCCCGAGCGCGTTGTCGTTGGCCGGATGCCCGAATTATTGGATGCCACCATATCCGGTAGCGGTTGGAACCTGCTCTGGGAATCTTTGCGCAGGGAAGAATTAAAGTTAGAAGTAGATGTCCAGAACAAAGAAAACACAAGACTAACCGGAACCGCATTGGAACGGAAACTTAGTCGCGAACTTTCCAGCAACGAAGTAACCATCTCCCTCCCAGGCTTCGAGTCCGTCCCCATTCTTACGACACCTAAAGAAGGTAAACGGGTCCCCATTGTAAGTAAAGTTAAAGCAGGTTTCGATGAAGGCCATATGGCCATTGGCCCTCCCGAAATCCGACCAGACAGCATTACCGTCAGCGGCGCTACCGATGCCCTCGAAGAAATAGACAACTGGCCAACCGAAGCCTTAGCACTAAGCGGCCTGAACAAAACGGAGCCACTAGTGATCAAGCTAAAAGCGCCTCCGGAAGGCATTACGCTATCCCGTACTGAAGTCAATTACACCCTTCAGGTAGAAGCTTTCATCCAACAGAAGTTAAACGTTTCTGTAAGTCTGGAAAATGGGCTTCCCGGTACTCGTTATGAATACTCCCCTAAAACTGTGGACCTCTTGATCAGCATCCCCCAGAGCAGCTATGGTAGTATTCGCCCAGAAGATTTCAATCTTGTGGCGGACCTTACCGGACTTACCGCAGGCGCCAGTGGGAATAAGGTCCCCATAACGGTGAAGCGAAAACCTGAAGTCGTTCGTGGGTTGCGGTTTTCTCCTCGGGTGGTAGAGTACTACTTAGTGGAGTAGCGCAATGAAAAAGACTGCTTCCCCCCAAGCGCGGCGACCATCAACATGCGAAGAAATGACAAATTTCCATTCTATCGGCGTCCTCGAATAACAGAGACTGGCATCAGCTCATCATATGTCCCCGTCAGCGTAGGTGTTTGGATATTGCCAGTATACTGGCGCACCTCCCGGTGCACAAACGAGAATAATTCCTGAATAGAAACGAGCTTATCTCCATTCGAGTCTGCCTCTCCCTTCATGCCTCTAATAAGGAAGTGACTGAAGATTCCACTCCGAAGCCCGCCGTCCTCCAGGCTAATTTCCTTGCCTTTACTGGAAAGCAAAAGCGCCGTAGAAGCTTGAGCATTGTTTAAGGCAGAGTAATAAGCATTCAACGTAGCATCCGTACCGCCTCCGCCACCTTTGGCGTTTTGGGACGTACCGTCTCGGCCAGCAAGACTTCCACTATGGCAAGCATCTGCAATGACAAGCTTGTGGCGAGCCCGGCTCGCCAGCAGAGCATCTTTCAGCTGATAGTGCTCCAGCTTATTAGTAAAGCCATCATAGTCCACCGGAAGGAAGGATCCTTCCAGCCCATGGCCACTGAAGTAGAAAAGAATCACATCGTTCTCGTCCGCGCGCTGATATACTTCACGCATGGCCATAATAATTTTGCGATGCGTAGCATTTTCGTCAATAAGAACCTTCACTTGCTCGTCAGGTAGTGCGCCCCCTTCAATACTACGCAAAAACCCAGCCAGCTGGTAAGCATCATCATCGGTATACAGCAGGGTACGCATATGCGTGTAGCGCGCAGCGCCCACTACTACAGCCCAGATCTTCACCTCCGGATCGAAGTCTGGCTCAATATTTTGAGCAGGGCGGCCCATTGCGGTAAAGATTTTGCGGTAGAGCGTTCCATTTCGCCAAATTCCTCCGTGCATTTCACCGTCAGCGTAGTACATAATGCCCAGGCCTTCGGCCTGGTGGTTGCTAACGTTGCCATGGTAGGTATTCCCGTTACTGTAGGCCACCGTACCCGAACCTGAAGGCATACCTGAGATCACCTTGCCGTAAAAAATCGTTCCGTTAGGATAGCGGTATTTTCCGTTTTCTCCAGGACATCCCCCATTACAATCTATAGCACTAGCCCTATCGCCCTGGTAGCCTAACCTGCTCCAATCCGCCTGGTAATTGTTGCTGTCCCACTTCCCCTCTAATCTTGTGCCGTCTTCAAAGGCCATATTGCCGTCTCCGTGGCGTTGGTTATTCCTCCATTGGCCCATATAAACATCACCACTGGCGTATTCCATGGTTCCGTACCCTTCAATGGTCGTCCCGGCCATTTCCCCAACGTAGTAGTCTCCGTTAGCAAAATTGAAAGCCACCTCCCCTTCTATTTGATCGTAGACAAACTCGGCTTCCATCCGATTGCGGTTCACGAAGGTAATTACCCCTTTGCCGTGCCGCTTACCGTTGTGGAACCCACCGATGTAACTGGTACCATCCGCTTCCGTCATGCGGCCTCGACCTTCCTGCACCGATTTATGCCACCCCCCAACGTACATCGCTCCGCCGGGATACTTCATGATTCCGGTTCCCTGGAACTTCCCTTTCCGAAAATCACCGTCGTAGTTGGCGCCGTCTGGAAAGACCATTTTCCCTTTGCCGTCAAAGCAATTTCCCCGTACGCAGTTGCCCTGAGCGGACACCGTGAGACAGAATAAGCTGAAACTCAATGTTAGAATAAATCGTGACATGTTCTTGGGAATTTTATACTGGTGTAAATCTTAGAAGAATCGGTTAACTATTTAGCTGTCTAAGGTGAGCAAAAATTGCTTTAGAACATGTTAATACTGTCGTATGGTTAGGGAACGGCTGCTTTATATATGTAAGTGGTCAGTAAAAAGCACCTGCTCAGTAAAAACACCTTACTTGTACAGCTAAAGAAGATTGCCTTAAAACAAACAACTAATTAAGCAACTTCGTTCTCTGTTTCAACCATCTATAGGTTGCTACTTTACGCGAACGAAAACACCCCACCCAAAATCCGAAAATCCTCCCCAACCGAATAATCGCGCGCATAGAGAAAATTAACCTGATGCAAAGTAACAGGGTCCAAAATATTGGAACCGGAGGCGGGAGACAAGACCCCTGGCTTAAGCCTAGGCAGCGTGTCTATTTTGGAGTCGGGTAGAGCATAACCGACCCAGCTTTTTGCACCAAAGAACACAGCGAAGCAGCCACTAACAAAAGCGGCTTTGTTTTTCACTAGCCAAACGACCAGGGGTAAAAATAGAATCATCAGCAGAGCCATTCCCTTATCGAACAACCACTTGGCGCGGCGGTTGCTGGCTTCGTCGATCCTCATGTTCACGTCTATGGTGTAGAGGTTGCCACGCTGATCAGAACGGTGACTACCGATGATGCTACTGCTGGCTTCCGGCAGGATCCGGTATTCAAGCCCAGGACCAAGTTGGCTCATCCAGCGTTGAATGGCCTCCATGCTGAGGTCGGCGGAACAAAAAATCAGCTCGTCTGCGCGGTAGATTTGAGTCAGCGCCTGAAGTTGATCTGCGCGGCCTACGTGGCCGTTTTCAACGGCTTTAACAGCGGGGTTTTCCGGCGGAGCGATACGCCCCAGGTAGTTGCGCCGCACACCGGCGCGCTGAAGAAGGCTCAAGGTACGTTCCGTTTCTTCCTGACTTCCAATTATGAGCAAACGTTGGTCCGTCTCGCCCGCAATTCGGAGATGACCGTACCGAAGGAGATGAGCCCCTGTCCGGACCAGCAATGTCCAGGCCGCCGCCCAGGCAGCCCCAAGCAGCAGCAACGCCCGACTTGGCCGCAGTTGCTCCGGCAGAAGGCCATAAATAGCGAACAACAGGAGGGTACCTACTCCGAGACTCTTCAGCAATCGACCGAAATTATTAGGCTTATCGTAGCCACCACCAAGGAAGATGCTACCCGTCCACAGTAATGTGTAGGCCGGGAAGTGGAGGTAGTTGATATGATCCGGGAAGTAGTCCGGGTCGTTAAAATGATATTCAGACCAAAGTGATTTTAGCAGCAGTAAGCCAAGGTAAATGCCCACCCCGTCCAACAGCGGAAACTTCAGGGCGCGCCAGACGTTGGCCACCACTGTGAGTACTGCTCGCAGATAGATCCCCAGGCGCATCAAACCAATCATTGCACCTGCGCCCCCGCCCGCAAAGTGTTTACGAGCAAAAATGATCATCGCCTGGTAAAACACCCGCACATAATTCAAGCTTCCTCGCTTTGTGCTTTCGCCCTTATAATGAATGATGTTAGTAGTTGGGAGGTAGTAATTCTTATAGCCCCCTTTCAGCAAACGGTAAGACAAATCAATGTCTTCACCATACATAAAAAAGTCTTCGTCCAGCAGCCCGACTTCGTCCAGCGCTGACTTTCGCATCCACATAAATGCACCTGCTAGAATCTCCACCTCATTCGTCTCATTTTCAGGTAAATACCCAAGATGATAATGCCCAAAGCGGCGGGATTTTGGAAACAATCGCGCCAAACCAAAAGCCTTCGTGAAGGCCACCCAAGGCGTTGGCAGGCCCCGCTTACTTTCGGGCAAAAACTGCCCGCGCCCGTCAATCATCCTTACCCCTAACCCACCGCCGTCCGGATGAGATTCCATGAAGTCAAAACAACGACGAAAAGTCTCCTCCTCCACCACAGTATCCGGGTTCAGCAGTAGTACGTATTTTCCCGAAGATTGCCTGATTGCCTGGTTGTTAGCAATACTAAAACCCGGGTTGTCCTGATTAGCAATTACCCGGACCCAAGGAAAACGATCACGTACCATTTCTACAGACGAATCGGCCGAATTATTATCCACCACCCACACTTCCGCATCCAGCCCAACGATAGACCGTTGCACACTCAGCAAGGCCTGCTCCAAAAAGTAGCGGACGTTGTAGTTCACAATAATGATGGATAGATCCATTGGCGCGAAGTTAGTCAAATAGTCAAGTAGTCACCTTCTTCTAAAAGGATCCTTATAAGCAGGCTATTCGTTGGCGCGGCCGCAGGTGCAATGTTGGGTAAAGGCGCTGGTAAAAATCAAACCGCCGGTTTCCCAAACTGGAAACCGGCGGTCCAACTATCTGACTGTCTGACTATGTGACTGCTTAACTTCCCCCTAGCGCATCAATACAAAGTCACCCTTATAGACGATCACCTCTCCGTCAGAAAAATGAACGGTTGCGGTATACACCAATACCTGTGGGTTCATTGTCTTACCGTTCAGCATACCGTCCCAGCCGAAGGCAGGGTCGTTCGGCAGGAAGCCTGTTCCACCTCCACTAATCCCCATGTCGCCGAGGGGATTTTGCAAGCCGGTGTAAACCGCTTCGCCCCAGCGATCGAAGATGAAGAAGTCAGAGATGAAATCGATCTGATCGAGATCACCACCGATGAAGAAAATATCGTTGATATTGTCGCCGTTCGGGCTGAAAGCTGTCGGGAAGTAGACCGGTCGATCCCGGCGTACAAGCAGCATCATTTGGTCAGAGGCCGTACAGCCAAGTTCGTCTACAACAGTTACGGAAATCATTTGCGTCTCCGTCGCGGTAAAGCGAATTCCGTTCACAACATCACCGGTGGTAATGCTATCGGGTTGCCAGAGCAAGGTGTCAAGCGGGTTACCTCCGTTAACGGTTGCCGTAATAAATATTTCTGTGCCAGCTGTAGTTGTAGTACTATCTCCAGGGAACTGCAGGCGTACCCTTAATTCATCCGGCTCAGTAAGGTCAAGGATAACGTTGCTGAAACAGCCGTTGGCGTCCGTTATCTGAACATCGTAAGAACCTGGCTCCAGGTTGGCGAAAAGCGTAGATTGGCCGCGGTCTTCTCCGTTTATACTGAAACGGTATGGCGGTCGGCCGCCGTTCACGTTCGTCACACTTATCGCACCGTTGTCCGAAGAGAAACAAGTGATGTTACTTACTTCAAGTTCCATTACGGGGGCTTCAGTTTCAGCAGTAACTGTGACTTCAGCTACGGCAGAACAGCCGATAGCATTGGTTACCCGTAGCTGGTAGACCCCTGGCTGCCCAACGTCAATCATCTGTTGGTCCGCGTCTGCTATAATTACGTTTGGATCATCGCTCGTCCATAGGTAAGTGTAACCATCGCCCGATTCAGAGTTGGACCCATCAAGGCTAACCATACCCATATTACAAGTAAGTAGTTGCGCGGGGCCAGCATCAGCAATTGGTGCGCCGAGCAAATTCACCATCACTTCGGCCTCATCTTCGGGGCAAGAACCTCCATTAACGGTGTAAGCAAAGGTGTAATTCCCAGCACCAAGGCCGGCAGGGTTTAGCAGGCCACTTGCTGCGTCCAAGCTTCCGTTTGGAACTCCACCAGAAACGGCAGACCATACTCCTCCCGGCGCTGCGTTTGTAATTCTGCTGCTCAAATCAATGGGATCAGTGGCACTTACACAAACCTCCAAAACCCCACTAACCGGGGTGCCAGCGAAGACTTCAGCCTCTACCATCAGCGTTGTCGATGCATTGCTAACACAACCATTCCGATCGGCAACAAGTGTAATCTGAAACTCTCCTGCGGCAGCAAAAACAACCTCGTAATTCTGGTTACCTAAGTCGGTGACTCCAGCTCCTCCAAAATCAAAGACATAGCTTGTTTCCGGATCAGGCGTTCCCTGAAGGCTGAAAGAAACGGCCGTACCGGCACAGGTAATGCTCGTTTCCTGAACAATGGCTACTGAAGGAGAAGCATTCACCATCATCATCATCGTTTCCGAGTACACACAAAGTGTTTCCTGGGTATAAGTAACGGTTAGGGTATGATTTCCAACACCTGCCACAGCAGGGTCAAAAGTAAATACACCGTTATTGTTGACTACTCCTTCTCCGGACCATATCAACTCGCCCGTGCCGTCATCGCCGCTCAGGTTTGCGTTCAGGGCTACTGCATCGGTGTCTTCATCGCAGAAAAATGATTGTGGGGCGGAAGGCATAAGGGTAACCTGCGGACATTCCCTCGCAGCACAACTCACCGCAGTACTTGGCGCACTCTCATCACAGTTAGTTCCGCTTCGTACGGATATTACATTGATGGTTACGTTCTCCCCCAAGGCAAGACCGCCAACGAAAAGCTCTGTTTCAAGTTGCACGGCTCCGAAAGGACCGTTGTTAATGCTAACGCGGTAACCTTCCGTCGCTTCGGGAACTGCCGTCCACGTGAAGAGTACACCGTCGAGATCCTGACGTGCACAAGACACAACCGGTGCTGGCAAGGTTGGAATAATCGTAAGACCAAAGTTCGCCGTTGCGCTACAGTCGCCATTAACTGTAAGGGAAACTGTACGGTCTCCGGGCGTATCCCAACGCAAAACATAGCTTTCCGAGCCAAGGTCATTTACCACAGCACCGTCAAAGTCCCATACGAATTCATCCCCAGGTTCAGCCGTTCCGGTAAAGAAGAGGTTAAGCTCTTCCCCTTCGCAAAGTTGTGTAGGCATTGTATTGAAAGAAACCACTGGCACATCAAAGAGCGTGAGTACTACACTCGCCTCAGAATCGCAATTGGCAGGGCCATCGTAGTTAACCGTAGCAGTGTAATCTCCAGCAGTAAGCCCGGTTGGATCAAAGCTGAAAGTTCCGTCGCCGTTATCTACCACTCCGGTTCCGGCCCATACGATCGGTCCGTTGAATGGGTTACCAGAAGTAAGGCTGGCCTCCAATAAGACGGGCATTTCGGTACCATCAAGGCACTGGCTACTCACCGGAGTGTCTACCTGAACTACTCCACCGGGGCAGCCCATAGATTGGCAAGAGATCATTTGTTCCGGGCCATCACCACATGGTGCATCTCCAAGAGGCGTAACAGTAAAGTCTACATCTAAAGAAGGAGTCAGCCCCGTCAACAAATAAGAAGTTGTCCCAGCGGGCAATGTCTCACTAGCCCCTGTACTAGAGGTGACGGAGAAACCGGTTGCCCCTGGAATATCATCCCAGGTAATTTCAATTGATTCAAGTGTGGTGGCTCCACACATTAGGTTCGGAGCAGGTAATGGCTCCGTTACTTCAATGTCAAGCATAGCTGGCTCCGATGGGCAGCCACTGATATTACTGATCACCGAAGCGGTGATCGTCCGGGTGCCAGCAGATGGGAATACGACCAGATAGTCCGTATCATTTGGGTTGCCATCAGGGACAACTACGCCGTCACCAAAGTCGGTCATCACATCATTACTAGACACAAAATTAGTACTGCCCACACGGATCAAAGTAGTATCTCCCAGGCATTGCATGCCAGGATCGATAAAGAAAGCAGTAGGTCGGCGGAAGACTGTAATGTCAAAGGTTGTGTCTAAAGGACAAGGGCCGGCTTCTTCATAATTCAACGTTATTGTGTAAGTCGTTCCTGCTTCATCGAACGGAACGGTAGCAGCAAAGAAAGTATCTCGGACAACGCCCATACCGGAGAAGGAATAAACACCTGCTCCGTCTTCCCCATCAATGGTTATTTCGGTCAGGCTAACAAATTCGGTACCGTCCAGAATACAAATCTCACTTGGGATTGAGGAAAGGTCTGCTTCAAGGAACTCACATGGTGCTGCATTACAACTTACCGTACCTAGGGAGCCACTATCACCGCAACCGTTGTTCGCATCCGCAGTCACCTCAATGGTCACTGGTTCTCCAGGCTGAAGACCGGTAGCAATAAATTCAAGGTCTGTAGTCATTATCTCCGTACCGTCTTCAAGAAATACGGTATAGAAAGCAGCATCCGGTACAGCCGACCAGCTAAATATAACAGTATTACGATCAGCAGCTACACAGTTGACCACCGGTGGCTCCGGTGGGGCTACGCAGATAATATCAAAGAAGCCTTTTGGCCCCGTACATCCGTTCAACTTCACTTCCAAGCAAATGCGGTAATTTCCTGGCTGCGTATACCGGCACTGGTAGGTTTCAAAGCCAAGGGTATCAAAGGGCATCGGTTCAATTGGGAAATAAGAATAACAGAAAACAGCGGAATCAGCAGCAGTTAATCCGCCAGTATACTCGATAGTGAATAATTCTCCAGCGCATATCTCAATCGAGGGCACCCCGTTGTTAAGCTCAGCACTCTGAATGCCATTGATTTCAAAATCACTCAGTGGAATTTGCGTTACGATGTACGTAAAGGTCTGACTGCTCATACAATCCCCTTCTACAAATTCTACTGTCAGTAGGTGTTCCCCAACTCCGGCTACGTCAAGGTCGAAGAAAAAGTCAGTCCCAACCTGTACAACTCCAGTTCCACTGAAAGTTAGGGTTCCACCACCGTTATCGCCCATTACCGTAGTGGTAAGCGGGTATTGTAAAGGAGCATCACCGATACAGAAAAGAGTATCCGGTGGTAAAGCAACAAAAAGTTGAGGACAGGCAACGGAAGTACACGACCCCGTTCCGGCTGCCGGGTTAGGACACGGAGCTCCTCCAAAGGCTTCAACGGAAATATTTACAACTTGATCTACGGTAAGGCCACCAACGAACAAGGTATTGGTATCCTGAAAGAAGACGGGGCCGTTGTTTACGGAAACACCAAAGCTGTCCGCTTCGGCTTGTGCGGGCCAGGTAAAGGTGACCGACTCCATAGTTACCGTATCGCAGGTGATGACCGGGGCAAGTAAAGGCCCCACAACATCGATGCTGTCAGTAAAGGTCTCGCCTACACAGTTATCCGCTGAAGTAACCGTCAGGGAAACGAATTTACGCCCGGGGGTAGACCAGCTGAAGTTGCGCGAGGCAGCATCAGGTCCGGGAGTGACGGTAGCTTGCGGCGAAGAGAAATCGTACGTGAAACCGACTTGCTCTCCACCTGCGACCGCGCCCAGAACTTCTGTACCGACACAGATCGGCCCGTCGGGCAAATCAAAGTTTGAAGACGGACGAGCGTTAATCACGATATCAAATGTATCACGGAAAGTACAATCCATAATTGAGTAGATAGCAATCACGGAATAGGTTCCGGCCGCGACGGTAGATGGATTGAATATTGAAGAAGTAGAGCCGTTTTCCTGCTCCCAGAAAAAGTCACCACCGGGGGCTCCCATCGCGGTTGCTACAAGCTGTACGTCCGTATCTTCTCCTTCACAGAATGGACCTACAGGAATAATGTTTACGATAGCAGGGGGGCAATTCCGGGTAGTACAGGTTTGTTCTACGGGTTGAGAGTCGCCACAAGGTCCCGTATTGAGAGCGGTTACACTAATGGTCACGGATGCTCCCTCGGCCAGTCCGGTTACGAGCATGGTGTTACCTACCTCATTAACCGTAGCTCCAGCGGGTACACTGACAATTGTTACATCAAAATCGTTTGTATTAGGATGGCTCCAACTAAAGCCAACCTGATCAAAGTTTACGTTTTCACAAGTTACTACGGGATCAGCTGGCAGGTCAACTACTTCCAGTTCTTCGGTTACTGTGGGGCCGGTACACTGAGGGTTAGAAGCTACGAGGGAAACTGATTGGGTACCTACATTGGCAAAGGTTACCTGGTGAGGTCCAGCTCCAGTTGCAGTTGCTGGAGTTGCACCAGCGCCAAAGTCCCAGGCGAAAGTAAGCCCGGTTGCGTCGCCATCATAGGTCATGGTAGCCATCCCGCCGACACAAATTGTATCGGGAGTAATCGTGAAATCCGAAGATGGTGGAGCAACAACCGTTAGCATTACGGTAGCCTCATCGGAACAAGTTCCTTCGGCGTATACCAGCCTGATCGTGTGCATACCGACTCCGGCGGCGGCGGGATCAAACTGACTTCCGGTAACGCCAGGGCCAGACCAGGTAAGCGTTCCGGCACCAGCTACCGTAGCCATTAAATCAACAACAGCAGCTGTACCATCAGAGCAGAAAGAGCCTGCAGGCGTCGTTATGGTTGGAGTCAGATCGGGGCATGTTTGGTTTGTACAATCAATGGTACTTTCAGTTCCAGGACATTCAGTTGTGCCAAAGTTAGCGATAGGTATTACGCTTACCGTTACTGGGGTTCCCGGGGGTACCCCGGTAACAAGCAGCTCAGAATCAAAGAGTTCCTGTAATGGTTGGTCAACGCCATTGATTGTAACGACTACATTGAAGAACTGCTGGCCAACATCGTTCCAATCGAAGAACATTTCATTGATATTGGGGAAGCTACAATCGGCAAAAACCACTGGAGGCAAGGTGGGTAAGATTTCAACAAAGCCCGGAGCGGAAATATTAACACAGCCAAAGTTGTCCGTCACTTGAACGTAGAAATCGGTAGCAGGGTTATTAATATCCACCGTCAGTGTTGGATCAGTACTTACCGATAAACCATTGACAAACCACTCAAAATCATAGCCTGGCTCACCTCCAACAACCGTTGGGGTAAGGACGACGCTTCCATCACTACAAATAACCGGCTCTAAAGGCGTTACGCTTACAACTGGCAGCTCAAAAATAGAGTAATCTACAGGTGTAAGCACTTGGCTACACCCTTCAGGATTCGTTACGGTAAGTTCAACTGTGTAGTCTCCGGGAGCCGTGCCTGAAATAGAGTAAGAAGGGCCGGCGCCAGCGCCGTTGTCCCAATCAAAAGTCCACCCCGGAGGGAAGGCATTACCGTTGGTGAGAACGGCAAAGAAGGTAATGTCCGGATCGATACCATCCGGAGACTGACAGGTCACGAAGCCGGGATCAGCCTGAACATCAATCAAGATCTCATCTGAAATGAAGATGTCCTGCGTTAGGGTAACCGGGCAGCTGTTTACGTCGGTAGTAATTACGGTTATGGTCACCAGGCCTTCGGCATCGGCAGTATAAGTAAGTACCGGACCGGTTTCTGGCAGTAAGGTGCCAGCGGGATCGAACCATTCGAAAGATACGCCACCATCGGTTACCGTGAAAACTACGTCATCACCAAAACAAACATTGTCGTTATCAACAGCCAGCGTTGGGTCAAAATCAACATATTCAACCGTTACGTCAACAGGTGGCCCAGCACAACCATCAACCGTTACGGTGAGAGAGTAAGTACCCTCGATCGCAGGATCATCGGTAAAAGGATTTTGCATTCCGGAGACGAAGCCACCGGGGCCTGTCCAGCCATAAGTGATTACTGTTCCGGGGAAAGTAGTAGAGCCAAGCAATTGAATCGGCCCTCCCTGCGGGCAGGTTTCCACAAAGTCGGGGATAGCATCCGGAGCTGGCGCATCGTCAACGGTTACAAATACGGAACGCGGACAGGAATTCGAAAGGTTAATGGCTTCAACGTTATAATCTCCGGCAAGTAGGTTGTCCGCAAGTTGGTCCCCCGTACAACCGTTACAGGTAAATACCGCTACACCAGCGTCGTTGCGAACGGTGAAGTTAAAGGCCTCCGTTGGGTCTAAACCTCCATTTCCACTGAAGGTAATCGTTCCATCCGGTGTGCCCGGACAACTTACTGCAGTTGTAGCTGCAAGAGGGTCGGCGTCATCACAGACAACTACACTGGCGAGAACGTCAAAAGTAGCTCCACTGTTACAACCTGTTTGGGTCCAAGAGCCAGCATCACCATCACTATAAATTGCAATGGTAATACTAAGGTCTTCTCCCGTAAATGTATTGGTAGCTGGTGGACAATCGCGTACGTTCATTCGCCAACACCATTCGGTCGGTGTGGGGTAGTTTACACAAGCTCCGCCACCATCGCCAAAATTATTACCGGGGCCAAAAGCACCTTCCGGACAAGACGCATCTATTCCTGCCGAGCTATTATAAGCAAAGCCTTGTGCGAAAACCTGTCCGGTATTACAGCCCGTCCATCCAGACGGGTAATAAGCCCAAGAGCCATTTCCATCACACGAAGTCGGAACTGAAATATTAGTGATCGAGGTGACGTCCCATCCTGGGCCAAATTCGGGTACAATAGAGTGCAACCATTCAATGGTACCACTCGCGTTGCCCTGCCAATCAGTAAGCGTGAAACAAACATCCACCGATTCACCACACCCATAAACACCCGTTGCATTAAGCGGACTCAGGGTAATAAATCCATTATCTCCTTGAAAACAAGAGCCACAAAGTGATGTACTTTGTAGCTCAATATCAAAAGTCCCAACATCAGCAGGGTCAGCGCCAGCAACAAAAAAGAACACACGCTGCCCGGGAGAAGTAAAGAAGGTAGCGCCAACGTCGCCGGCATTAATAGCACAAGCCTGGGCCTGGAGATTGTCACAATCGTCTCCCAGGTACACAACCAGTTGTGTACCGGTCATTGTAGCGTTAGAAATATTAATTGTAGTATTCTTACCCGCAGCCCGAAAAGTATACCATACTTCCGCCGCAGGAACAGACTGGCCGCCGTTACATCCCAAAGAAGGGAATGGTGAGACGGGCGTAGCATCAACGTTTGTACCAGAGGCATTGACGGTTTCGGTTTGCCCATCGTCTGCCGGACAGCTGAGAATCCGGTTGAATTCAAGTGGAATCGCACCAAAGCATTCATCATTCGCAGGCTGCGCCCAGAGGAGAGCTGGTAATAAAACGAATAGTGAACACAGGGACAAAGAAGTGGAAAGCTTCATTAACAAGAACGCTTTGTTGCAACAAAGCAAAATCAACATTCGAGCCAGGGTCGAACGGGCTGTGTCGTTTAGGTGTTGTTAAAAAATCGTGGTGGAAGTTAACCGTGATTGTTGGGACCTGAGTACGAAAATCAATTTTGCAGCAAGTGCTACGATTGATAGAAATAAAAATGGGTAGAATTTGCATCTACCCCGCTAAACGTCCGCAAAATACATCATAAGTTTACATTTATGAAACATCACCCGGCCAATCGTAGAATTATATGTGTTAAAGATAGGCCCGCCTATGTCTTTTTAACAATGATTGGCTTATTCGCCATCTTCTCCTTTATAATTCCAGCCATTGGCGCAGGACTTACTGCATCTGGACTGATTAACCTCTCAGATTTAGCAGGGCAAACAGCAACTGAAAACGGACGCCATTGGCTACGCTTCTACCTGATGCTTAGCAACTTGTTACCGTTTGCAGGTACAGCTCTTTTAGCGCTGTTCCTGGCCTACAAAAAAGACTGGTGGCTCGCGGCCGGATTAGGCACGAACCCTGCAAAAAATTCACCTGGTATAGCCACACTATTTTTCGTGTTATCACTCCCACTTGTCGGCTGGCTGGCATATCTCAATTTACAACTGCCCCTGCCCGATTGGATGCAGGAGAATGAGGAAAACACCGACCTCTTACTGAAAGGCATTCTCAACATGTCGACAGTGCCTGAATTCATCATGGCTTTTCTCACCGTTGCAGTAACCCCCGCAATCGGTGAAGAACTCTTGCTGCGGGGAGTAGTCCAAAGGCGTATTTTTCAACCCTGGTTTGGTAATCCGCACTTGGCTATTTGGCTCTCTGCCATTCTCTTTAGCGCAATGCACCTTGAATTTGCAGGCTTTGCCCCAAGGATGGTGCTCGGAGTTTTACTTGGTTATGCCTACTACTGGACACAATCTTTATGGGTCCCCATTGGTCTTCATCTCTTATTCAATGGTATTCAGGTAATAGCAGTTTACGTAACCGGAGAATTTAACCCCGAAGCAGAATTAGCAGAGACTCCACCCTGGTGGCTGGGTATTGGCAGTTTAATCCTGACAATTTGTATCGGCGTTTATGCACAGCGTAAATTCGGAGACCAGGAGGCACAGACCAATGATGAGGAAGAAGGAAAGCCTCTTATTGGAAAAGATTAAAGTCCGATAATAATCTGGCGCGGTCGCAGGTGCAAAGAAGGGTTCACAAGTAGGTCTCCGCTAGGAATATATTTGGAACTTAGCGGTATTATCCTGCGCTCACTGCAACTTAATCATCAGTGCCAGTGTCCATCTACGAAAACATAATCCATGTCTTACTTAGACGTTAGCCCCCAGGCCGGTGCCCGCTATTTCTCAACTCCTGACCCAGCGCCGGTGGTGATGCTTAACCTTCTCCGTTTTCGGGAAACAGCCGTCTTCCCTGAGGGAAAAGACCCTGGCGTACCAATGACCGGCCGCGAGGCCTACCGTAAATACATGGAGTTTACCGCCCCTTTCGTTAAAGCTTCGGGCGGAGAGGTGCTTTTCTCCGGTAAAGCGGATCACTTCCTTATTGGCCCAGATACTGAAAGCTGGGACATGGTTCTCCTGGTCCGCCATCGTTCAAAAGCAGTTTTCCTTGAGTTCGCTCAGCACGAAGGTTACCTTAAGACAGCCTTCTACCGCAACGCCGCTCTGGCAGACTCCCGCTTGCTACCAATGAGCCCTGGTTTATAATATTTACCACTAATAATCCCGGGTAAGTCATTGGACTATATGAGCATCGTCAGGTCTACAATAAACCCATGAAATAAGGCGACTATCTTACTATACGTATATTCGCCTCCTTAAACCTCAAAAAATTACAAAATGTCTAAGAAAACTTTCCGCGCCGGCGTACTGTACGGCGATGAAGTAACGGAACTTTTCCGCTACGCGAACGAAAACAAGTTTGCCATCCCCGCAGTAAATTGTACCAGCAGCAGCACCGTTAATGCAGTTCTCGAAACAGCTAAGGCCCTCAACAGCCCTGTCATCATTCAGTTCAGCAACGGTGGAGCCGCTTTCTTTGCCGGTAAAGGCATGAGCAACGATGGACAAAAAGCAGCCATTGCCGGCGGTCTTTCCGGCGCCATGCACGTACACACCATGGCCGAAGCTTATGGAGTGCCCGTTGTCCTTCACACTGATCACTGCGCCAAGAAGCTCCTCCCCTGGATTGATGGCCTCCTCGACGCCGGAGAGAAATTCTACGCCAAACGTGGCTTTCCTCTCTACTCCAGTCACATGCTTGACCTTAGTGAAGAGCCCCTGGAAGAAAACCTAGAAATCAGCAGCAAGTACTTCAAACGCATGGCAAAGATTGGCATGACCATCGAAATCGAACTCGGCGTTACCGGAGGCGAGGAAGATGGTGTAGACAACACCGGCGTAGACAGCAGCAAGCTCTATACCCAGCCCGAAGAAGTATTCGAAAGCTATGAGGCACTTACCAAAATCAGCGAACGATTCACGATCGCCGCCGCCTTCGGTAACGTACACGGGGTTTACAAGCCCGGCAACGTTGAGCTGACACCAAAAATCCTTAAGAATAGTCAGGAGTACCTCAAGGAAAAACTCTCCATCAAAACCGACAACCCAATCAACTTCGTATTCCACGGTGGCTCAGGATCCAGCCAGGAAGAAATCCGGGAAGCCATTGACTACGGCGCCATTAAGATGAACATCGATACCGACCTCCAGTGGGCCTACTGGGACGGCGTTCGGGTTTTTGAAGCTGAAAAGAAAGACTACCTCCAGGCCCAAATCGGTAACCCCGATGGAGACGACAAGCCCAACAAGAAAAATTACGATCCTCGTAATTGGGTTCGCAAAGCAGAGCTCAGCTTCTCTACCCGCCTCAAGCAGGCCTTCGAAGACCTTAATTGTGTTGACGTCCTTGGATAAAAGATAGAGTGATAGATATAATAGTAGTTAGATAGATAGGGCTACCGCAAGTACCGTTCACAGCGCTACGCTTGCTCATCCATGGGCGAACAAACAAAGTGAAGTGAGTGATACGTACGGTAGCCCTATCAGTCTACCCTTTATCAATCTACAAAAAAGAGAGGATCCGGACTATGTCCGAACCCTCCTAGAAAAACACCTAAAACCCATATTCATATCATGAAAACCTGTTTCTTCGTCTTTTTAGCCGGGGGAAATGTCCTTGTTAACAATCGCTCCTTTCCGGAAGACATCTTTAAGACGCAAAGAAATCAAAATAGTAACACGGCAAGTCACATTAAAGGATTGTTAAAAGCCGATTCAAGGTGGTGAAACACTTCTCAGGCCATTTAATATTTGGCCGAGCTGGCAACTTATCACATCTTTCACCCTAAGCAGCTAAGCTTAGTATTCATTTATTTTTTGTTTTTTTCGCCTCCCTTCACGAATTCATCCCCACAGAGGGCGCAAAACTATGATCTAGCCTCCTTAAAATCAGGCTATTATCAAGTTCTAAGCGAGGTATTTGTATGACTTAGCTTGACCTTATCATGTATAAAAGAAAAACAGGTTGCCAACCCGAAGTTGGCAACCCATTTATGTCCAAAAAGATCTTTATCTGTCTGTTTCCTATACACTGAGTAATTCACAGCTAATAAAGACCTAATGCAGTGGTAAAATCTACTTCTTAGTCACCAGGGTAATCCCAAGGTCAAACTCATCGTAGATCGTCCTATCCCCAAGGTTATCAAAGAAGGAACCTGAACCATAACGCACATCGAAGTCGGTACGATCAATTGTAAGGTCTGCTTTAGCGACGTATTTCCCCATCTCTTCACTCACCTTAGTATTGAAGCGGAGAGTTTGGGTTTTCTCTTTGATGGTTAGGTCTCCGGTTACGCGGTAATCACCGGGCGTACCTCGGCTAACTACTTTGGTAATCACAAAAGAAGCAGTTGGAAATTTCTCTACGCCAAAGAATTCAGCGCTCTTGAGGTGGCCTTCGAGTTTCGCGGCAGTACCTCCTGTTATATCAGTGGCTTTCAGGCTGGTCATGTCTATAGAGAAAGAGCCGCCAGACAACACACCATCGGTGAAATCAAAATTTCCTTCCTTTACAGCAATGGTGCCTTCATGGCTACCAGTAACTTTGTAGCCCTTCCAGGTAACCTGGCTGGCTTCGGTGTCAACGCTAATGCTGACGGTAACAGCAGCAGCAAAGAAAAGAGTAGTAAAGAGGAAGAGTGACTTAATCATACTTGTAATATTTAGTGGTTAATTTAGATTATTTTTAAGTTTGAAAATTTCCGCAAAGCAGCTCGAAAGCTTGCCAGAAGAGCGTCCACCGTTCGTTAAACTTTCATTGCACCCGCGTATGCGCCATAAAAGATTGAAAGGTTGAAAATTTCAATGTACATACATCTATTGTGCCTGCATGGTTTATTTGATTAGGGAAAAAACTGAACAAATAGCCAAATTTTAACGATTGAGGACGGAACGCGTACTAAACCGCCCCGT
Organism: uncultured Lewinella sp.; assembly: GCA_964410795.1. Lineage (GTDB taxonomy): Bacteria > Bacteroidota > Bacteroidia > Chitinophagales > Saprospiraceae > Neolewinella. The sequence goes on along the minus strand of CAYPIM010000017.1, from coordinate 18,605 downwards.
TCTGATCGTTAGCCGATCAACTGTTATCTTGTCGTTCAGGAAAGTTCATGACGGGAATAATAGTACGATAGCCTTCTGGTATGAGAATGAAGAAAGTTGTCGTATCATCACCCCTCGAATAAAGTTGCTTCCCTGATTTTCCAACTGAATACCCACCATGTATAAGATTTTCCAACCGGCGCGCCGGCTTTCACTCTTTTTTTCCTTCATCTTCCTATTCTGTTTTGTCTCGCAGGTAAACGGGCAAGCCACTACGGCTTACACCGATGCCTGGCGCACTTACAAAAAAGCTGAGGCTGACTTTCAAGACAACCTCCTTGCGAAAGCTCAACGAGAGTACGGGGAGGTAATTGAGATGGTTTTGCCCCTACAGCAGCCTGAAGCTTTACTACTAAGACAAAAAGCGGAGTTGATGCAAGCCAAGATTGCCGTCCGCCTTGGTAAGGTAGAGGGCGAAAAACTCATCCTTGACTTTGTGCGCCGCTACCAGCCTGATCCGGTAGCCAACGAAGCGTTGTTAGAGATTGCCAACTACTACTTCAACGATAACCAGCTTGATAAGGCGCTCGAATATTACAACCGTGTTCCCGCTGAACTGCTCACCTCTGAGCAACGCGCGGAGCTGAATTTTCGCCTGGGCTATGCGAACTTCGTAAACAAGAAATTTCCCGCTGCGAAGCGCTATTTTCAGTTCAGTAAAAGCAGCCAGGGTGAATTTTACTATCCTACCAACTACTACCTGGGCATCATCTACTTTTTTGAAGGGAATTATGACGCTGCGGTAGGCCAGTTCAAAATCGCCGAGAAGTCACGGAAATACGACGATTACATTCCTTACTATCTCACCCAGATCTTCTTCGCCCAGCGCCGCTACGACGAGCTTATCGCTTATGCCGCACCAATTCTCGGGGCCAATACCCGGATAAAGAACCGGAAAGAAATGAGTCAGTTACTGGGTCAGGCCTATTTTGAAAAGGGAGATTACGCCCGGGCCCGCCCCCTACTGGAAGAATTTGCCCGCAACAACCGTAAGATTGAGGAGGAACAATTATACCAACTCGCGTTCACGCAGTACAAGCTCAATGATTTTGAAGCTGCTGGCAAAACTTTCCGTGAATTGGCACCCCAAAACAGCCTGGTCGGTCAGTCCGCCAGCTACTATTTGGGTAATGTGGAACTCAACCGCCGCAACGGCAACGGTGCCCGCACTGCTTTTGGAACGGCCTCCCGGCTCAACTTCGACCCCGCCATCCAGCAGGAAGCACTTTTCAATTACGCAAAACTGAGTTACGAACTGAATTACCCTTCAGACGCAATCACGGCCATTCAAAGCATCGACCCCAGCAGTCAGTATTACCTTCAGGGGCAAGAATTACTTGGCGATGTATTTGCTACAACCGAAGACTACGAGCGCACGCTTGATCTTCTGGAGCGGCTGCCGAACCGCAGTCCTCGTTTAGAAGAATCTTACCAGCGCGCGGCCTTCAGTCGCGGGCTTGAATTACTGAATGGGGGCGATGACGCAGGTGCAAAGGTTCTTTTCGATAAAAGCTTGCAACGGCCGGTAAATCCGATTTTCCGAGCCCAGGCCTTATACTGGCTGGCGGACATTGCCAACCGAAAGGAAGATTACGCTACTTCCATCAACCTGACCAATCAGTTTTTAACGCTGGCTCGGGGCATGCAAGGATTACCGCCTCAGAGTAGTACTTACACGGGCAATTACCTCCAGGGTTACAACTACCTGAAGCAAAAGAACCCTGCTGCTTCTCTGGACTACTTTAAGGCTGCCGTAGAAGGCATTGAGCGAAACTTGCCCTACATCACTGATTCTGACGTTCGCGAGCGTGTGCTCGGTGACGCAGTACTACGGGCTGGAGACGCCCACTTCAGCCGCAACCAGTACGACCAGGCTGCCCGCTACTACGACAGCGCCGTACAGCGCCGCAGCTCCGGCTTCGTCTACGCCCTTTACCAGAAAGCAGTGATCGAAGGTCTGCGCGGCCGCACGGCAAACAAAGTCCTCAACCTGGAGCAACTTGTAAGCCAGTACCCTAACAGCGAATATGCTGACGATGCGCTCTTTGAGCTCGCTTCGGCCTACCAGGAGCTTAACCGTCCACAAGAAGCTCTTGCCCCTCTGCGGACCATCGTGAGCAACTACAAGCAAAACTCTCCGCTCGTCAACCAAAGCTTACTCAACCTGGGGCTTATCAGCTTCAACCTTGGCAATCAGGAAGCTGCCATCAACTACTACAAGCAGGTCTTCAGCAACAACCCCTCGGCCGAAGAGTCTGAGCGTGCTAAAGAGAACCTCCGGGAAATTTACGTAGACAAGATGGGGCGGCCCGATCTCTTCTTTCAGTTCTTCGAGACCCTACCTGGGCAAGAAGTCAACGCTGACGGAAGGGAAGCGATTACCTTCCAGGCCGCCCGCTCTCAGTATGAAAACGGCAACTACGATCGTGCCATCTCGGCCCTGACCGACTACCTCCGCCAATACCCCAACACTCCAAACGCCCTTGCTGCCTCCTACTTCCGCGGCGACAGCTACGTTGCGACCCAACGCTACGCCGAGGCCCTGGCCGACTTCGAGAAAGTTGCCTCCTCCGGCCCCAGCGGCTACTACCTTCCCGCCCTGAACAAGGGTAGCCTGATCGCCTACCGACACGTAAAAGACTATAACCGATCCTTCCGTCTCTTCCAGGGGCTGGAAGCCGCCGCTCCTTCGGACGATATCCGCGTGGACGCTCAGGTAGGCGTAATGCAGTCTGCTTACCAACTCAACGATCAGCGCAGTGTAGAAGACTACGCCGCCAAAGTGGCCAACAACGGAGGCGCTTCCGCTACCCAACGCCTGATCGCGAACTTCTACATTGGTAAGATCGCCTACGACCGCCGCGACTACCGCACCGCACTACCGGCGCTAAACCAAGTCATCGCTAACTCCGACGATGAGCGTACCGCTGAGGCCCGCTACCTGCGCGCCAACATTGCCTACCTCAACAATGAACTGACCAAGGCTGTAGACCTCGCCCTGGAAGCTAACCGCGAAAGCTCCGGCTACCCCTACTGGGTAGCAAAGACCGTATTGGTACTATCAGACGCACTCAAGGACCAAGGTGGAGACAACCTCTACAACGCTGAAGCAGCCCTTGAAGCCCTACTTGAGAACTACAACGGAGACGCAGGAATCGTCGCTGAAGCACAGCAGCGCCTAACCGTCGTCCGGAACCTCATCGCCGCTGGTAGCCGCATTAACAATACCCCCGTAGATCCTAACCGCTTCGAAATCGATAATGGAGGAGGAGAATAGAAGCTAGGGAACTAGGAGTTAGAGCCCTGGCTCTAATTTCTTATTTCCCCGCCGCTCTAGTTCTCTAACTTCTACCTCCTGGCTTTTTAACAATTATTCAATGTTCAGCAAATATCTTCTTCTTTGTGGTTTGTTTTTCACCGCCACCACTACCCTACTCGCCCAGACAGACCTTGATGATAACGAGGTGACGGTTGTCTCTAATTTCGAAGCACGCTTAAAGGACGCCAGCCGCGTTCGGGTCGTTGGCTTAAAACCTCCAGCGGATACCAGTCGGCGCAGACAGCAATACTCTGTGGTTGACCGCCCGATTGCCATCGAGTACCCGGCACCGGTAATTCGCCCGCGGGGCGTATCGCGTAAAAAGGCGGAGCCTGGTAAAAATGGCTACATCGGTATCGGTGCAGGCTTCCCAGGTGCCTTATTCGGAGACCTAAGCTATGACCTTAGCTCCGTGGACAACGCCGAGCTTGGTATTTACGCCAATCACTTCAGTTTCAATAATGAAGGAAACGTTGAAAACCAAAGATCCAGCGATACCCGCTTTGGCGTTGGTGGAACATATCTCTTCGACCAGGGCTTTGCGGTGAGCGGAGCGGCAGATTTCACCGCCCAGAGTAGGTACTACTACGGCTACAACTTCCCTGAAATAGCCACCGACTCTATTCCTAGCTTTACCGATGACCAAGTGCGCCAGCGCTTCAACATCACCGACATCAAAGCCGACATCTTCAACGGCGTCCGCACAGCCGCCGATTTTGACTACAAAGCAGGCATCGCCCTTTACTTAATGGATGGTGACCCCGCAGTTCGCGAGTCTAACATCGACATCAACGTACAGGCCACCAAGTGGATCTCGGACAAACAGCCGCTCGACCTCAAGCTACGCGCTGATTTCACTACTTATAAAGATACCAGCAGCCAGAAGCTGAACAATATTTACTTCAGCCCTAGCTATACCACCGCAATTGCCGGCCGCTACCGCTTGAAGATTGGGGTAAACCTCACCAGCCAGGACGATGATTTCGACATCTTTCCCGATGTAAGTCTGAATGCCCCAATCATAGATGGTCTGCTATCTGCCTTCATTGGTGCCGAAGGTAGCCTGCAGAAAAACACGCTCCGTACACTAAGTGAGTACAACCCTTGGATTCGCCCCCGCTTACGGGTGCGCACCTCCGAGTACGTCCGCCTCTACGGTGGGATTGAGGGTACCTTCTCCGGCGTGGCTTACCGTGCAGAAGTTGGCTACAAAACACTCGACAACCTCGCTACTTACCAACTCGATCGCAGCCGAGCTATTCCGCAGTTCATGATTACCTATGACGATGGAAGCATCTTTACCCTGCAAGCTTCCGGCACAATGGAGCCGATCAAGAACCTCAAGGTAAACGCTTCCGTTGCCCAGCGCTTCTACAACCTTGACAACGAGGAAAAAGCCTGGCACCTACCTAGTTTTAGCCTCAACGCCGGCGCTGGCTACAAGCTGGAAAAGCAAAACGTAACCCTTGGTGCTGACCTCTACCTGGAAAACGGTCTCCCCTACCAGGACGCTGCAGGAGAAGCCCAGACCCTCTCCCCGCTCATCGACCTCAACCTGAATGGTGAGTACGGTTTCAGCGAGAACTTCAGCGCGTGGCTGCGGGTGAATAACCTTCTCGGTAACAACCGGGAGCGGTTTGTTCAGTACCCAACTATTGGGGTCAATCTGCTGGTTGGGGTTTCTGCTAAGTTTTAACTTGCCTGACGGACCAGATCAAGCAAGCGAAAATTTCCCGGCTTAAAGCATGCAATTCAGCAGCGTAAGATCTTTCTGGCGCGGGCGCGGGTGCAGGGAAGGTTGAAGGAGCAGAGATGGTTTGCGGAAATGCTCGCTGCGTCACCCCCAGCCACTCTCGGTTGTAGAAGGGAGCTTTGTAACGCTGCGGGGGCTGCCTTCGCTGGTTTCACGTTCAGTGAAATGCTTGTAACAAAGAGTAAGGATCTCCAACCATATCAAGTCAGCAAAACGTAAATATGGCGATCAAACGTCAACATAAAAGCATAACTAGCGAAGGCGGCAGCCGCAGCGGTCCCAATCACCCCTCTCCAATGGAGAGGGACCGGGGGTGAGGTTACGAGCGAAGCGAGCACTCCTATCTACAACACTACAATACTGATGAAAACCTTACTAAATCAACTCTACGCCCGCGAACCCCTAAGTCGCCAGGTCGCCTACGAGACCCTCTCCAGAATCGGCAACGGAGAGGCCGGAGACATGGAAATTGCAGCGGTGGTTTCCGCCGTCAACATGCGGCCAGCCGTCCTTTCCGAGATCCTGGGCTTCAGGGACGCAATGCTGGAACTGGCTCGCCCGATCAATCTGCGGGGCATGGAGACCATCGATATCGTCGGAACAGGCGGAGATGGTAAAAACACCTTCAACATCAGTACGTTGTCGAGCGTAGTCGTGGCAGGTGCTGGCTACAAAGTCACAAAGCACGGCAGCTACGGCGTGAGCTCCAGCGTGGGCAGCAGCGACGTACTCCTGGCCCTCGGTTACGAATTCACCAACGACGAAGACACCCTGATGAAGACCCTGGACCAGGCGGGCATTTGCTTCTACCACGCTCCCCTCTTCCACCCTGCGATGAAGAACGTGGCTCCTGTGCGCAAATCATTGAAGGTTCGCAGTTTCTTCAACCTCCTCGGCCCGCTACTGAACCCGGCCAAACCCCGCTACCAGCTCTTTGGCACCTACAACCGCGAGGTATTGCGTATTTACGACTACATTCTGCAGGACGAAACCGAACGGGCCTACAACATCGTTCACGCCCTCGACGGCTACGACGAGATTAGCCTGACCGGTGCGGCCTCCGTCCGCAGCCGCGAACAACAACGCCTCCTTCAGCCTAAAGACTTCGGCTTTGAGCAGCTGACGCAAGAATCCCTCCACGGCGGCGATACCGCTGAGGAAGGAAAAGCAATCTTCCTCGCTGTACTGGAAGGAAAAGCTACTTCAGCGCAGCGGAATGTCGTATGTGCTAATGCCGGGCTGGCCATTCATACAATTAAGCCGGAGCAATCTCTACTGGATTGTGTGGCTGAAGCTCGAGAGAGTTTGGCTTCTGGAGAAGCACGAGCAGTTTTACGGCGGTTAGTGGCTTGATTTGCTTGAGCTATTTAAAACGCATTATCTATAGTACGCATAAGGCTCTCTGACGGTGATCGAGTCAGGATAAAGGTCTACAACTCGGACAGGAGGATAAAGAAACTCACCATTGCCTTCGACTCTTTTAAGTAGTCCTCTCATTTCTTTAGAGAACTTTCTATAATCCTTATCTCTATCGCTTCGTGTTCTATTCAAGCCGCTCAATCTCCTGCTTCAATGATTGAATAACGTCCTCACATTCAGCTTTTGCCCTCCTGTAGCGATAGATCATGGCCGAACGAACCTGTGCGGTGTACTCCAAGCGATTACGGAACACCGGATCTTTACTTATTTTGCTGAAATCCCTTGGCTTAGCCGATTCAAACATCTTCCATTCTTTCATGTGCTCAAACATGAAGCGTGTGTTCTCCTGCAAATCTATGTAATCGAAGTTATTCTGATTCTCTAATATTTCGTTATAGATGATATCATGCATGCTCACCACTTGCCTGCGCAGGCTATCGTTACTGATAATGTCCATGCCGCGAGATTTCAGGGTTTCAAAAGCCCCTGTTCCGTGAATTAGTACCGAAATATTCATGAACTGGCCGAAAGACTGGTCCAGACTATCGTGGTAAGGTAAGTTCTCGTCAAAGGCACGGAGCAGCTTTTGGGACGCGAACAGGCCTTTCTCATGAAAGGCAAGGTTAAAATTAATATCCTTCAAGTCTCCGACAAAGGAAGCATGCAGTTCTCTCAGTGTCTTCACTTCTAAAGTACGCTCCTTACGGTCTGTGCTCAAATTGTTCAAGAATAATGCGACCAGGATACCAATAACAATCAAGAGAATCTCACCAATAGCATATTTCAAGTACTTACCTGTTCCGTTCTTCCCCATTTGATCGTAGCGTATTTTTCTAAATAATTTCGTCACCAGTTAATGATTTATCCAATGTTATTCAAAGGATGGTTTCCCACCTTACAGGCAGCATTATTTATTCTTTATCCTACTTAAAATTGACTCCATTTCAACATCTCGATTATTGATAACATCCTCGATAGAATATTCAACTTCAACATCTGGTTTTACGCCTGTATCGGGTTGCGGCTCCAATGCAAATCCTCCCATAACAGGAAAATCAATTTCAATGCCCGAATTAGGTAAGCGCAAGAATAGAATTTGACCTCCATTAATATCATTAAGGTTACCGCCAGTTTCTTGTCCTACGATCAAACCAAGTTTTTGAAGTTTAAACCTGTAAGCGGTATAAAAGGCAAGAGAAGTATTAGCCCTCCCTGTAATTAGATAAAGCTTCCCTTTATACTTCTTCTTTTTCTTAGCCGCAGACTGCCCTTCAAAATTCTCCTTAAATATATAATACCCATTCGTAGGCTTTTTAACCTTAGGGCTTAATGCAAAATACCACGGGTTTTCGCCCCAGGTTTGCACGTGGGGCCTTAGCACTTTCGGGAAATCAACATACCTCGTTCTTCCTTCGCGTTGAAAACTAGATTCACTCGTAGTTAGGTAGTCAAAAAGGTCTTTAGCAACTTCATCATTCCCACCATCATTGATTCGAATATCAATAATTAAATGTTCGATCTTTTGCTGACTCAACTGGGTGAAGACATTTTTAAAATACTCCTTATAGTCAAGCTTAATTGCCTTCCAGCCTACCAGTCCAAATGAGTTTAACGTAAGTACTGCGATGTTATCATCTGTAACCTCAAAGCTCCATAAATCATCTCTTGTTTCAGGAAACCCCTCATATCTGCTGATCAAAATTTCATTCCGTTGCTCCCTTGTTAAGGGCTGGACCTTGACGACCGTACTCTCCTTTTCTTTATGCTCCTTAATTTCCAACTGAAGCCCAGCATCAACTTGATAGGCTAACGGGTAAAAAATATCAAACGCATTATAACGGAAATCATATCCGTTAACTTCTAATTTAGACAACCTATTTCCGTCTGTTGCACCATCAGCCCCTACGTATTGCATTAGATTATTTCTAATTTCTAAAACAGGGACACCATCAATAGACTGAACAACAGTCCCTCTTCTTAAAAGAGTGCTCTCAGATGCATTTTCGATTACAACCATTTTTTCATTCACCCACTTAAAGGTGAATGGCAACTTATCCTGTTGGCGATGAATAACAGAATTGATTGTTTTATTCTGATTATTGAACCCTGCTTTGGTATGATCACATTTTAATTTAGCCGTAAGTTTAGAAATAGCCAAATACGCTTCGCCATGGGAGAGTGAACGGCTAAATGTTGATTTTAGGTCATCAAGTGATGATTCAATTTCTGCTTCGCTATTATACCTATAAGTACCAGGATGAACATCCAAAACCATCGACTCAATTAATTCAAAGTCCTTCATCAATGATTCCGAAGAAATAGGCTCCAACGACTTTACATCAACCACCTGTTCTACATCCCAGCTATTAGTTGAAACCAGATCATTCGCATTAGTAAGTTGGAGAGTTCGATTATCAATGCTCTCCCAACTGGGCTTTTTGTCGTTTTTAAAACGCACAAACTTGAATTCTAGCTCTGTATTAGTTTCTGAAAAATCAATCGTTACGGAGTACTTATCTCCCTCCTTTTTTAAAAGGATAGATTTTTCCCAACTTAATGGCTCTATGTTTCCTCGTATCCCTACGTTTGCCAACTCATTATCGGGCAACTCGTCCAAGTAGAAGGTTATTGTTGATTGACAATGGATACCTATTGAGAGAAAAGTGAACAGGATGGTTAAAGCAAAACATCTACACATCTAAATTTCTTTTACATGACGCGCAACACCTAAGCTACTTATTCGTAGCGAAAGTGTTTAAACTGAATGCAAATCCCAAATCGATAACAGACAATTGCTCTACGACCAATGTCAGTTCTCACCAAGGCCATACACTGGTTTTTCGCCCCCATTGTGATAAGTCCCTCAATATAAACATAATAGTCGACTAGCTCAGGCTACTTACTATTTAATTCATCCTATACTTTTCCCTGTATTCCGATGGACTGAGGCCTTCCTTCTTTTTAAAGAATCTCGAAAAATACTGCGGGTACTCAAACCCCAACTCATAAGCTACCTCAGCAATGCTCTTACCAGGTTCTAACAAGATATTCCTGGCTTCATTAAACAAGTAGAGTTGTAAATGTTCGCTGGTCGTCCTGCCTGTTTCTTTCTTAAGTGTATCGCCAAGATAGCGTTGAGACACCGACAACTCATCGGCTAGTTGCTCTATACTTGGAATGCCTTTTTCTTGTAATTCTCCCGATTTAAAATAGGCGTCTAATTGATGGTTAAGTTGTTCCAGCAAATCATTTGACAGTTCCTTTCTATTTAAAAATTGTCTTTCATAAAACCGGTTAGCATATTTTAAAAGAGTGCTCAGCTGAGAAATAATGATGTCTTTACTAAATTCATCTTGATTGTTCTGGTATTCTATTTTAATATTCCTTACAATAGATTCCATCTGTTTTTCTTCTTTCGGAGAAAGATGCAAGGCTTCATTAGCGGAATAATGAAAGAGACTATATTTCTTTATTTGCTGTGCCAGCACAGTTCCTTTCAGAAAATCTTCATGAAAATTTATAGAAAATCCTTTTTGCTCAAAAACAACACTACTGTCCCATTGCAAAACTTGTCTCGGAGCAATAAAAATCAACGCTCCATTGGTAAAGTCATATTTTGTCCGTCCGTAATTTAGGTTCCCTTTGACTATTTTTTTTAGGCTAATGGAATAGCAATCATTTGTAATCGGAGGTGAGCTCTCTTTGGGACAAGGGAGAAAATCATCTCCAGTTTCATAGAGCACGCTCAACATGGGGTGCTCTGGGCGAGGGAGTTGCAGGTAATCAAAATACCCTGACAACGTTTTGAAATGGCGCATCTTAATTTTTAAACTGGTTTCCTACAGAAATTAGTTCAGCATAATAAGCTTGAATTCTAGCGTAAGCTGTACCATCCACCAGCAAAATAACGACCATCATTGCTATGACAGTAATCATACTTGCACGCCAAACGGGCGCATGAAGGAAGATAATAAGGAGAGCACACGTAGCGATAATTAGCGGAATAGCTTTAAAAACAATTGTTCGATATTCGTTTAAGGTTCTTTCGGCACGAGCGATTTCCGATTCTACAAAAGCAGATGCATCCTTATTATAGGCCTCCTCAAACTGAGTAACCCTTGATTTATTGGTAAAAAACAAACCAAATCCTATGATTAACAATAAAGCGCCTGCCACCAAAGTCGGAATAATGTAGGCCTTTGCCATGTCTGACTTTCCTAATTGCCAAAATCCTATGCTTGCCAACACAAATACCAATCCGAAAAGAATGAAAAATTGAGTTGAGAAAACTTCAGCTTTTGCCCAATCAGTTGCTGTTTTTAAAATTTCCATGTCTTGGTGATTTATAGTTTTTACAATTTAAAAATTCCACTTAAAGCCTGTTGCCTCTTCTGAAACAGCCCACAATTTAGTAATGACAATTTTATCTTGCGCGTGCGGCTCTAACTTACATTCACCAACTGGCCCCGTCCATTGCATTCTTCCAGTTGGGCCATAGTACGCCTTTTGATTCAGGTTTTCCTCTGCTTCTGTAGCACACATGACTTCGGGATATGCCCCTTTTTCAGCTGATTGAACCAAGGGCGTCTTTGACATCAAGCCAAAAATAATCCGATCTCTTAAACCGCCACTATTTTTGATCAATGATGTAGCCGAAGCCCCCGGGTGGCACACATACACTTTCACATTCTTATTAGCCACCTTCATTCGGTCTTGTAATCCGTAGGCGAACATCATCTGAGCTAGCTTGCTATGGCAATAGGTACTATTGGGGTGGTAGTTTCTGTCCCAGTTCATATCATCAAACTGGATGGTTTTAATTCCCATCTTATAGCCTTCGCTAGCTACTACCACAATACGCCCTCTTGATTCTTCAATCTTATCGTAGAGCAATCCGCACAATAGAAAATGACCATAGTGATTTACACCAAGGTGGCTTTCAAAGCCATCTTTCGTAATTTTCTGCGTAGGCACTTGCGCAATGGCGGCATTACACATCAAGGCGTCTATTTTTGGGACCTTTTTGATCACTTCTGCGGCCCCGGCGCGTACCGAAGAAAGCTCCGCCAAATCTACTTGAATAAAAGAGACTTTTGCGTTGGCTCCTAGTTCCGCCTTTAAGTCGCTAATTGCCTTTTTTGACTTTGCTTCATTACGATTAAGCATGACCACCTCAGCCCCCTTACTTAAAAGAATTTTGGCGGCTTGAAAACCTGCCCCTGTATTTGCTCCTGTTATGAGGTAGGTTTTACCGGCTAAATTTTCAATTCTGTCAGGCGTCCAGCCTTTTTTCCCAAATTGATTGTTACTCATATTTTAAATAAACTTCTGAGTGATAAGAAGAATACAAAAGTAGTCAGCAAACACCCCTAGCGTATTATACAGAACTTCGAATCTTGTATAGTTTTTGGTTTTCGGTTGCAAATAACAAATAAGGAGAACAGCAGTACCCTAATGAAGTCGATCGCTGCTGAGAGACGGGGTCAAGTAACCACCGGAAACCTAATTAGTTCATGACACTCCGCTTTTCGTATTCTTGCCTTTTGCCATTTCTTCAGATACGTTGAAAACGCAAAATCATATTCGCACCTATCAAATCTATACAATAGCCGATCATATCCCTGTGATTTTTGATCGTAGCCAAACCAAAAGTAATAATTGTGGTCGTTTTCAACTCTTATTTGAACACCTCCACAGTCAATACCTGCACAAATTTTACACCCATATATCATTGGATTCACCAAACCCATTTGAGACATCAAACCTTGTGCCTCTTGACCAGTTAATTCATACTTATATTTATACCTACCGTTTGAGATCAGTTCAGGGCTATCCTAGATTCGCAATTCAATATTACAGAAGTACTTAATTTCTATTTTATTCAATTTACCTCATTTTCGTTATTACCATCATTCCTCTGCACGTGAAGTGACAACGACACAGGACAACTTCAATCCCATTGATCTATTCTATTGAACCACAAATTTAGCCCTTCCTTTTCTCTTGCCGTTATCCAATTGGATGAAATAACTTCCCTGGGATAAAGAAGTGACATCAATTGCAAAAGTCTGTTGCCCGGTCACCACGAATTCCTTTCTTTGACTTAAAAGGCGGCCATTTATGTCATAAATTTTTATGCCTAAGGAACCATTTTCCGACGAATAGAAATCCAGATGAAACTTGTTCGATTTTACAGGGTTCGGGTAAGGGGCAAAATGAAGGTTCAATTCATCAAATAATTCATTAGAAGAAGATGTCATCCGGTCGTTGATGTACAGTTTGGCAACTGGTTCAATTAAACTGTTTTCCCCCGTAATGAGCACATCTTCATCTCCGTCACTATCGACGTCCGAAAAAGCGATTGAACTTAGATTAACGCCTTCGAAGGGGGTATCCGTAATTTCGGAAAAAGTGCCCATTCCGTCGTTTAAGAACAGCTCCGCGACTCGAGTTCGCGCAAATGTATTGTTCCGCCCCGTAAGGAGCACATCGTCGTCACCGTCGCCATCGACATCTGAAAAGGCGATCGAACTTTCATAAACGCCATTGAAGGGCGTACCCGTAACTTCTGTAAAAGTGCCCATCCCGTCGTTGGTGTATAGCTTCGCAATTCGTCGAAATGAAGCGTTCCGCCCTGTAATGAGAACATCGTTGTCACCGTCATCATCGATGTCCGAGAAGGCAACCGAACCTTCAATAATACCCTCGAAAGGGGTGCCCATAATTTCGGTAAAAGTGCCCGTTCCGTCATTGGTGTACAATTTCGCAATGAACGCGCCGAGAAATATGTTCCCCAAAATGAGCACATCTTCATCACCGTCATCATCGACGTCCGAAAAGGCAACCAAACCTTCAATAACACCCTCGAAGGGGGTGCCCGTAACTTCTGTAAAAGTGCCCATCCCGTCGTTGGTGTATAGCTTTGTAATTCGATCACCTGAACTGGTCCATCCTGTGATGAGCACATCTTCATCTCCGTCACCATCAACGTCCGAAAAAGCGGTCGAGCTAAATGCCACGCCGTCGAAAGGGGTTCCCGTCATTTCAGTAAAAGTGCCCAGCCCATCGTTGATGTATAGCTTCGCAATCCGCACAGAGGAGCTATTTTCACCAGTGATGAGCACATCTTCGTCCTCGTCGCCATCAACGTCCGAAAAGGTGATCGAACCTCTCGCCACACCATCGAAGGAAGTGCCCGTAATTTCGGTAAAAGCGCCCATCCCGTTGTTGGTGTACAGCTTTGTAATTTGATCACCTGAACTGTTCTCCCCCGTAATGAGCACATCTTTGTCTCCGTCGCCATCAACATCCGAAAAGGCAATTGAACTAAATTTCGCACCGTCAAATTCAGAAGCGGGTGATGCCTCCGTAAAGGTTTGAGATGTGAGGAATTGTGTCAATAGAAGAAATCCAAAAAGCAATTTCAATTTCATGGTGTTTAATTTCTACCAAATGTACGATCTTTCCGTTTCTTTTCTTTGGCTTTAATGATGAAAGGAGCGCATATAAAGATTACGACTAAAAAGAGCATCAGCCACGATAGACCTACTGACTTTAAGTGTCACTGCACCTGCGGCCCCGCCCTATAAACCACTACACTCCGTACCTTTGCCTTGTACCCTCTACCTCTTCTCCCAATGACCATCCTAGACAGAATAAACGATCACAAACTACTGGAAATAGCCCGCCGTAAGGAGCGAACTTCGGTCGAGCGCCTAAAGGACAGCTATGGCTACCGTTTTGAGCGCCGCAGCCTTGTAGAATCTATCCGGGAAAGCAAAGACTATGGTATCATTTCTGAATTCAAGCGCAAATCGCCGAGCCAGTCAGACATCAACATCAACGCTGATCCGGCACTAGTGACCAAAGGCTACCAGGAAGCTGGAGCCGCAGGCATTTCCTGCCTGACCGACGTTCATTTCTTCGGCGCCCGATCCAACGATATTGACATTGTCCGCAAAACAGTCGACGTACCGGTCATTCGGAAGGATTTCATTCTCGATTCCTATCAGTTGCATGAAGCGCGCGCCATGGGTGCCGACGCCGTACTCCTGATTGCCGCTTCCCTCACCGCCGGCCACCTGGACGACCTGGCCGCCGAAGCCAACGAACTTGGTCTGGAAGTACTCTGCGAAGTACACAACGAAGAAGAAGTTGGGAAGATAAGCCCGGAAGTCAATATTGTCGGCATCAACAATCGGAATCTGAAAGACTTTACCGTAAGCATCGAAAACAGCCTCCGCCTTGCACAAATGCTACCGCCCAGCCTACCGAAGATCAGCGAAAGCGGCATCGAAGATCCACAAACCATCGTGAAGCTCCGGTACGAGGGCTTCGACGGCTTTCTAATCGGGACTTACTTCATGCGCCAGGAAAATCCCGGCCAGGCCTGCGCAGAATTCATCGCTAAAGTGCGGGAGATCGAAGGGCTTTACAACAACGCGATTGCCTAACGGTTGGCGGTTGGCGGTTATCGGTTGTCGGTTGCCGGAGATGCGTTGACAATGACATAGCAAGTTGGGCAGAAGGCTGTAACTTACACCCCAACCGAAAACCGAAAACCGACATCCCCATGAAAATTAAAGTATGCGGCCTCCGCGAACCCGAAAACATCAAAGAAGTACTGGCCGCTGGCGTCGATTACGTCGGCTTTATCTTCCACGAAAAGTCAAAACGCTTCGTAGGCAAAACAAAACTGGCTGAGTGGATTTCCGCTAATGAAGAAGTCTTCGGAGCCACCAAGAAAGTAGGCGTCTTCGTGAACGCAGAGCTTGACTACATCCTCAACATCGTCCACGATTATAAGCTTGATTATGTTCAGTTGCACGGAGACGAAAGCCCCGGGTACTGCCGCGAGCTAAAGCTATTATGGTCCGTCAGTACCCTACGAAAGGCACACCTCATCAAAGCCTTTTCCATTACTACCGACTTCAATTTCAACGTCACCCACACTTACGCAGACAGTTGCCCCCTTTTCATCTTCGACACCGGAGGACATGCCGAAAAGGGTGGAACCGGGCAACAATGGGATTGGACAAAACTGGAAGAATACCAAGGCCTTATCCCCTTCCTTCTTTCAGGAGGCATCGGGCCTTTGGACGCTGACCGAGTAACCGCCCTGAAACACGTTCAGCTACAGGGAGTAGATCTGAATAGTGCGTTTGAATCCGAACCGGGCGTTAAAGATATTGCTCGCTTAAAACTGTTTTTGCGGGAAGTTTAACCTGGAGCGAGTTGCCTCCGGCAGCGAGACCGGTTTGAACCGCCTCCGGCGGTGAAACACTCTTTGCCGGAAGCAACTCGCGTCAGATTACCATTTCTTTTTCTTCTTGAAACCGCCAGGCTTAAAGGGCTTACGCTTACGAGGGGTAAACTTGCGTGGGCCGTCCACCTTTGTACCTCCTTCAAATATGCGAACGTTTAGTTCGGTGCCCTTATCTACTGCACCCTGCATGGCAGCAACAACCTTCTTGGCCTCTTTGCTGTCCACGCCCACGTAGGTCATATTGTTCTGGATGTCAATCTTACCGAAAGCAATTTTTTTCCCGGGCACCATGCGGTTGATCATCCCGATGATCTGGGGAACATTATAACCTTTGTTTCGGCCGGCGGCGATGGTGATGGTGGTGTAGTCGATGTTGCGGCCCTTCTTGTCGGGGCGGTCATCGTCCTTAGCTTCGCGGATAGGCTTCTGCCCGCTGAGTTGCTTGCTGAGATTGCCAAGGCCGTAACCCAAAATCTTCTGGATTAATTCTTCGCGCTCCATGCCTTCGAAGGTTTCGATAACTTCGGGAAGGAAGGCGGCGACTTTATCGTCCAGCTTGGCCTCCTTCACCTTTTCGGCAAAGCGGAGGGCGCGGATTTTGTAAACGTCGTCCTGCTTTGGGACTTCCTTCACCTCGAACTTGATCTTGGAGTAGCGTTCGATGCCGCGAATCTTGCGGACTTCCTTACCGGTAACGATGCTCAGCGCAGTACCTTCCTTACCAGCCCGGCCGGTACGGCCGGAGCGGTGAACGTACACTTCCGGAGCGTCGGGAAGGTTGTAGTTGATCACGTGGGTGAGGTCGGAGACGTCAAGGCCGCGGGCGGCTACGTCGGTCGCGACCAGCAGTTTGATGCGTCCCTTGCGGAAGCGGCGCATTACGTCATCGCGCTGTGCCTGGCTCATGTCCCCGTGCAGGGCATCGGCAGCATGGCCGGCGTAACGGAGGTCTTCGGCCACACCATTCACCTCGCGGCGGGTGCGGCAAAAGATAACGGCGTACATGTCCGGATCAAGCTCAATCAGCAAGCGCAGAAGCGAGAAACGGTCGGATGCACGCACTT
Source organism: uncultured Lewinella sp. (assembly GCA_964410795.1). Lineage (GTDB taxonomy): Bacteria > Bacteroidota > Bacteroidia > Chitinophagales > Saprospiraceae > Neolewinella. The sequence goes on along the minus strand of CAYPIM010000017.1, from coordinate 1,746 downwards.
TATAATACTGGTGTACAATATTGGAGTTGCCCGCATCAGAATGACCAACGCTGATTTCGGCGGGGTCGGTCATGTAGTCCTCGGAGATCTTCTTGGCCTCCTTTGGCATGGTAGCACTGAAGAGCAGGGTCTGCTTCTCATCCGGTGTAGCCCCCAGGATGGCGTTGAGCTCCTCCTGGAAACCCATATTGAGCATCTCGTCCGCTTCGTCGAGCACGACGCGCTTCAGTTCCCCGACCTTAAGTTTCTTGCGGTTGATGAGGTCCAGCGTACGACCGGGCGTTCCGACGATGATCTGAGCACCAGCCTTGATGTCTTTGATTTGGTGCGTGATCGGTGCGCCGCCATAGACAGCAACTACCTTTACGCCCTTACGGAAGCGGCTAAAGGACGCCAGGTCCTTACCAATCTGGAGGCAGAGTTCACGTGTAGGGCAAAGGATGAGGGCCTGCACCCCCTTGACGTCGGTATCGATGCCGTTGACCACCGGAAGGCCAAAACCAGCCGTTTTACCGGTGCCCGTGCGGGCCAGCGCGACGAGGTCGCGGTCGGATTCCATGATGACGGGGATGGCAGCAGCCTGTACGGGGGTGGGAGTAGTAAAACCGAGCTCTGCTACGGCTTGTTTGACGTCGTCCCGAAGGTCGCTGTCCTGAAAAGTTTCCAATTCGCTATGTTTAAAGGTCGGATAGCCTGAAGGTGACAGTAGTCACAACAGCCAAACCCGAACGTGATGATTACGGGCGAATTGGCTTACCACAAAAGGTTCGTCAACGAGAGGAACCAGACCTTGTAAACCGGGAGATGCCCTGTTTGAGGGGGCAAAGGTAGGCATTTTTTCAGTCAAGTACTCATTTAACTTTACGATCAAACAATTCAACAGCAGATAAAGCTTCCGGGTAATGCTATCTTTAAGGTCACATTACACCCTCAGCCCCATGTCCTTGCTCTTAAAAATACCTGCTGCTGTTCTGTGTTGCCTGGTTTTGCCCGCCTATATTCTATTTTTCCTAATCTTTTTGGACAACATGGAAATGGTTGAATTTTCTCCGCCTTCCATTCCGTTCAACGAAGCCATACCTTTCTTCATCTTATTTTCGCTACTAAGCCTTGCCTTTTGGCAATTTTCAATAGTCCGTAAGGTGACTGAGCGGCAAAGTGCGGCTATTATCTACTTGATCATAGTTGGTTTCAATCTCTTCATGTGTTCCTTTTTCTTTCTATTAGCCGCAGAAGAGTTGATGCAGGTCTTTATCGGTAGTTGGCCAAGATTTTTCAGAGAGATTATCAGATCCATTGAAAGAACTATTTCCAGCAACTCCATTGGCATAATAATTCTAAGTATCTTAGTTTCAGCACCAATTGTAACAGCATTGAGCATCACCCTGGGTTTAGAAAAGAAGTCTGGTTTCCCCCGTTGGCTACTCACATTTCTATTAATTATTCTGTTTCCCCTGGGAGTTTGGTGGCTGCAGCCCAGGGTTCGAAAAACGATTAAGGAGCCTGAAATGGGGATAACAGATCATTTTGGTATTTAGGGCGGGGGCGCAGGTGCAGGGTGAGTTTTAAAGCATCGTTTTCGGGCAAGAGGCTTTGTTAGGAGAGGCTTTGTTAGCACCACTAATCCTAATTCGACCAAAAACGGTCTATACTGGACTCGGCCACTAAAGGTGACCACGCAGTAGCAGCGTAGCTAAAATTTGCCGAGGTGATTTTTGTGACTCACGAGGCGAAAAACGTAGGCAA
>CAYPIM010000016.1:47664-50721 GCA_964410795.1 uncultured Lewinella sp. | reverse complement strand
GAATTGCACTACATTAGCATTCCCTCCAAACAGCTTACTCATTAGCCATACTAAGTATTTAGTCCCCTCTTGTCAACACTATGGATCAGGAAGACTTTGCGTGTAGTTCAGAACATTTCCCCTGCTGTTTAGAACAAAAACACCTAATAAGTCTTCCCAAGATTTAGTACAACTTATCTTGGCTTAGCCTTACCAATAGGGCCATTCCCTAATAAAATCTACATCATGATTCGCTATATTCTCATTTTGCTTTCTGTTCTGTTGGTCTTTCCGCTAAGTGCACAATCAACACCAGACCCAATCTGCGAGAACGACGATTGTTCAGACGCCGTGAATGCCATTCAATTGAATGCGCCCGTCTTGCCAGGCCCTGCAGGATATGATGCGGCACGTACCGCAGAATTTGAGACCGCTTACCGTGCCTTTAAACAGGTTAAAGACGGCCATAACAACGACCCGGAATGGCAAGGAAAGTACCGCCGTTTTGAGCTGGGAGGCGCTAATTGTATGCGCTATTATGATCTAGAAAGCCGCATCGCACACGAATACGAGAAAAACCCTGCATTCAAAACCTTTGTTGATGGCCAGGAAAATGACATCGCTGGCTTCCAAAAAAACGGGTTCGAAAGCAGCCGGAGGCGGCTCAACCTCACCACCCGCTTCAAACGTGACTGCCCCAAACAACAGCGAAACGCAGAAAAGGAAGGCCTCACTTCTGAAGATGAATCTAAGGCCATCTATGACAAACTCGGTCAGGTGCAAGGTTATTGGGACGAAAATGGCAACATCCTCAAACAACTAGAGGCTATCCCCGAAAAGAAGGAAGAGCCTCAACGACGGATGAGCAAAAAACAGCAAGTAGAACAACTCACTCAAACCGTTAACAACCTACCCATAGGGCAGAAAACAAAGGACCAGATCAATGATTTGTCCGAAACAATAAATGAGCTCGCCCCTAAGGCCAAAAGCTTAACGGACAAATTGGCCAACACTGCTGAGAAGGTCAAAAATCTCCTCCCTAAACCGGGGGGAATTCTAGACAAGGTTGGTAAACTCCTCGGTCTGAAAAAGCCACTATCAAGCTATATTCCAAAGATTGGCGGCACCAATATTGTAGACAAGATCAAGAACTTCTTCGGTAAGGGTAAAAAGTTAAAGGAGAAAGCCGAAGCACTCAAAGACAAAGCCAATCAACTCAAGGGAGAGCTCGATGAGACGATTAATAAGGTCAAAGACACTGGTAAAAAAATTACCGATAAAAACACTGAAGTAAAGGACCTTCTTGGTAAGCTGGACGAGCTCCAAAAGAAAAAAGATCAACTCAAAGAAAAACTGGCCGACAAGCCTAAGAAAATTCTTGAAGAGCTCACCAAGGAAGTCAAAGACGTCAAGCAGAAAAGTGAAGAGCTGACCGATAAAATAAAAAAAGGATTTGATGACTCAGGAAAGCTTCAGGAGGAACTAGACAAACTCAACACCAAAAAAGACGAACTCGAAGATAAAATCGAAGACGTCGAGGAAAAAATTGAAGAACTTGAGAACGAAGAAGAAGACCTGAAACAAGAAGGTGAGGAGCTTGACGAAGAAGTTGAACAACTAAAAAAACAGGAGGATCTTAAGCAACAAGTCGAAGATCTTGCTCCAACAGAGGACTATGCAGAACGCGCCGCAGCTTGTGAAGAAGAACTGAAAGGTCTGCTTGGCGGACTCACCAAAGTAGAGGAAAAGAAAAAGAAAGCAAGGAAAGGACTTGGTAAGCTACTCGCCCTACCCGGCAAACTAATAGGTAAGGTAACTGGCTTCATTGAGAAACACTCCGTGCTAAAAACATTGCTCGGAGCCATTCCCGGCGTCAGTAATATCATGAATGTTGTAGACGGCCTCTTCGGCAAAAGCAAACTGCTTACTGGTGCCTTGGAACTGATCACCGGAAAGCAAAGTAAACTAACGGAAACCCTAAATGGAATTGCCGGCAAGGTAGATAAGGCAAAGAAATTGTACGAGGATAAGGTCGCAGCTGTCAATAAAGTAAAAGACCGGGTACAGGATTTTACCGATAAAAAAACTGGATTGCTAAACGTCCTGAGTAAAAAAGTCGAAGACCTAACCCCCGTAGAGCAGCAGGTCATTGATCTGGTAAAGAAACACAAGCTATTGGGGGAAGACTCCGCCTGTAATGACCTCGACCCCATAAAAGACAAGATCGAGGAAGCCGACGAAGAGTTGGACGAAGTAGAACCTCAAATTGAAGAAATCAAGGAAGAACTTGAAGAACTTGAGGCCGAAACGGAAGAGATTGAAGCAGCAACAGAAGAGGTCGAAGAAGAAGCCAATGAGGCAATTGAACAGGCTGAAGAGGTCCAGGCTGAAGAAGAGGCGATAAAGGAGCAGTTTGGTCAAGAAATGGACCTGGAGCCCGTCACAGTAGAAGAATGGTCAGAATCCTTTGAAGTAGAGCGCCCCTACTGGGAAGCTACCTTCCACCCGGACGACGAGGTGGTAGAGGGCTATAAAGGCCGCTATTTCCAGGTTCAGCTAAAAGATGCCGATCAAACGATCAAGCTACTATTTGGTCCCGGCGAATACCACATGAGCAAGACAGACTTCCGGGACAACTACGGTTCCGTGATTGGGGCCTTCGTTACCGAAGCCCTCGCCGCCATCAAGAAAGATGACCGAGCTGGGGTAAAACTCTTTGTTCAGGGTAGTGCAGACATCTCTGGAGCCAACTCTTTCCGAGGCAACCTAGATGAATCATTTTACTACGATGAGCTTAACCTCCTCCCTCTAAAAGGCAGTGAAAACTTCGGCGGTAACGAGGAAAACCGAACCGTTCGGGAAAAAGGCTTCACCAATGAAGACCTCCCCAACTTACGTGGTCGGTTTATGCAGGAAATGATTGGCTTTTACTCCAAAAAGCTCTCTCCCATCCTGCTCGAAGGCTCGGTCAAGAAGCAGGTGGACAAGGAAGACCGCAATGCAGTCATCTATCTTTTCCTGCCAGAGAGCTTACTGGAAGAGTAAGCTTTTAAGGCGCGGCCGCAGGTGCCAGTGCAT
>CAYPIM010000016.1:22265-47564 GCA_964410795.1 uncultured Lewinella sp. | reverse complement strand
AGAGAGCTTACTGGAAGAGTAAGCTTTTAAGGCGCGGCCGCAGGTGCCAGTGCATATAACTTGATGCACAAATCCCCTCTCCCCTATCCTCGGGAGAGGGGATTTGTGCATCTTATTACACACACCAAATGCCATGCTGTGTTGATGCTCCAAGCCTCACGCTAAAATAAGTTCTTTGAAACTAGTACAGTGTAGAGTCGGACTACAAATCCTCCACCGTTTTCACTAAATAAGCAATGGTTGAGAAGTTTCACTCCGCCCCTACCCCACGTTAATCTACACAGCTAGACCCTGGAGGCCTCCTATCTAAACGGTACCAGATAATTTTATTTCCCTGCCTCCATTGATGCCAGTACTTCTGCCTTACGGCTTCTGCTCACCGGTATTTCCTGCCCGCCAATGTAGAGGCTCTCACTATTATAACCCGTTACGGTATCCAGATTAACCACATACCCCCGATGAACCTGAATGAATCGTCCATCTTTTAACCTGTGTTGCATTTCGGCTAGTGTACCACGCTGCAATACGGAGTTTCCATTCTTCAGAACGAAACGAACATAAATATGCTCCGCCTTCAGAAATTGAATGGATGAAACCTGAACAACTGTCGTCTCCCCTTGGTGCTTGAGCGTAATGGTGTTTTTTCTTGCAAAGTTAAACCGTGCTTTAAAAAGCGCAATCCGCAGCGTTGTCAGCATACTCTCGAGCTGAATCGGCTTGGTCAGATAACCTGCTGGAAAAGTCTCTCTAGCCAGGTTGAACGAGTCTTCTCCTATCTGAGGAGTAAGATAGATAAAGGGAGGTGGTTCTTGCTGTCGGCGAAGAAAGTAAGCGAAATCAATCCCTGTCTTCGCGCCATTTAAGTGAATATCAAGCAGCACAACATCCGGCTTCCAGGATCTATAGAGCTCAACCGCCTCACGGTAAGATTCTGCGCACCCAGTTACGATCAGATTATTACGTTCAAGATAGTAACGTATGGTATCAGCAATCAGGCTTTCATCCTCTACGATTAAGACTTTTATGGCACTTTGACGTTTTCCTTGCAAGGGCATGGTAGGCGATTTTGTTTCCAAATCTACCAACACCAATGGCTCATCACTCAAATCTAATCAAGTAATGTTCTGAACAACATACTATTTGTTCTGAACAACACAGTACAGGTCTTTAGATTATGCAAATCTGAAGACAAACCATTAGAAACCGAACGGTATCAAGCCTTTACATAGCAGGTTAAAGAAGAGCAACCATCCGTAAAACCCCGTAGAAAGAAAGCCAAACTTACCTTAAAGCCGCCCCCCCTTATTGCTTTACTAAACGGATGGTACGGATACCAGTACTGATTTGCAAACGAGCAAAATAAACACCTGCCGGAAGGTCCATCAATTCTAGAGGGATAATGTTCTCTCCCCGCACTGCCTCAATGGCCTTGCTTTGCACCTGCGTGCCCGCCGAATTAAACAGATCTATATCTAATGGTCCACTCGTAGGCAGGTCAAAACGCAACTGCACGCTTTCGGTCGCTGGGTTAGGGCTGGCCGCAATTGGAAAATCAAGTTGTGATGTATTGAAAACACTATTGGTGACCGGTGCATTACTATCAAGGTTATCGTAGTAATAAGTAGTGTTGCTAAACGTGTTAGGGTTGAACAGCAGGATCAGTTTCTGAATTCCGTTAGCAGCAGCATTACCATCCGGCCGGTCCAGGAAATTAAAAGTCAAGCGTTCCCATTCGTTCTGCACCGTTGTGGTCGCAACGAAACGACTATGACGGCCAACTGGAAAGTTTGCAGGTTGCGCGGTAGCCGTTTCCAGTTGGAGCAATATTTCCGTCCCTGGTGTTGCACTGGAATATACATCGATGGTAAAGCTCCGGTCTCCCGTAACGTAGTCATCTCCGTTATCGATCGTACTCACTCGGTACACGATCACGTCAAACTGAACATTCCCACCCCTGACGTACTTACCAACTATAGCGGAGGAATTCACCGCGTTGGGCGCAGGGTTATCCTCTTCGGTTAGTGTTCCGTCGGAAAACTCATAGACTGCAAGAGCTTCATCGTCAAAATTTTCAAAGCTGTATTCAACCCCTGTGTCCGGGCCAACCGTAACTTCCGTACTGACGGCAGCATCTCCGCAGTCTGAGGTGATGTTGGCCGTTAAAACACCACTTGTCGCTCCCCAGATTACTGATGCTGAACCATCCGTAGAAGTAATAGTTGAACCATCCGGTCCGCTCCAGGCTACAGTGGCACCATCGGGAAGGTTATTGAGCATATAGGTTACCGTATCTCCATCAATTACGTTGTTCGCTCCCTCCATTGTTACCGGCGTCATGTCATATACGCGCACATAGTCTACTTCCATAGTCGCTGGTAGGGCGGTATTATCAACCGTCCCCCCCAGGGTTCCACCTACGGCGACATTAAGGAGGAAATGAAACTCCTTATCGAATGGCCACAGCAAAGGAGCTACATCGGAACGCATCTTGCTTCCGTAGACATACCCGTCTACATACCAGGTAATTTTACTATCCGTCCAGGTAACAGCGAAGGTGTGAAAGTCTGCAGAAAAATCTGTCAGGGTCCGTGCCAGGGTTACTCCGGTGAACGAGTTGTTCGGGAAATCATTGCCAAAGTGGATAGTCCCAAATACTTCTTTTGGTGCGTTGCCCACCCATTCCATAATGTCAATTTCACCACTCCGGGGCCAACCGCCGTATTCTTCGTTAGTTGACAGCATCCAAAAGGCGGGCCAGAGGCCGCCGCCAGTAGGAAGCTTAATCCGGGCTTCCAGATAACCGAACTTAAAGTCTTGCTTACCCTTAGTATTTATTCGCCCGGAGGTGTAGATGCTGCCGCCTACACTTTCAAGCTTAGCCGTCAGCTTAAGCAGACCGTCTTCCAGCGCTACATTTTCCCGTTGGTAAAACTGAGCCTCACCGTTGCCCCAATCGCAAAGGCCAATATCGCAGCCATCTCCGAGTTGATAATTCCAATCGGCTTCGTTGAGTTCGGCGGCGTCAAATTCGTCGGACCAAACAAGCGTTGGGCATTGGGCGCGGACGCAGGTGCAAAGAAAGGTAAGGAAAAGAAAGGTAGTACCAGCCAGGTAGCGCATGATCGTAGAATTAGTTGATAGTTTAGGAACACTCCCAAAAGTACGAAAACCCGCAGCTGTAAATAAAATTTGTAGCTCCTTGATGGAGAGAGAGTAGTATTCTATCATCTTAAAATGTTCAATCTGCAGATTTTTAGTTACCGCCTATTGTCAATATCCTCCAAAGTTTATCCAAAGTTTGGATGCTTTTTGTGGCAAAAAAGCAACCGATCGGTAGACCTTGCCCTCAAGAGCTTCCATTGCACCCGCGTCCGCGCATAAAAAATTACTCCTTGAAGATATTATTAATAGAAGATGAACCGGGCCTGGCCGCTTCGATATCGGGCTACCTATCTACCGACGGCCACGTGGTAGAAACCGTCAGTACGTTGAACGACGCGCTGGATAAGTCCGGTGTATACGAATACGACTGCATTCTGGTGGACATAGGCTTGCCCGATGGGAATGGGCTCGACCTCATCCGTCAACTTAAAAAGGACCATCAGCGTGCGGGCATCATCATTGTCTCCGCCAAAAACAGTCTTGACGACAAGGTTAATGGTCTGGATTTAGGAGCTGACGATTACCTACCAAAGCCTTTCCATCTCGCGGAGCTGAACGCCCGCATCCGAGCCCTGCAACGGCGCAAGTCTTTTGCTGGCAATCGAGTCATAGAGTTTGGCGAAATAACGGTAAACCCAACGGAACAAGCAGTAACCGTAAACGAGCAGCCGGTAAAACTGACCCGCTCTGAGTACACCCTACTTGAATACTTCCTGGCCAACCCCAACCGAGTGATCACCAAAGAAAGCGTTGCTGAGCACCTGAGTGGAGATCATGCGGAGTTGCTGGATAAGCTCGACTTCATTTACAGCCACGTGAAGAACTTGCGGAAGAAATTAATGGATGCTGGTGCGGGAGATTACATTCGGAGTGTTTATGGGGTTGGTTATAAATGGGCGAAGTGAGCCCTAACCCAGCTTGTATTTAGGCCCCTTTGCCCCAAAACGTGCCTTTTGATGGAAAGTAGAGACATAACAGATGCCAAAAATTCAGAATTTTAAAGCTGACCAGATGAAACTCTTAACCCGAACAAGTCGGTACTATCTCTTCTTTTCGTTGTTGATCTTTGCCATCATCGGCCTGGTGCTATTTTTTGCGTTACGGTATACCCTGATCCACAGTACGGACGATAGGTTAGAGCATACCCGCCTAGTACACGTACGCGAGTTCATACACCAGAAGGAATTGAAACCTACCATGTACATTATGGGCGAGATAATTGAGGTACAGCCGATTGCGAGATTGACCGGTCTGGAAATTTATCGGGATACCATGATCATGTTGGAGGAAGATGAGGGGGAGTTTGATTTAGAGCCGTTTCGGAAGTACACTTTTGAGGAGTTAATCGACGGAAAGCCCTACCGTGTTTCCGTGAGTATGAATTCGGTGGAAAATGAAGATTTGGTCCAAACGCTCCTTCTTGTTGTACTTGGCGGATTGTTGTTGTTCCTTCTGGCTATTAATCTACTGAATCGTTACCTCTCAAAATCCCTTTGGCGTCCGTTTTATAGCACCCTAGGGCAGATTCAAGCATTTTCCGTCCAAGCAGACAGCGCACCTGTGTTTGCTCATTCGGGTACAACGGAATTTGATGATTTGAACCGCAGCCTTGAGGAAATGACGGGGGAACTGATTAAGGAATACGATAGCCTGCGGCGGTTTACGGAAAACGCCAGCCATGAACTTCAAACGCCACTGGCAATCATCAGGAACCAGATCGATCTGCTATTACGAGAGGGTGAGCGGAGTGAAGAGGATTATGACATCATTCAACGATTGAGCGAATCAGTCAGTAGATTGGGAAAGCTAAATCATTCCTTGCTGCTGCTGACGAAGATTGAGCGGGGACAGGTCCCAGAAGCGGAGTGGGTTAACCTACAACCGCTCATCGATAGGAAACTGGAACAACTCGCTCCTGGGCTAGCAGAACGAGGAATCAAGCTAACAAAAAAACTAGTATCGCAAACGGTGCGGATGCCCTTGATGCTAACCGAAGTTTTGCTTAATAATCTACTAGGGAATGCGATCCGTCATAATGTAGACGGAGGGAAATTGATCGTAAAACTAGAAGTTGGGCAATTGATCATCGAGAACACCGGACCACTCTTGCGGCAAACTCCGGAGAAGTTATTCGAGCGATTTCAAAAGGAAAGTAAATCACCGGAATCTTTGGGTCTTGGCCTGGCCATTGTGCGGGAAATTTGCGAAAAATACAATTGCGATTTGCGTTACACCTACACTGAGGGGCGGCACCAGATAAAGCTGAATTTCACTACACAAGACTACTTAGTCGGGAAATAAAACACAAGAAGAAACGCAAGAGTAATGCGTACACTGTGTATCACCTCACATCACTTGGTGATTGACAAGTGGGTTTTCTCTGGTTTAGTGGAATGCACTTTAAGTTATCAGTTGGTGTAAAATCTAAATTGGAATAGACCTCCAACTTCCCTCCAAAATCGTTCCTGAGATTTGTCGGTACAATTAAGAAAACAAATACAATTAGGTCGGGTGCCGGTTAATGCTTGTGCATCCATTTCCGAAAAACCTAAGTAAGCAGCAGCAATCCCCCATGCTTTACATTCACTTTCACACCTATATGAAGTCTTCAATACTTACCAGTTGGCCTTTTTTGGCTGTACTCATTGCGTTACTTATCCCGGCCATTGTTCAAGGGCAAACAGATGATCCGTATCACCTGTCTTTGAGGCGGGAAGCTCCCTACTTGCTAGGTAGTACTTTCCTGCTTATAAAAGGAGAACAATTACGGGAAGATCTCAACCCTGTTTCCATAGAAAGCGTAAGGGCTCGAGACCTATTTGATCCGGCTATCGACGAGATTCCCTTTATTTATGGAAGACACCGGGCGGAGAGATTTAGTGACTATACGATGTACGTCTCGGCGGGGCTTGCCACCAGCCTTCTTGCCGGCCGCCCAACTCGCCAGGACTTCGGGAAGATCACACTGTTATTTGCCGAAACGATGTTGGTCAATCAGGGACTCACTAATTTCACGAAGTCGGTTTTTCAGCGACCCCGCCCATACGTACTCAACCCTGAATGGGCTCCCGACCGGCCGGTGTATTCCGGAGACCGATCCTCAATGATATCGGGCCATACCTCAGGGAGCGCAGCCGGTTCTTTTTTCTTCGCACGGGTCTTTGCAGACTATTATCCAGACAGTAAGCTAAAGCCTTACGTATGGGCGGCGGCAGCAGCATTACCAGCGATGACGGGATTCCTGCGGGTAAGAGCAGCTAAGCACTATCCCTCGGACGTAATCGCAGGATATGCGCTCGGAGCAACAGTTGGGTACTTGATTCCTACGCTACACAAAAAACCGTTAATGAAAGGACGGTTGACCCTAGCGCCAACCGGCGGTGGGATATATGCTGCCTACTCACTCCGCTAAAGGGCTTCCTGATGGTCAGATATTTACTAATTACTGTGGTGGGAATAACGCTTAGCGGTTCCCTTTTTGCGCAAGCGGACAATCCTTCCGAAACAATAAGCGTATCTCCCTTCCACCTCTCCGTCCAGACGATGTACCAGCCTGGGGCGGTGTTCCAAACAAACGACTTTGTCAGGGGTATAAATTTAGAAAATGAAGCTATTGACCGTTTCCATGCTTTTGCGCTGCGGGTTGCGAACCAGACAACGGGCGAACGGGAGTGGGAACGCCGGTTTCTGAACCCGCACTACGGGATAGGGCTGTACGTAGCGGACTTCTTTGAAGCAGAGCAGATCGGCCTACCGATTGCCATTTACGGTTTTTTCAATGCTCCCTTTTACCGAAAAAAACGGCTTTCTTTCAATTACGAATTAGGTTTTGGTTTTACGTTTAACTGGCGCTCCTTCGATCCGGTGACCAACGAATACAACATTGCTTTGGGCGCTGGGCAGTCGTTCTTGATTGACGCCGGAGTCAACGTCCGTTACGCGCTTTCACCGCTAACCAGTATTGAACTTGGAACCTCCCTGACCCACTTTTCCAATGGCGGGATAAAGCAGCCGAATTTCGGAGTCAACAACATCGCCCCCCGGCTAATCCTAGCGCGTAATTTACAACCGGTACCGGTTTATCAACGCCCGCCTAAAGACAACGATCATACCCCCAAGAGCGAGTACCTTCTTACAGTATTCGGCGGAGAGAAAAACGTGATCTACGATTCCATTGATGTAGGCTTAGCGGAAAAATGGGACGGGGTAGACTTTCCGGTCGTCGGCCTAAATGCCGTTTATCATCGTCACCTCGCCTACAAAACCAAGATTGGATTTGGCCTGGGTTTATCATATGACGGTTCGGTGGCCGCACAGATTGACATTGATGATGGCGAGCTGGAGGCCGCCCCTACTTCGTTTTCCGATAAGCTTCAGGTAAGCGCCTTTCTGTCGTATGAATTCTCCATCAATCGAATTGCCGTAGCAATGGAACCTTCCTTTTATTTACACCGCAAAAAGACGGCTAATCAAACACCAATCTTTCACCAGCGGATAGGCCTGAAGTATTACTTCCTGGAAGATATTTCGGTGGGCATCACGCTACGCAGTTACAAGTTCCACGTATCTGACTTCGTAGAATGGACGGTCGGTTACCGCTTTCGGAACACCCCTAAATTGCAACGTTGAAAACGTCTCGCGACTACCCTGCTTCGAGAGCTGCTGCACCAGATACAATCTCCAGAATTTCAGTGGTAATCGCTTCCTGACGTGCTTTGTTGTAGCTAATCTTGAGCTCTTTCAGCAGTTCTGATGCATTTTCGGTGGCCTTGTCCATCGCCGTCATCCGTGCACCGTGCTCGGAAGCATTGGTATCGAGGAGGTAAGACTGGAATTTGGTCTGAAGAATGGTCGGAACGAGCTGCTCCAGCAGAACTTCTTTGCTTGGTTCGAAGATGTAATCTGCCTTAGTTTTGCTGGCGCCTTCGGCTTTTTCTTCCTTGTCTTCAACTGGAAGGAATTGCTCAGAAATAGCAAACTGGACAGCTGCATTACGGAACCGTGCGTAAGCGACAAAAACCTTGTCGTATTCGCCAGCGGCGAAGCGGTTCATAATCAGCTTCGGCACCTCTTTCGTGACCTCAAAGGACAGGTCGGAAAGGAGCTCCTGGTACTGACGGTTAATCTTAATGTTCGGCTGGTTGCCGTAGTTGCGCTGGAAAAACTCAGCACCCTTTTTACCAATACAGATCACTTCAAGGCTTTCATAGCCCTGGAGCTCATTCTCAATGCTGGAAACAGCGGCCTTAATCACGTTGGTGTTAAAGGCTCCGGCCAACCCACGGCTGGAGGTGACCACTACCACACAAGCTTTCCGAAGGGGGCGGATGTTGTTGAACACAGTAGATGCATCACCTTCCAGATTGCTCAGGATGTTGGTCAGCATCTCGCTCAGCTTAAGTGCATAAGGGCGCATCTCAATGATGCGCTGCGATGCGCGCGACATTTTAGCGGCGGATACCATTTTCATGGCACTGGTAATCTGTTGGGTGTTTTTCACCGAACCAATTCTTTCGCGTACTTCCTTTAAGTTAGCCATTGTTTAGATTTATAGATTGATAGTGCGATAGATTGATAGAAAGCAGTGTGTTGGTCTATCACACTATCAATCTATCAATCTATCAATCTAAGCGAACTGTGGTACGAGACCAGCGGCAACTTCGTCCAACTTAGCCAGGTCGGCCTTGTCGTACTTCTTGTTGCGGAAGTTTTCGAGTACGTCGGGGATCTGGCGTTCTACCTCGCTGAGGTAAAGTGCTTCGAACTCCTTGATTTTGTTTACGGGGACATCAGCCATACGGTTGTTCGTACCGAGGTGGATGATAGCGACCTGCTTCTCTACGGATACAGGAGAGTACTGTGGCTGCTTGAGCATTTCCACATTACGCTTACCCTTCTCGAGGATGTTCTGCGTAGAAGCATCAAGGTCAGAACCGAACTTTGCGAATGCTTCGAGTTCACGGTAAGAAGCCTGATCGAGCTTCAGGGTACCAGAAACCTTCTTCATGGGCTTGATCTGTGCTGAACCACCTACACGAGATACGGAGATACCTACATCGATGGCAGGGCGGATACCGTTGTTGAAGAGCGTAGAGGTGAGGAAGATCTGACCGTCCGTGATGGAGATCACGTTGGTCGGGATGTAAGCGGATACGTCACCTGCCTGGGTTTCGATGATCGGCAGGGCCGTCAGGGAACCACCTCCTTTCACAATGCCTGCTTTGCTGAGGCTTTCTGGAAGGTCGTTCATGCTCTGGGCGATCGCATCGTCATCGATAACTTTGGCGGCGCGCTCCAGTAGGCGGCTGTGGAGGTAGAATACATCACCGGGGTATGCTTCACGGCCCGGAGGGCGACGGAGAAGTAAGGACACCTCACGGTAAGCTACGGCCTGCTTGGAGAGATCATCGTAAATGATCAATGCCGGGCGGCCCGTATCACGGAAAAATTCGCCAATAGCAGCTCCGGCGAAGGGTGCGTAGAACTGCAGCGGAGCAGGGTCAGCAGCAGAAGAGGAAACGATGGTGGAGTAAGCCATTGCACCGTTTTCTTCCAGCGTCTTAGCGATCTGGGCAACGGTTGAAGCCTTCTGGCCACAAGCTACGTAGATACAGTATACGGGCTCTCCGCGCTCGTAGAATTCTTTTTGGTTGAGGATCGTATCAATGGCGATAGCAGACTTACCCGTCTGGCGGTCACCAATGATAAGCTCACGCTGGCCACGGCCAATCGGGATCATGGCGTCGATGGCCTTGATACCAGTCTGAAGTGGTTCAGTTACCGGCTGGCGGTATATTACACCGGGAGCTTTGCGCTCCAGTGGCATTTCGTAAGTGGTTCCGCTGATGTCACCTTTACCATCGATGGGCTGACCGAGGGCATTTACAACACGGCCAACCATACCTTCACCCACCTGGATGCTGGCAATACGGCCGGTACGGGAAACACGGCTACCTTCCTGAATACCGATGGAAGTACCCATGAGTACTACACCAACGTTGTCTTCTTCAAGGTTAAGTACGATGGCCTCGGTACCGTTGTCGAAGGATACGAGTTCACCGGCTTGTGCGTTTTCGAGACCGTAGACACGGGCAATACCGTCACCAACCTGAAGTACGGTACCGTACTCTTCCAGTTCGGTAGCGCTGTTGACGCCTGCAAGCTGTTGCTTAATGATTCCACTGATTTCGTCGGGCTTGATTCCAGCCATGGTTGCTATGCTTTAAAAGATGCTTAGTTGTAGTTATTGGGGGCGCCGGGCGCAGGTGCAAGGTTTAATTAAGGAGCGTTTTACGTACCTCATTGAGTTTGTGTGCAACGCTAGCGTCGTACACCTTGCCATCAAATTCGAGGATAAACCCACCGAGAATGGAGGGGTCTACCCGGGTAAGAAGCTCAACGTTAGCTTCCGTTTTACCGGCAGCTTTGAGCTGGGTCATAATCGCGTTCTTACTCTCTGCATCGAGCGCGACCGCACTGGTGATGTACACCGTTGTGATCTTGTTGAGCGTCTTGTACTGCTCATCAAACGCATCGAGGATGCCGAGCAGATCCGCTTCACGTCCCTTACTAATCAGTACGTTCACGAACGTCTTGGTCAGTTCGTTCGCACCGGCTTTGTCAAGCAAATCAGCGAAGATTGCTTTTTTCTTGGTGGCGTTGATTACCGGGCTTTGCAGCACCAGTGCCAGGTCACGGTTGGCGCCCATTTCAATAAGGCCATCTACGTCACCCTTTACGGTGGCGAGTTCGTTGCGCTCCAGGGCGAGGTCCAACAATGATTTAGCGTAGCGTGTGGCTACTTGTTGATTGGTCATGCCGGAATTAGTTAAGGTTGTTCACCAGTTCTTTAACGAGGGCCGTCTGGGTAGCATCGTTCTTAAGGTCCTTACGGATTACCTTTTCAGCAATGTCGATGGCCATTGCACCAACTTCCTTTTTAAGGTCTGCCATTGCGGAGTCGCGCATATTAGCGATCTCACGCTGAGCATTCAGGGAAACCTGCTGAGCAGCTTCCTTAGCCTCGGTTACAGCTTCTTCACGGCGCTGCTTAGCGAAGGCCTCTGCCTCGGAGACGATGCGGGTGCTTTCCTCGCGGGCTTCCGCCAGCAGGCGCTGGTTGTCGTCCTTGAGTTGAGCCATCTGCGCTTGTACGCGCTTGGCTTCGTCAATGGAATCCTGAATATCAGTATCCCGCTTCTTCAATGCGTTTTGGATTGGCTTGAAGGCAGCGCGGCCAACGAAGAAATAGACAAACGCAAAGACAAGCAGTGTCCAGAACAGCAGTCCTGGGTCCGGCATGAGTACGTTGAAGTCGGCAAGAAGCATTGAGTACATAATTCGTAAATTTTCTGTCGCTTGCTAAAAGCTTAAAAATTGGCACCGAAACCGCCGCCAAGCGCGGATCGGGTCCGGTGCCGTTGTTGGTTGTATTGCGGATCAAATCCTCCAACCGTTGTTTAGAGACCGAGGAATCCTACAACGATGGCGAAAAGTGCAGCACCCTCGACGAGGGCTGCGGTGATGATCATGGCGGTACGGATATCACCCGCAGCTTCTGGCTGACGTGCAATAGCCTCTGTGGACTTCGCACCAATCATACCTACACCAATACCGGCACCGAGTGCCGCAATACCTGCTCCAATAGCTCCCATAATTGAGAAATTTAAGCGATGAAAAATAATGTGATTCGTAAAGCAGTCTTCACGTTTGAAGGCTGCTGTTTTTTATTTAGTGGGCTGCCGCATGATCATCGTGATGATCATGCTCTTCTACCGCTGCACCAATGTAACTTGCCGCAAGAATGGAGAAGATGAAGGCCTGAAGAAAGGCTACTAGTAGCTCAATCAAGTTCATGAATGCCGTGAAGGCGGTACCGACCAAGGCACCAACACCTGCACCAGCAAGGTTTTGGCCGCTTTCGCCGAAGACGAAAATCAGACCAATCAGACTAAGGATAATGATGTGTCCGGCCGAGATGTTAGCGAACAGACGAATCATCAATGAGAAAGGCTTAATGATAATGCCCAGTACTTCGACAATAGCCAGGATCGGCTTTACGAAAACAGGAACTCCGGGCATCCAGAGGATATGCATCCAGTAATCCTTATTGCCATTAAAGTTAGTTACGATCATTACCAAGAGGGCAAGACCGAGGGTAACGGCAATGTTACCAGTTACATTAGCACTTCCAGGGAAAAGTGGAATTAAGCCAAACAGGTTACAGAACAGAATGAAGAAGAACAAAGACATGATGAAGGGCTGGAAACGTTCGTAGTGCTTCTCACCAATCATTGGCTTGGTAACTTCGTCACGGATGAAAACAAAGAGTGGTTCCATCAGGCTCTGTAGCCCGCTAGGAGCTTTACCTTCTCCGTTTACGTATTTTTTCTTGATGATTACGACCCAAACCAACCAGAGCAGGAAGGCTGCAAGCATCATCGTGAATACATTCTTGGTGATGCTGAAATCGTAGAAACTAGTGATGCCACCACCAGCAAGGCCACCATCAAGGGTAGAAGGTTTATCTAGTTTGAACTCATGTCCATCGTAGTTCAACAAGCCGAGGTCGCGGGTTTTACCATCAATTTCCTGGGTAGTCATATGAACAGCATGGTCGCTACCGAGATCTACATATCCACTGGGGAAAGAGGCATCTGCTACACGGTTAACCCTTCCGTGGTTTAGTACGTAACCATCTACAGCAGTAGCGCCGTGGTGAAACATATTACTGAGGCCAAAAGTAAAGCCGTGCTCTGGTGCGTAAAGAATTACTGGAAGAGGGACCGCGAAATGGCCAAAGATGTGAAACTCGTTGGCATCAGAAATGTGCCCCATGATAGTAGTTACTGGATCGTAAGCAGCATCCTCTCCATGAGCACCACTTTCATGCTCAGTAGTAGCATGATCATCACCGTGGTCGGGACCGTCGTGTTGTGCATTCAAGGAAGTAAATCCCAGGCAAATTACCAGCAAAAACAGTACGCGAATGGCCAATTTCATAAGTAGAAATTTTCGGGACTTCCCCAATTGAGCCGCAAAGGTACGTAGGGTTTACTTATTATGCTAGTTAAACAAAGGGTTTTTTAATTGTGAAATTCTACCAAGGAAAAATTGCCCTTCAACCTACACTGCATCCTGCGGCCGCGCCTTATTAAAGTCACATAGTCACATAGTCAAGTAGTCAGATAGTCCAAAGTCAAACCGTCAGTCCTTACTATCTTGCTATCTGCCTATCCCACACGTCTCGCCCGAGGCTCAACGGAGAGGGAGCCAATAACATCTAATAGTGACTGTTTGACTTTGGACTACCTGACTATGTGACTATATGACTAATCCAGCAGTCGCCAGCTAGCGCCGAACCGAATTGCCTCATCAGGATAAGGATGGTCTGCCGTCAGGTACATCAGCTTATCAGGTTCGATAAGGTTATTGGCCTGCACGTATTTTACAAAAAACCGGAATCGCGTGACCCGCATACTAAAGAAGGGATCGACTTGATACTGAAATCCGCGCGCCTGCCGCTCCTGCAGTTGAAACTGCTGGATGACGGGGTTGTAATAATAAGGCCTGAAATCGGAGGCATAGCGAACGTCAACGCCAAGGTTGACATTAAGCACCTTAAACCACTTCCCCGAATAGTAGAAACTGTGCTCTCCGTAAATGCGTGGTAAGCGAAAGACATCCTGATCGGCTTCCTGCAACAGCAAGCGGTTGGTCAGGCTCCATCGTCCGAAGCGCAAATCACGCTCCAGCGTAAGTTGCAATAAAGAATTTACATCATCGGCTTGCTCCGGGCGTCCTTCCTGGTTGAAGAATACATAGTTGGTGAGTAAGGAGTAAGCTAGGCCTGCTCGTACTTTCACAACCGGTAACGTATAAGCTCCGCCCAGTCGTAGTTCCAGTGTTTTACCAAAACGGTTATTCCAAATAGTTTGACCATTGAGGCGGTATACTTGCTGCACCAAATCTGGAGCATAAAGTTGGTTAAGGGCATTAAGTTCCAGCTTTCCGGCTTTGCCCAGGTCAAGGGTACCTTCGCCTTCTACCCGGTAGTCTCCGGTCTGCCCGATGAGGTTAAGCTGACCGGAAACTAATATATTAAGGTTGTCGTTCGGTCGCAGACCGACCCGGGCGTGGGCCAGGAGGTTGTTGACGGTAGAGTCTCCGTCTTGTTCAATTCGGTGATAAAGATGGGTAAGCCCTGCTTCTAATACATCCTTTTGCACTGTAGCCTTTTCCGACGAAGTCCCCCGGCGAAAGGTGGAAACCGTGATGTCATTCTCGATGACTCGGTGGCGAATTTGGTTGCGGACACCACGTGGATCGACCAATAAATCTGGAAAATCTTGATAGAATTTCAAAGTGTCTGAGCTCCCGGGCTGAAGCACTTGGCTGGATATCCGGTGCCGGCGGCCATCGTAACGGAAGCGGTGGCGTAGCGTAAACGCTCTGCGTTCTCTTCCGGAAATTGAATCAACCTTACCACCAAACTTAAGGTACTGAGTAGCCATAATCTCTCGGTAACTGTAGCGAAGGCGCGTTTCCTCTAAATAAGATTCCAGGTTAGCCAGGTTGTTCACTTCCTCGCCAGCTTCATTGCGCTGGAAGGAAGAATCTACAATGCCTCCGTTTTGTAGCTGCTCGTAAGTATTGGCCGCAAAGCTGAAAAAGCCACTATACTTACTTCCGGGCGGTCGAATGCTGAACCCCGTTGCAACGTGGGTATTTCTTAGCGCCTGGGCAGGGTATTGATCCAGATCTCCTTGCTGATTCAACCGGCTATAATCGAGCACAAGGTTTACCCCATCGGCGAAGTTCCGACTGAACTTTGCGATGGTATAGCCATCTTCCTGCTCACTTTCACGGACGTGCGAGAGATAGGTGAACGGATGTTCGAGACGATAGTATTGAAGGTCTCCCCCCGTAGTTTGATAAAGATCAAATTGTCTGAACCCAACCGTCGTTCCGTAACGCCGTTGGGGTTGGTAGCGCAACGCATAGGCCGCCCCTCCCCGCTGCCCGATGGTCGCAAAGTCAAAGTCTACTTTACGGTCTGGTTCATAGCGCTGGAAACCTTTAAGAAGACTATCCCGCCAGTTCGTTTCGGTGTTAGGATTATCAACCGTATACTGAAAAATACCGAAGGTATCTACGATCGCATCGCGTTGATCCTGAGGCCCAGCACGTCGATCTTCGGAAGGATCAAAATCCGGATCGCCCTGCATTGGTCGGGTAGAAGAAGAAGGATCAATGATTTGGGCAGAGAGCACACCTGTCGCTGTTAGCAACAATACTAATATTGCAAGGGCGCGGCCGCAGGATGCTAGGAAAGGTAAACGAGAAGGTTGGGGAGGTCTTTGCTCCAAGGTTAAGGTCAGGGTCTCTTTTGTTAGACTCCGTGCCGCAAAGAAACGACTAATGGGAATAACGTTGCCTGGAAGGTCTCGCATTAGGAGTTTCTTAAGAGCTGCGAGTACACTACTGGACATTTTGCTTCGTGGCTTCGAGGTTTGAATTCTGCCTCTCCCACACGTCTCGCTTAAGGGTCGACGGACCGCCTCAGGCAGCCGCGCAGCGAAAGGGAGCCAAAAATATCCATTGTGTAGGATGCGAGTTAAATAAAGTGGCGGCCCTAACCTCCTATCTGGATACGGAGGTCGTAGGGAAGGCCATTAAAGGCAGACCGAGCTGCTTCTTCCAAATGGGAAGCTGGCAAACGCTCGTGCGAGGTAGGTTCCTGATGAACACTCAACGGTAAAACTTCTCCTTCAAGTTTTCCAAAACGAATAGCAATTCCCAACCGACTGTTCCGCACAATGCCGGATAATACTCTTGCGCGAAAGCGCTCTGGGAACTGACTTAAATCCATTTCTTTAGGTTGGGGAGTTATTGAAAAGGGTGGTGGTAAGCGAGCAGCTAAATTTACCACAAATTAATTTTTCGCTTTAGGTAGTCAATGCCAACCACACGGTCGGCAAGAAAAACAGATCCAAGAATACCCACAATCGGCGGTTGGCCTGCAGACTGCAAGTGGCTTAAATCCATAGCGACAAAGGAGGTTTTGCTAAGTTTCGCCCCTTCAAGGCATAATGCTGGAATTCGGACAAGTTTGTAATTCTTATTACCTCCATCAAGCCCCTGGATGTTCATTTCTGCGCCAGTTTCGGTAAAAAGCGAGCGATACTGTTCATCTATTAGGTTAGCTCCTGCGCCAGTATCAATAGCAAAACGTAGTCTCTTTTTACCAACCCGAAGAGTGATCACTGGCAGGTGATCAATGTATTCAAATTTCAAAACTTTAACCGGAGTACGGCCTTCGTGACGTGGCGTGCGGGAAGATTTAAGCAAGCGAAAATTACGGTCAGGGAAATTGATCCTTACTTCACCATTACGCAAGACATCGTGCCCGACGAATCCGTCAATCGTGTGCCCAATCCGGCTTTCCATACTGCGGAGATCCATAGCCAACACCCAGCGCTTCCCAAGGCTTCTCCCCCCCATTTCAAAAGACTCAATTCGCTGGTTGGAAAGGCTTACCGTTCCACCAGCAGCCAGCCCCGTTGGGGCCGCATGCCCAACAGATTTGCCCCGGCTATTGAGCAAAAGCGTCGGAGCGCCAGTATCAAGGATAAATTTTCCTTCCTGGCCGTTTACCCGTGCGTCAAAAAATATAAGGTTGCGGGTAAAACTAAATGCTTGTTCGTTTCCAGCAGACATTGAGGCTACCTCTGTAGCTCTTTCAACCGTCTCTGCCTTCAAAAAAGACACTGCATCCTGCGACTGCGCTGCCACCGAAAAAAGCAACAACATCACCATTAAAGTGGCAAGTTTAACCAACTTGAGGAAACAGATTCTTAACATAGTTGCCTATATAGACACTTCAAGGTAACAATTAGTTTACATTGAATTAACATTGGAAGGTGTTTTAACACTTCGCCTTTTCCAGACTACGTTATCGTAGGTGCTAAAAATGGGAAGATTCGCTGTTGAAGCCAGCTTGGTCTCAATCCAATGCAACTGCACAGTTAATCTATCATATGTGCTTTTCTATCCATCTATTTATCGTACCTTTGTGTCCCGTAATTCTACTATATGAGCAAGTATATTTTCGTTACGGGCGGGGTCACATCTTCCCTCGGTAAAGGCATCATTGCCGCTTCTTTAGCTAAGCTTCTGCAAGCCCGTGGGTTATCGGTGACTATTCAAAAATTCGACCCCTATTTAAACGTCGATCCCGGCACGTTGAACCCCTATGAACACGGGGAGTGCTACGTTACCGATGATGGCGCAGAAACTGATCTTGACCTAGGCCACTACGAGCGTTTCCTTAACGCCCCCACCAGCCAGGCCAACAACGTTACTACCGGACGCATCTACCAAACGGTAATCAACAACGAACGTGAAGGAAAGTACCTAGGTAAAACGGTTCAAGTCATTCCGCACATAACGGACGAAATCAAGCGCCGTGTACAACTCCTTGGCCAGAATACGGACTACGACATAGTAATCACTGAGTTAGGCGGCACGGTGGGCGACATTGAATCATTGCCCTACGTAGAAAGTCTGCGCCAACTGCGCTGGGACCTTGGCCGCGACAATTGTGTCGCTATCCACCTGACCCTGATTCCTTACCTCGCCGCGGCAAAGGAACTAAAGACAAAGCCTACCCAGCACTCTGTTAAGGAACTGCTTAAAGCCGGTATTCAACCCGACATCCTTGTGGTACGGACTGAGCATAAGATCGACGACTCCATCCGGCGGAAGCTCGCCTTGTTTTGTAATGTTGAAAAAAGCTGCATCATTGAAGCCATTGATGCCGAAACCATATATGATGTGCCCCTGCTGATGTTACGAGAAGGCCTTGATGCCCAGGTGATGAGCAAATTGCGCTTGCCCGACCGTAAGGCGCCCGACCTACGCCGCTGGAAAAGTTTCCTCGGTAAATTGAAAAACTCTACAGGAGAGGTAAACATTGGCCTGGTTGGTAAGTATAACGAGCTACAAGACGCTTATAAATCAATTTATGAAGCCTTCGTCCACGCCGGGGCCATCAATGAATGTAAGGTTAACGTCATTCCCGTTCACTCCGAGCACCTGGAAGGCAGTACGGCCGACATTGGTAAGATGCTCAGTAAGTTTGACGGCATTCTGGTAGCACCAGGCTTCGGCGAGCGGGGCATTGAGGGAAAGATTGAAGCCATCCGCTACATTCGCGAAAACGGGATACCTTTCTTTGGTATTTGTCTGGGGATGCAGTGCGCTGTGGTGGAATTCAGCCGTAATGTAGCCGGTATTGAGGAGGCTAGTTCTACCGAAGTGCAGGAAGACTCTAAAGCGCCCGTTATCTCCATGATGGAGGAGCAGAAGAAAATCAAAAACATGGGTGGAACCATGCGTTTGGGTGCTTACGATTGCGTCTTGAAGCCAAAGACCATTGCGGCTAAAGCTTATGGTACCAGCAAGATCAGTGAGCGGCATCGCCACCGTTACGAATTCAATAATGACTTTCTGGAGCAGCTCAAAAAAGCAGGCCTGAGGATAACCGGAACCAATCCGGATACCGGCCTGGTTGAGATCGTGGAACTGAAGGAGCATCCATATTTCATCGGTGTACAGTTTCACCCTGAGCTAAAGAGTACCGTGGAGGCACCGCACCCCTTATTCGTCTCATTTGTGGCCGCCGCTATGCGGCGGCGTAGTGTATGATGGTCGAGGAGTTGCACTCCGAGCAGAGCCGTACGTTACATAACGTCTCTGCTCGGACTGCAAGTCCTCGACCAAAACCTTACTGATGAAAAAAATCACCTTTGACGCACACCGCCAAGCCCACTTTGCCCACTTCAACGGGATGGACAATCCTCACTTCGGCATTACGGCGGAGGTGGACATTACCTTGTTTCTGGACTGCGTACGGCGCTCCCCTGCCCTGCGGTTCACCCCGGCAATGGTATACTTGATCGGCAGAACAGCCATGGAGGTTAAGCCATTCAGGTGGCGCATTCGCAGGTGCAAAGAGGAGGAGGAAGAAGCATTGGAGGTCATTGAGCATGGTAACCTCCGGCCGAGTTTTGCGGTACCGACGGCGAAGTCTTCTGCCTTCAGCTTCTGCACGGTTCCTTATAACCAAGACCCTCTGATCTTCCATACTGCTGCAGAAGCGATGATGGAACTTATGAAAAAGGATCCCAGCTTCGAAGACGAACCTGGGGCAGATGACTATCTCTTTCTAAGCACTTTCCCCTGGGCGCACTTCACCAGCGTCACCCACGCCATGCCGGGGGCTGACCGAGGAGACAGTGTACCAAGAATTGTGTGGGGAAAATATCAGAAAACAGGTGATAAAGTGGTAATGCCACTTGCCGTACAGGCGCATCACGCCCTGGTGGATGGCAGTGATTTGGGCAGGTACTATCAAAAAATACAGCAGTTTTTAAATAAAAGTGAAGAAATTTTTGAACTTTTTTTAAAGTAATCGCTCAATTCTGTTGCGAAGAATAATTTGGTGGTGATCCATTAGTACTCAAACATCTTTGCTTTGAGGCTAAAAAACAAAATATTAAGGAGTAAAACTGAGCTAACACTACTTTTCATGAAGCTGGCCTGCATTTACGGCAGTTCCCAAACCCTTTGACAGTCAGTGACTTCGACCTAACTTTGCGTCTCACTTACGTTAGTATAAATACAACACTAAGTCCACTAACCCCCCTCCACCAGAATTTAAACCACACTATTATGATTAAGAAGTCTTTTGTAAAAGCTAAAAAACAGTATAAGGTCACTTTTGAAGTACCCGTTGAGCAAGTTGGCAAAGATCGGGACGTTCGCGTTCTCGGTACTTTTAACGGCTGGAGCTGGGACAAGGGACTCCCTATGTCTACTGGTAAGACTGCTTACAAAGCTGACATTCACCTCGCACCTGGCGAATACCAGTTCCGCTACCTTGTGGACAATCAGGAATGGAAGAACGACTGGGATGCCCCCGGCTACACCGCCAGTGGTTACGCTTCTGACAACTGTGTTCTCCAGCTCGAGAAGGTTGCCGTAGCGAAGAAAGCTGCTGCTAAAAAGCCCGCGGCAAAGAAAGCTGCTCCGGCAAAGAAGGCTGCTGCTAAGAAGGTAGCAAAAAAACCTGCAGCGAAGAAGGCTGCTCCGGCAAAAAAAACCACGACTAAAAAAGCTGCTCCCGCTAAAAAAGCCGCAGCTAAGAAATCCACTCCGGACGATCTGAAACGCATCGAAGGCATTGGCCCAAAGATTTCTGGATTGCTCAATGATGCCGGAATCACCACCTTTGCACAGCTAGGCAAAGCTACCCCTAAGAAACTTGCCGACGTACTGACCGCCGCTGGCGCACGCTTCCGCCTCGCCAATCCTGCCTCATGGCAACAGCAGGCTAAACTAGCTGCTGCGGGTAAGACCGAAGAGCTGAAAAAGCTTCAGGGAGAGCTGAAAGGCGGAGTAAAGAAATAGTTTTCCACCTCAGTCTATTTAACCAATGAACAGTGGTTAACTAATGGGCTCAACAGAAAGCCGTCGTTGCAAATTCGCAGCGATGGCTTTCTTTTTCCAACTCCCCTCTTAATCTTTCGTTACTTGCCCTTGGTAGTTCATCCATTATCAATACCTTGCTACCAAGCTAACATCCCACGTATTTTCCGGTTACAACTATTCAATCGTTAAGAAGGTTAACCTGACTTATTAAAATCTATCCGAATTTATGAGTACCCCCTCTACCGTTACTGCCCACAGTTTATTTACTGATTTCGACATCAGCCTCTGGAAGGCTGGTAAAAATTTTCGTGCTTACGATAAGTTGGGAAGTCACGTGATTGAAGTAGACGGTGTTTCTGGAACCTATTTTTCTGTATGGGCTCCAAATGCTAAGTATGTAGCGGTTGTTGGAGATTTCAACGGGTGGAACCGTGGTGAACACCAGCTCAATGCCAGATGGGACAACAGCGGAATATGGGAAGGCTTCATCCCTGATATAGGTAACGGGACCATCTATAAATATGCCATCGATGCCCCTAATGGCCGGTGGCTTGAAAAAGGCGATCCCTTTGCCCGGCTTTGGGAAACACCTCCCAAAACGGCAAGCATAGTTTGGGACACTTATTTTGAATGGGAGGACACAGAATGGATGGAGACCCGCCAGGAGCACAACGGCATTGATAAGCCCTACTCTGTTTATGAAGTCCACCTCGGCTCCTGGAAGAAACCGAAAGGAACCGAAAGTCTCAGCTACCGCGAACTTGCGGTTGATTTGGTTGACTACCTTAAGGAAATGAATTTCACGCACGTGGAATTCCTCCCCGTGATGGAACACCCGTACTTTCCGAGTTGGGGTTATCAGATCACCGGTTACTTCGCACCGTCAAGTCGTTTCGGAGGTCCGCAAGACTTTATGTACCTGGTACAAGAACTGCACAAAGCTGGCATCGGAGTAATTCTAGACTGGGTACCGAGCCACTTCCCTACCGATGCTCACGGCCTGGCCGATTTTGACGGTACCCACCTCTACGATCATGAAGATCCGCGTCTCGGCTTTCACCCTGACTGGAAGAGTGCCATCTTCAATTACGGTCGTAATGAGGTCCGCTCCTTCCTGATCAGCAACGCCTTATTCTGGCTAGACCGCTATCATATTGACGGCCTGCGTGTTGACGCGGTGGCCTCCATGCTCTACCTCGATTACAGCCGGGACGACGGTGAATGGATCCCGAACCAATACGGTGGAAACGAAAACCTGGAGGCCATTGCCTTCCTACGCGAGTTCAACGAAGCCGTCTTCAGGGAATACCCCGACACAATGACGATTGCGGAAGAATCCACCAGCTTTACCGGTGTATCCCGGCCAACCTATGTAGGTGGCCTTGGTTTCGGACAAAAGTGGATGATGGGTTGGATGCATGATACGCTGGCCTACTTCAAAAACGACCCTGTGCACCGCAGTTATCATCATGGTGAACTCACCTTCAGCCTCGTCTATGCCTTTACGGAAAACTTCATGCTCCCGCTTAGCCACGACGAAGTAGTGCACGGCAAAGGGCCTCTAATTGACCGGATGCCGGGCGATGAATGGCAGCGCTTCGCCAACCTACGAGCAATGTACGGTTATATGTATACCCACCCCGGCAGCAAACTTATGTTCATGGGTGGAGAATTCGGCCAAACCACTGAGTGGAGTATCGAACGCGGACTAGACTGGAGCCTCACCCAATACGCACCGCATAAAACACTCCGCAAATACTTCGCTGACCTAAACAAAATCTATAAGTCAACTACCGCGCTATACGAGCAAGCCTACGATCCCAAAGGCTTTGAGTGGATTGACCTGGGCGATCACCAGAACAGCATTCTGACATATCTAAGGCGTGGAAAAGCAGAAAAAGATGCCGTAGTTGTGATCAACAACCTTACGCCAGCAGTGCGCCCGAACTACCGGGTTGGTGTACCGTATAAAGGGAAGTACTCCGTCCTCCTGAACAGTGACGACACGCAGTACGGCGGAACAGGCAACTACGAAATCAAGACGATCGAGGCTGTTTCAGCGGAGTGGAACGGGCGACCTTATCATCTTGAGCTCACGGTCCCGCCGCTTTGTACGGTGGTATTAAAAGTAGATTGATAGTTTTTGATAGGAGGTAGATTGATAGAACTACCTCAAGTACCATTCGCAGCGCTAGGCTTGCTCACCAAAAGCGAACGAGCGTAGCGAAGTGAGTGGCAGCTCTATAAATCTACCTACTATAAATCTATCAATCTAAAAAGACCGCCTCCGGAGAAATATACATCCCGGAAGCGGCCCTACGAATACCCCTAAGGTATTGCTCTCAAGGCTTTATGCCTTACGTTATGAAAACGTTACGGCCTAAGGGGTTTTTCCTTCCGTTGGGTTGGTTATCTTTGCCGACCCATCCAAAAATTTGAATCCCCTATGGCTAAGGCAAGACCCGTCCCCAAAAAATCCAGCAAAGCTAAACTCGGCTCCGGCCTCGACGCGCTCTTTGGCGGAAAGCGGCTGGACAGCAAAGAGGAGAAAAACCTGAGCAAAGCCATCGTTGACGCGCCACAAGAGACCATTGCGGCCCTGAGTAAACATTTTGCTTTTCTGCCGATCAATAAAATCCACGCCAACCCGGACCAGCCCCGCAAAGAGTTTGAGGAAGAACCACTGCAGGAACTGTCCGAATCCATTAAGGTTCATGGTATAATTCAACCGATGACCGTGCGGCACATGGGCGATGGGACTTACCAAATCATCAGTGGTGAAAGGCGCTTCCGGGCGAGCCAGCTTGCGGGGAAGACCGAAGTCCCCGCCTTCATCCGTACCCCGAACGACCAGGAGCTACTAGAGATGGCACTGATCGAAAATATTCAGCGGGAAGACCTGAACCCAATGGAAGTAGCCTACTCTTACTACCGTTTGGCTGAGGATTACAATATGACACAGGAGCAACTCGCCAAGCGGGTGGGAAAAGGACGACCTACGGTAGCGAACTACCTTGGCATTCTAAATACTTCGCCTAAGGTACAGCAAGCCATTAAAGAAAAGAAGATCAGCATCGGTGCCGCAAAGACGTTCCGAGGAATAAAAGACATAAGCCTTCAGGAGATGTTCCTAAAGGAAATCCTGACGAAGGGAAAAGATTGGAGTGTCCGTCAAATAGAAGAGGAAGCCAAGAACTACAAAAAGAAAAAAACTTCAAAGCCCGTCCGCCAGCCGGAGAACGATGACCTGAAGACCGTCAAGGTTGCCTTTCAGGACTTTTTTGGCACGAAGCAGGTGCAAGTAAAGTTGGACGGCAAAAACGCTAAGTCTGGCAGCATCACCATCAAGTTCTCCAATCAGGAAGAGCTGGAGAACTTTTATAAATATATCGAACAGTAGAATTCGGACAAATGTCCGTTGTTACGAGAGCGTTAATACTTGAGGTTGTACCCCACGTTTCCCTGCTGGCGCACGTCTTTTACTTACATGATTGATACGAATCGAAATCCCTGCATTCTGCCCCAGGTCTCCTTCCGGAGGAGCCTCTTACCTGCTTTGCTTCTCATCCTCTTTTTTGCACCTGCGGCCGCGCCAGCACAAAGCACCGGTCCGGTAAAGATTGATACGGCAGCAATTGTGGCGCTGGATACACTCCCTACGCTAAAAGAAATAAAAAGGAACCCGCGCAATGCCCTGCTTTGGGCCGCTATTCCTGGAGGCGGGCAGGTTTATAACAAACGCTGGTGGAAAGTCCCCTTGGTATACGGCGGATTACTCGGAATGGTCGCCTATGCCGATTTCAATCAAACGAGCTACCGTCGCTTCACCACCGCGCTGGAAAACCGCTGCGTAGGCCAAGATGATGACTGCGTAGCCATTGAAGATGCCTTCCCGGTTGACCGAATAAGCAACAGCGCTTTGCTCAATGCCCGGGCCGGTGCAGACAAGGCCAGGCAGACCGCCTACATTGGCATATTCGTGGTCTATTTATTGCAAGCCGTAGAAGCTTATACCGACGCACACTTGCAGGATTTTGATATTTCAGATGACCTAAGCATACGCCTTGGGCCAGTCGTACAACCCGACGGAATGATGGCCGCAGGACTTACAGTACCGCTTGGTAGCGGGCGAAAATTGCGGGGGGAAGAGCTTGAGGTGCAACGGTTGCGGAGGCTGGTACGTTAACGATAATGAGACCAAATTAACCAACCCTTCAGTTATTATTGAAGTATTATCGAAAAGTACTGAAGTCCGTGATCGAAGCAAGAAATTTCACAACTACTGGCAATTGCCTTCATTGAAAGAATACATTCTGATTGATAGCCGAAGCGTGCGCGTCGACATCTTCAGCCGAGCCAAAGAAAACACTTGGCTGATGCGTTCCTACACGCAACTGAGCGATGTGGTTCCATTTGATGCCCTTCATATTGAAATCCCTCTAAATACGATCTACGGTAGAGCTAAATTTTAATCATTGATGCTCAATATCAGGTGCTCTCCACCAGCTACCAGCACCAATATGTGACCATCATCAAGGCGAACCAACTGACGAACCTCCAAGCGATTTCGCGCTCCCCCCAGATCGATGAATTCGACCGTGCCGTTCGGCCGTAGCAGCTGAAGTGCCGCAGCGTCCTGGCGGC
>CAYPIM010000016.1:20286-22165 GCA_964410795.1 uncultured Lewinella sp. | reverse complement strand
AATTCGACCGTGCCGTTCGGCCGTAGCAGCTGAAGTGCCGCAGCGTCCTGGCGGCCAATACGGGGCTGAACTTCCATCTTATTCCCGCCAAGTAGAATGCCCTGTGGGATTTCCAGTGCGCAATTGAGGGTCGTGATTTGGGTAGCTCTCGGTAAGGTCTCCGAAGACCAATGACCGCCGTTTTCGCGAACGAGGCGAAAGTGCTCCAAGGTCGTAACGGTCTGAGCAGGTTTTTCTAATGTTCCGAAGAGATCGGAAAACGACTTGGTTGCGTAGTCCGTATAACTAAGTTGATTGCGTTTCAGGGACGGGATGGAAGCGGTGAGTTCGTCCTTATCAGCAACGGTGACTTCGCGGCCCTGGCGGACGTAGGTAAGCAGGGTCTCCTGGTTGTCGTTTCCGTCTACGTCTTCCAGGTAAAGACGTATGGGTTCTTCTGGTGTCGGGCTGCCGAGCACGGAGTTCAGCCCCCAGTTACCGGCCAACAGTGTCGTACCCGCTCCACCCTCTCCGTTAAGTTGGCTTAAGCTTTGCCACATTCCCGGTTGGTCAGGGATGACGTCCAAAGAACCGCCGCTCATCTGTTGGATGATGGTATTGAAGGTACGGGCGTAAATAGTTTCCTGGTCTTGTGGTAGTAAGGCTTTTAGCGGCATCCGGGCAGGGCCCCGGATTTGCTGATGCTGGACGGCAAAGATGGGGGTCAATTCTCCACCCTCCAACGATTCTCCGTTCCAGCGGTAGACGCGGTACTGATTGTTAATGTCGTTGGTGGCAATAGCGTAACTGCCGTCCTTCAGATAGATAAGTGGATAGTTCGCCGGCGAGGGGGCGTAAGGCGCGAGGGGGTCACGGTCGAAGAGTTTGCCCATGTCGGAGGTGTGCACAACGCCCGTGGAGGTGATGGTAAAGGAGGGTTCTCGATTAGTTTCGCTGCTGCCTGAGGTGGTCTTGATTTGGGACGTGCCAGAAGGGGTAGTAACCGGATAGCCGCCTTCAGACTGTGATTGAAAGCCGCGCTGGGGGCTCCAGCGACCAGAAGGGTTAGTGTTTTCAAGGCGGGCCAGCTCGAGTTCCTCTCCGCTTAGTTCACCGGGGGCAAGGGTGGTGTTTTCGTAGATCTTTGCGGGGGCGTTGAGGTTATTGAGTACGAGGTCTAGATCACCATCTTGGTCGAAGTCAGCAACGGCGGCACCGGTGGAACTACCGACGTAGTCGAGGCCCCAAGCTGCTCCGGTTTCTTCGAAGGCCCATTCTCCGGTCTTGCGAAAAGCCTGATTTGCCACGTGGCCGTTGGGCATATTGGCGATGACTTCCAGGTTAGAAGCCGAGCGGGCCAGGCGGGAGCTTATGAACTTCAAATAGTCAAGTGAATTGGGGCGGCGTTCAATTCCGTTGGCGACGAAAACATCTGGCTGGCCGTCGCGGTCGAAGTCTTCGATGATGCAGCTCCAGCTCCAGTCCGTAGCCGCAAGACCAGCCATTTCTGCGATTTCGGAGAAATTGCCACCACCACGGTTCCACTGCAAGGCGTTGTGGGGAAGCTGGTGGTGATAACCGAGTTTACGTTTGAGCTGATAGACGTTCCAGGCGTCGGAGCTCATGGTTGCTTTCAGGATTTCCTCGTTGCCAGGGCGCATGTCTAGGCTGAAGAGGTCGGGAAGTCCATCGGCGTTGAAGTCGGCGACGTCGGATCCCATGCTGAAGTTGGAGGTGTGGCCGGTGAGGGAATCGACAGCTTCGGTGAAGGTGCCGTCCTGATTATTGAGGTAGTAGTAGTCGTTTTCAGAAAAGTCATTGCAGACGTAGATGTCGGGATAGCCGTCGGTGTTGAAGTCAGCGATGGCTGCGGAGAGGGCGTAGGCTATTTTGGAGGATA
>CAYPIM010000016.1:18730-20186 GCA_964410795.1 uncultured Lewinella sp. | reverse complement strand
GCGTCGTTGTGGACGGAGTGGCGGGCGAGGTAGAGGTCGAGGTCTCCATCGAGGTCGTAGTCGAACCAGTAGGCCTGGGTATTGAAGCCGGGGAGGTCGAGGTTGTAATCGGCAGCAACATCGGTGAAGGTGCCGTCTTCGTTTTGGAGGAAGAGTTCGTTGCGGCCGGAAAGGCCTTTGTAACCGGAGACGTTGCAGACGTAGATATCCATCCGGCCATCAGCGTTCACGTCAAGGATACTGACCCCGGTAGACCACTCCCCTGCACCTGCGACCCCGCCCTCTTCCGTTGCGTCACGGAACTTAAAACCTCCTTCGTTGATATAGTATTTGTTCGGTCCCTGGTTGTTGGTGAAGTACAAATCTGGCAAACCATCTCCGTTGATGTCGGTAGCCGCCACACCACCGCCATTGTAGTAATAGAGATACTCAACAATATTGAACTGTTCTGTTTCCTTTAGCTGATTCGTACTGGTTACACCAGTTTCCGTGCGTTCCGTGAAGAGCGTTTTTGGGGCGCGATCGCAGGTGCAAAGTAAGAGGACAAAGGAGCAAAGAAGAAGGCGGAGGATAAGGGGCAATGCGGGATATTTTGCGCGAAGTTAAGCCGTGCCGAACTCCCTTTCCAATAAGTCTTCTAAGTCTTCGTAAAACGGGATACTAAAGCGTTCGGCCACAATCTCTACGTTTCCACGCCGCCAGAATTCTGCGGGGCAGCAGATGGTCATCCTGCCAGAACGCGCGTACAGGCCTAACTCTAATAGCGAAATTGGTGCCTTACTTACGGGTGCGAAGTAAAGAATGATGTGGTCGGAGCGGTCGAGGCCGTTAAGCTCCCAGGTCACCTGCTGAAAAAATTGTGGGTCAGTAATGTCTTGCTTCCAGCTGGCGTCCCAATCGTCGCGGCGCGGGTTCAACAGTAAGAAGTCTGGCCTGTTTTCAAAATAGCGCTCTACCCTTTCCTGCCAGTTCTCGGCGGTACCGTTATCGATGGAACCTGCGAGAAATATGGTCTTATGCTTTTTGAGGTTACGGGTCAAGGGGCTTGGTGGTTTTATAGAGGGCATCGCACTTAGTTTTAAAACAAAGCTAAGATTTAAATTTAAACAATTTGTGTTTATTTAAATTACACGCTATATTTACACTCCACCACTACCCTCTCAAAATGGCCGTAACTAAAGACTTCTTATTTGAATCCAATGAGCAGCAAATTGCTCGCTTAGGTAAAGCCCTTATGCACCCAGGACGGGTTCGGATTATTCATGCGCTTTTGCGGAGCCCGGTGCTGAGTTATCCGGACCTCGTGGACATGGTTCCACTATGCCGATCATCTGTAGATGATCACCTCCGCACACTAGAGCGGTATGAGCTTATACGAAGAGTAAACATGATTAATAATCTAGCAGGTTATTCGCTGCATCACGAAAACTACCGCTCGTACCTGACCACTATGGGG
>CAYPIM010000016.1:0-18630 GCA_964410795.1 uncultured Lewinella sp. | reverse complement strand
AGCAGGTTATTCGCTGCATCACGAAAACTACCGCTCGTACCTGACCACTATGGGGAGCTACATTCACCCTGAGACTCGGGTTCGGAATTTTTCGGAGGTTCGGGATGCTGTTTAATTAGGGGGGTGCCGGACAGGTCCGTCTGTCCTTCATAAGGTTCGGTAGTTTGTGATAAAGCGAAGCGGTGCCGGATAGATCCGTCTATCCAACACAACGTTCAGCAGGCCGTAACAAAGACTATGCCGGATAGATCCGTCTGTCCAGCACAGCGTTCAGCAGGCCGTGCCGGATAGATCCGTCTATCCTCGCCCATCAGTTCACAGCCCATAACAAAAACAAATCTCTCACTCCCCACCCAAAGGCGGCACCCTCACCACTTGTCCCACAAACCCTTCCGGAAAGTCCTCCACGCCTTCAAACCCAAGCTCTAGCTCCGGGTCATTATACGGCTGATAGTTGGTCCCGAAAATATAGTCCCAAATCGCCAGCGTCAGGCCAAAATTGACCCCAAATCGCCGCTCCTCCGGCAGCGCCTTAGCGTGGTGCCACAGGTGCATCTCCGGGCTATTAAACACATAAGTCATCACGTAACGTAACACAAGGGCGCCAAAGCCAAAGCCCAGCAGTCCGCCGGCAGCAGTAGTCATCCAGGAAGCCTCCGTCACCAGGCTAAAATCAAAGCTTCCACTCCCAATCGCAAGGCCAATCAGCCCACCAACGATACCGCCCGTCAACCAGGACGGCAGACGAATATTAGCATGATTATAATGCCCCCAGGCCAGACTAAACAGGTGGATAATGAAGAAATCATATAAACCGATCCCTAGCAAAGCAAGCGGTAAATACTCCACCGTCCGGTAAACGATCGTCTCCATCCAGTGGTACCGTAGATGAGCCGCAAAACCCATTTCCTGTACCGAATGGTGTACCTGGTGAAACCGCCAAAGGCCGTCTACCCGGTGCAGCAAGCGGTGTACCCACCACTGGATAAAATCACGGATCAGAAAGCCAAAGAGCAGCACCGCCCACAGCGGCCAGAAGCGCATTGGGTTACTCGCCTGCAGGTCAAATCCTCCCGTGATCCAGCTAATGCCGTTGTTGATCACGTCCACCACAACGCTGGAAGCGGCATTGTATACCACCAACGAGAACAAGAAGAAGTTGAAGAACATATAAAAGGCATCCAGGAAGAAGTCCTTCCGCAAAACGGCCTGTTTCCGTCGCCAGGGCAAGACGACTTCTAAGACGAAAAACACCAGTGAGACGAGAATAAGCGCATAGAAATAAGACGACCACTTCGGATTAAGGATATCATTCCATAAGTAATTGGCATAATCTGAATAAGCACGGGCAATGATGTCCAAATAGTAATTCATAGCTAATCCTTTTGCTTTATTTCTAAACGGAAAATTCTCAGTGATAAAGTAATCATCACCTAGAACCGATTTAATCACTAAACGCACGGAATCTAGGGTGGTTTCGGGGCCAGGCATCGCCTACCCGACACAAGCCCAACAAATCCTAGCTCCTCCCAACATTATAAATAATGCTGCTCCAATATAAACACCAATACTTCTATCCTGTTCTTCTTAAAGCAAGCTCAGCAAATGAAATTTACCTGCCTTCTATTCTACCTTCCCCTTCTTATCTTCGCCTGCTACGACGATGATGATTTCATTTCTCCAGAAACCATGACCCCAACTCCAGTTACATCTACGGATACCATCACTTACCTGGCGCTGGGCGACAGCTACACCATCGGCACCTCGGTTACCGCCGCGGAGCGGTGGCCAGCACTTCTGGCCGACGCCCTCGCCGAACCTGGAGAAGAAGACAAAGTATACGCCACCCAGCAAGACATCGTTGCCGTTAATGGCTGGACTACTCGCGACCTCATCAATGGCATCAACGCCCGCGCTGATCTGCGCGAATCATACGACATGGTATCTCTGCTCATTGGCGTCAATAACCAGTACCAGGGCCGTTCGTTGGTCGAATACCGCACCGAATTCGAACAGCTCCTCAACCGCGCTATTGCCTTCGCCGGCGAAGATCGAAGCAAGGTTTTCGTCGTTTCCATCCCTGATTACGCTTTCACCGGCTTTGGCGGCGGCAACCCGGACGTCTCCGAGGGCGTCCGCCAGTTCAACGCCGCGTGCCGGGAGATCACGGAACGGTACAGTATCGAATTTCTCAACATCACCCCCCTTTCTCAGGAGGGGATTAATGATCCTTCCCTCGTCGCAACCGACAACCTACACCCCAGCGGTAAGCAATACCAGACCTGGGTAGACCAAGTGATCGAACTACGGGTTCGGCGCTTACTAGCGGAATAGTTTTTCGGGCGCGGCCGCAGGTGCAAGGATAAGGTAACTGACAAAAGACTACCAGTTCACACCTCACCCTGACCTGAAGTCACAGCCTACTTACTTTTTCTTACCGCCAGTCTTCTTATTTGAAGTTCGCTTGCGAGACTTTTTCGTACCAGCCTTGAACAGACCGTTAACCGCACGCTGCTGCTCCGTCAGCGCCTCTACTCCACGCTTTAATCCTGCTCGCGCTCCTTTCTGAAGAACCGGAAGAATATCGTCAGCAATCTTATCCGCATTACCGTTAATTTCATCAAGTGGAAAGGCGTCCCGAACCGCCAACAAACCAGCTCCAAGAGCCATGGCAAAAAGAGGCTCCGGGTTAACCCACGGGGGCAACCTTTTTTCCTCAACTTGCTGCGGACCATTCCATGGGTCAATAAGTTTACCCAACTCCGGGTATTCCGGACGAATAAGATCTATTATAGTGAACGTACGACCGCAATGAGAAGCCGTTTTACCCAAAACATCCCTCGCGTGAGAACCGATCTCAAATAGTAACGAGTTAGAAATCTCTTTAAGCTTCAACGAAGGATGGTTCATCGTGGCCTCCAACACACGGTGTTGGTTAACAAGCTGCCATATTCTGCGGCTAGTGAAACAACGATGGCGAGGAGGAGGGCTGATCCAAACCGCAATGTTAATAAAGTAGTGCTTGATCATTTTCAAGTGAGCCTCCCCTGCTGGCGAAGCAAGGAATCCTAAAATTTTCGAGGGGTGCTCCCCATTCCCCCGGTTATCCTCAAAATCATTGATCTCTCCGATCAAGTTTACATTAACAAAGTGGTGCCAGGTCGCATCCGTAACTACACGCCCTACACCTGCCTTATGGCCATCGTAGGCACAAATGGCACCGAATGATCCTGCCTGCGTAGGAGCTTTACGACCAGAAGAATCATTACCCGCCGGGATGCTTGACGTAGCAATGATTTCCGGAGCTATTGTTTCGCCCGGAAATTCAGGGGTTCCATCGTGATAATTCCCCAGAAGATTGATAGGCTCAACGCATTCTCCTTCATGCGGATGATCCGGTAAAACCCTAATGACCCCATCCGTACTGCAAAGCAGGGGATGTGGAAACACTTCTGCATAAGACGACCGCAGAGCGCGTTGGTACATCTTCGGTTCAATCCTCTGGGGAATGTCATCGGATTGGTCATCAAACTGAGTTCCCGCATCATGGCCCTGCTGGTTTGTATCATTACGTTGAGGATCCGACATACCGACTCGGCCGGAGGCATTATCCCACAATCGCATTTTGCGTACACGCGCAACGTTACCACACAATTCCTTGCCCAAGACCCCATGGTCTCCCGTTGCAAAAACCCCTCCGCCTGCGTTCATGAAGGCACTTAGAATAGCTTCTTCTCGACGGCTTAAACCAGCATTATTCCTTCCACTGCCGTCTGCACCAAAGAGCCACACCTGGTCGTACATATCCTCACGGAAATGGTCCATATCAGTAAAACGGAACTGAGGAATACTGCGGTGAACATCCACGCCCGGAATGCCAACAACCTCTCCCCGGTGCGCAAGGGTAATCTTGAAATGGACATAAGATCGCGTTTCCTTCATGAGGATATTCACAAAAGCAGAGAGGCCAAAATCTCCAGCACCAAAGTTCAGAAAACTATTGGTCAGCAATAATATTTTCACTTCACAAGAATGTATCCACCACGGGTATATCTCCTTTGGTTTCCTTAAGTAAACATCCCGTCTCAATTTGACATGGTCAAGAAGGAATTGGTTCGTCTTAATGGTATTAATCTTGGTTTCCATAGCTATCGAATTCTGTATTATACCCGTACAAGATGTATGAGCAACACAAAGGTCATGGACCTTCCCGAATTCAATCGATAACTTTTGTTACTACTACCAAATGAAGTAAATAACAGCCCAAATTGAACTGATCTAAAAAACCACCACGCGCTTATTCAAACGCTTACCGCTAATGAAATAAACCACCATGTTGTATACACCAGGCGGCAAATGAGCAACATTAACCCGATCAGTACGCACCTTCCGGTCCAGCACCTGTTTCCCATCACCATTGAATAAAGAGACCTCAATGATCTGCTCCGAGGCAGCGCTAATATTAATCACCTCTTCCGCCGGATTCGGATAAACTTCCACCTCGGGTATATCTTCCCAATTTTGACTAAAGCGTCCGCCTAACTTCCACTAACACTACCACGCAGAGACATTAAGCTGATAGATATTACTCAAATGAATAACAGGAAGTCAAAAAACCATTTTATTGTAAATTCAAACCAGCATTATGAAATCGATTGAGTGTTTAGCCATTGCTCTTTTAACCTTCCTTTGCACCAGCGTCAGCGCCCAAATAGCTCCGGAACCACCCGTTGGTACCCGTTGGATCGTGAATAACGACTTCACCGACGAATTCAACGGAGAAGAACTCGACACCGATAAGTGGTACGACTTTCACCCCCGTTGGAAAGGCCGCCAGCCCGCCATCTTCCTGCCCCGGCAGGTAAGCGTAGCCGGTGGGAATATGGTGATCAAAAACGTCAAACTTGACCAAGACACCACCGTCGTTTTTTTTGATGGCTCCACTGGCACCTACAGCATCGGCGGCGGCGCAGTCGTTAGCCGGAAGATCGAAGCTTACCACGGTTATTACGAAGTACGAATGAAAGCAAGTGACATTTCTATGTCCACAACATTCTGGATGAGCAACCCCGGCACCAACGGCGACTGCCCCAACTACAGCCTGGAACTGGACATTATAGAAACCATTGGCGGAGCCAAGAACTTCCCCAATTTCGCTACCAAAATGAAGTCCAACACCCACTATTTTCAAACAGCTTGTGACGGGACACGTCGGGATTTTGCTCAGGGCGGAGAAGGCCCCATTGGTGGGGATTCCAGCGACGATTTCCACACTTACGGTTGTTGGTGGGAAGACGAGAACAACATGACTTTCTATATTGACGGTCAGGAATCGCACACCATACGCGCTAATACCGGAGGAGAGGTCATGCCCTTTAACCGCCCGATGCACATCAATATGGTGACCGAAACTTATGACTGGGAGCAAGCACCTACTGATGCCGAATTAGCCGACGATAGTCGCAATACCAGCTACTATGACTACATCCATTCCTTCGAAATGTTGGAGGTAGATACCGAAGAGGACACCCCCGGTAATGGCGATGGTAACCTAGTAGTCAATTCCGGCTTTGAAACAGGAGATTTTACGGGCTGGACCGGCTGGGGAGGCGCTCCACGCGAGGTAATCATGGACGACGATGCACCGAGTGGAGACTACGTCGTTCATATTGTAGGTGCCGGCGCTCCGGAGCAAATTGTTACCCTGGAACCAAATACAGACTATGTTCTTGGGTGCAAATCACGCATAGCCTCCGGCCAGATTAACTTTGGCGTAAAGCCCACCACTATCAACGAGAACCTCGGGCTTATCGCACTAGACAGCACCGGTTGGCACCAAAAAGAGTTTACCTTCAATACGGGTGAAAACTCAGAAGTTAAGTTCTTTTTCTACGCACCAAGCGCAACGGACGAAGGCTTTGCCGATGACTTCTACCTCCGACGCGCCGATGGTGCTATGCCCGAACCGGAGCCAATGGCGCTTCTATTCGAGGAATCCTTCCGTTTCAGTAATCTCCCCACCATTGCAGCTGGAGATACGGAAGTCGACGTTCGCTTTCTCTTCAAGGGTAACGAACCGCGGGACGTTGTGCTTCGCCTGCTCAACGCCGACGGACAGCCGCTGGGCAGTGATATTCTGTACCAGGCTTTGCCTGGCTACGGGCATAAAGAAATAAGCATTCCGCTTCCCGCAGGGATAGCGTCTGGCGACCTTATTACCCTCGAAGGAGATCTCCGGCCGGTTGATGCAGCAGATGAAGACCGTATCCAACTTGGCCGTCTCATCTTCAACGTAGGTGGGACGACGACTTCTAACCGCAATACGGCCGCCGAAGAGCTACGTGTTTTCCCTAACCCCACAACGGATGAAATCACCATCACCGGCATCCGGCAAGCCACCCCATACCGCTTACTGGCGGCCAACGGACAAGAAGTAGGTAAGGGGCTAATTCCCGCTCACGGTCGCCTTTCTGTCAGGGACCTGAAGCATGGCATCTATCTGATTATGATGGGAGACAACACCTTCGCCCGCTTCGTAAAACACT
Source organism: uncultured Lewinella sp. (assembly GCA_964410795.1). Classification (GTDB taxonomy): domain Bacteria; phylum Bacteroidota; class Bacteroidia; order Chitinophagales; family Saprospiraceae; genus Neolewinella. The sequence continues at coordinate 12,085 of CAYPIM010000016.1, read as the reverse complement.
AGTGAACGTTTAGGCCCTACAGGAAGCAGATACTTATTTGTTCCTCATATCAATCTAAAAAGATACCTACCGCCAATGAAAAAGAGTATACTACTATTCAGCATGTTTGTCGTTTTTTCTGCCGCGCTGACCGCTCAAATAAAGGTCCTGATAATAGATGGCCAAAACAACCACGCTGTATGGCCAAAGTCCACCGTAATGATGAAACAGTACCTCGAGGCAACGGGGCGGTTCCGTGTGGACGTTGCCCGGACGAGTTTCACCTGGAAGGCTGGCCCGGAAAAAGATTACCTCAAACTGGGGTATTCCAAGCCGACCAGCAACCTAGAGCAACCAACAACCGATAAGCGCTTCCGACCCAAGTTCCGGAAATACGACGTCGTTATCTCCAACTTTGGCTGGAAAGCTGCTGCCTGGCCTGAGTCTACCCAGAAGAAGTTTGAAAAATTTGTTGCGAAAGGAGGGGGCTTCGTCTCCGTTCATGCAGCAGACAACTCCTTTCCGAAGTGGCCCGCCTACAACCAAATGATTGGCCTGGGGGGATGGGGAAACCGGAACGAGAAGGACGGCCCTTACGTTTATTACAACAACGAAGGCGAACTCAAGCGTGACCCCAGCCCCGGTGGTTGTGGTGCACACGGGGCTCCGCATGAATTTCCGATCACGATAAGAGAAGAAAACCACCCCATCACGGATGGCATGCCTAAAGTTTGGCTAACAACTACAGATGAATGCTACGCAAAGCTCAGAGGTCCGGCGGAGAATATGACCGTACTAGCAACGGGTAAAGACCAATCTACCAATGCCCCAACGGATCGCCACGAACCTGTTCTAATGGTGGTTGATTACGGAAAAGGCCGGGTATTCCATACTACCCTCGGCCATAACACCAAGTCCTTCGAGGGAGTAGGATTTATTTATTCCTTCCTACGTGGAGTAGAATGGGCAGCCTCTGGAGAAGTTACGCTGGGCTTACCCAAAGATTTCCCCGATGCTAAGCATGCCTCGTCCAGAATCTTCGAGCTTAAAAAATAGCACTTTGGAATTTCATTTTTGATGCGCGTGCTCACTCACTGTAAAGACGCCGCAGTAAGCAAGTTACGGGTTTAGCGCGTAAAGCGATTTATACTTTTGATGTTTCCGATACCAAGCTACAATGCAATACGGGTTAGAAAATGAATCACACTTGGGGGTTACCTCCTCAAAAAACAACCCGTGAATACTTAGGCCACACTGTACTAGTACAGTGTAAAGGAAGTGAATTACTCCTCTTCATTATTCAACGTATAGTTGTGATCACTCCACTTATTTACCAGTTCGATTAATTTACTGTATTCCCTCAATTTTTCCTCCACCTCAGAACCGCCTTTAACCAAATATAAAGGGCGAGGAACAGTAGGAAGACTCGCCTCATCTATTCTATCAGAAATCCCGCACTCTCCTAACAACTCTTCCGATTTTTCATGGAAAAAATCCTTCAAACTCGCTATCAAATTATTACTAGACCTCGTACACGCCTGACCAACGGTAATCCCTGTTTTCGAGTTACTCAACTTTTCGCAAAAAAAGTCATTATTATTTTCAATGAACTTTTGGTTCATGATCCAACACTTCGATAGAATACTCTTGTACACTTCTGTCTGCCCATTTATTTCCTTCCTATTATCGTCGTCCACATTAAACACGGCTCTAAACTGCCTTTTGTTTTCTCGATAGCTCCTAAAATAGGTAATCACTTTCTCCTTATCAAATAATGCAAAATCTAAGTTTCCTGACTTCAGAAAACCTGAGGGATAATCCATCTCTTCCTCTATCATAATAGCAAACCCGAAGCCCAAAGAGTTTTGCCGCTTGATTATATCAACAATTGATCTAAAGCTAACCTTCAGGTCTTCTTTATTAAAAATAAAAAGACGAGAAATACCTACTCCTTTATTAAAAGAATCTATATTAAGTTGCAAATACTGGTTCGCTACCGTCTCAGAATCGGTATTCGCCCAAAAATCAATATCTCTATAGCTAACCGCATGAAAGCTCCCCAAATACCTTGAAGCAAGTATTCTTTGAATATCAGGTGTCAAGCGCCCAGAGACTTCAATTACCCCCTCACCAAGATTAGAGATGTAACCATTTGAAGTATTCAAAACTTCTTGACCTATCTTCATAAATGCGGGACTATCACCAGCCTTTTTTTTATACTTAGCGTAACTCAGTAATAAACGAGTAATCTCATCAGACTCAGCTCCTAGTTCAGAAGTTATAATGTTTTGAATCTTAAATGCCTCTTCAAGGTTATAAGTAGACACTAACAGTACAGATAGCCCAAATACGAATGTCGGATAAATCAAAAGATATATATAGGACTTTAAATACACTTCGCCACTCAAATTATAATTTTCCAAATGAACAGAAACTAAATATATCCCAAGGAGGCACGAAGAGAATATTAGAATAAAAGGAAGGAACCGAAGGAACAGCCATTTCGATTTTTGAGCTTTATAAATTACGCCTTTAAGTGTAAACCCAGCACCAAACGTCAATAAACACAACAAAGAAGAAAGTAAACTCAAAACAGAGACCTCCCTCAAGCCTGTATTTTCGTTAAGAACAGGCAAAGCCCGAATAATTTGAGAGACCAAAGGAATAGAGACAACTACCGCTAAAAAACCGATGTACCTTTTAGCAAAGGCAAAGAACTCAAAGGAGTCAAATTTATTTTCCACAATGATTTATTTGGTCTCAGAATATGGCTACCTATCAGCTTGAAGTTAATAAAATATCCTAAAACACGCGTCTCGACGAAATCCCACAACTTTGGTTTGCCATAAAAACATATTACTCCTCTTTAAAAACAGCACCAAATTACTAGCACATTTTGAATCCTCTTTTCGTTGGGCCTAATACAATACACCGTGAGAAAGAGAGGGGAGCGAGGTGAAAAGTTGAAGATATCCAGCAGGGCAAAACCGCACTCGCAATTTAGTCCGGTCAGTAAATTATTTTCAAAAATTAAGAACGTAATATCGGAGGTCTATTATAGACCCCGAGCAGTACGACCAAACTATACCACTGATAGTTACACAAGTATCGATCGCTCGACTACCCTTCCAGGATAAACCTTCAGCGCCGCCGCCAAACAATCCATAGCCAGTTCCAAATCCCTAACATTAAGTACGTATGCAATGCGACACTCATCCTTTCCAAGGCCGGGCGTGGCGTAGAAGCCCGGGCCGGGCGCAAGCATCACCGTTGCCCCATCGTGTTCGAAATCTTCGAGCAGCCAGCGGCAAAAATCTTCACTGTCGGAGATGGGGAAGCGAGCGAAACAATAGAAGGCTCCACCGGGTCGATAACTGAACACGCCAGGCATCTCCTGTAGTCGGCGGTACACGGTATCGCGACGGGCTTTATAATCTTCCTTGACGCTGGCCAGGTAGTCCGCATCGTCTTTCAGCATACATTCGGAAAGCATTTGGCCTAAGCTTGGAGGACTTAATCTTAATTGAGCAAAACGATCCACCCTCCTGAGGACTTCTTGGTTGCGGCAAACAAGCGTCCCTACCCTTGCCCCCGTAGCGCTGTACCGCTTTGAGACCGAATCGATCACAATAGCGTGTTCTTCCAGACCGGGCAGCTGGAGAACGGACCGCATAGGGGTCTCATAAGCAAACTCACGGTATACTTCGTCTGCGCACAGGAAGAGGTCGTTCTCCTTAACAATTCGGGCCAGGCTCTCCATCTCCCTATCGGTATAGCAAGCGCCGGTCGGGTTGTTGGGGCTTGTGATGATTATGGCCCGGGTACGGCGCGTAATTTTATTGGCAAAAGACTCGGGACTGGGCAGACTAAACCCATCCTCTATGTGGCTCGTGATGGCTACTACTCGGACGTCGGCAATATGAGCGTACCCGTTGTAATTGGCGTAGAAAGGCTCGGGAACAATAATCTCATCTCCGGGATCCAGACAAGCAAGCATGAAAAATAAAATTGCCTCTGAGCCTCCCGTAGTAACCTGAATATTCTCTATTGAAAGCTCAACTTTAAAGCGCCGATAATACTCGACTAGTGCTTTCCTGTAACTAAAAACACCATTACTTGGGCTATACTCCAGCACGTCCCAATCCTGCTTGCGGAATTGCTTTACTGCCCGGGGGTGAGTCTTTATATCTGGTTGGCCAATATTAAGGTGGTAGACGTGGCGACCGGCTGCTTTCGCCTGGTCCGCCAGCGGAATTAACTTCCGGATAGGAGACAAAGGAACAGTATCGGAACGGTGGGAGACTTGGGGCATTTCAGTCAGCGATTGTCGGTTGTAGGTTATCAGTTGTCAGACGGGACAACTGATAACAGACAACTAAATATTTTACGATTTGGAAACATCCTTATTGGCCGCCTCCTGCACGGCATCGTTGATCACTTCGGTTACCTTTCCTTCTACCATCGTGTCAATGCGGGCACTTTCCATCTCGGTCAGGTCCAGGCCCATGGCCTCAGCGCGCTTGCGCCAGCGACGGCGAGCGAGGTCCTGCATGTCCTTACTGGTGTCCATTTCATCCATAATCTCTAAGCCGAGAAGGGTCTCCATTGCGTCTTCCATTGTCACAAGACCTTCCAGGCCTCCGAACTCATCCACCACCATCGCGATCGGTTCACGGCGCTCAAGCATCAGGTCAATCAGTCGATGCAGCGTGGTTGATTGTGGCACCGGCACCAGGTCACGCATCAGTGTTGTGATGGAGTCCCGGCCACCATCTTCGATGATCGCTTTATATACTTGATCCTTTAGCACATAACCCTCTACCTGGTCGCGTGTCTCACCAAAAACGGGGTAACGGCTGAAGGGGCTGTCGTCAAATTTCTCATAGAAATCACTGATGGTCATGGTCGTGCGGGCACCCACCACTACGGTTCGGGGGGTCATCACATCGTGTACCGTCAGTGACTCAAAGGCCAGCAGGTTCTTCAGAATACGGCCTTCTTCCACCTTCAGCTCACCAGACTCTGTTCCGGCCTCAGCCATGGCGATAAATTCGGTCCTGCTCAGGGCTGTTCCGTGCGGATCATCTCCGCGTAGAAGTAGTTTTTTAATTTGGTCTGAAACCCAGATAAAGCCCGTCCAGGTGAAGATTTTCACCATTATGTTTAAGGATTTAACCGTAAAGGGAGCCAGTTGCTTCCAATAAGTCGCGCCCAGGTTTTTGGGGATAATCTCGGACAAAATCAAAATGGCAAGCGTCATCACCACGCTCACTAACATTTCCCAAGAGACCGCTAATGGGCCTAGCTCGAACAGATAGAGGTCCAACTCAGGAAGCGGAATCGTAAATGCATCCCCCTCCCCAAAGGCCGCGCCGGTACTCGCGCCCACAAGAATTGCGCCTACGGTATGCGCTACGGTATTCAACGAAAGAATTGCCGTCAGTGGCGCGTTAACATCCTTCTTAAATTTCTGTAGCAGCTCGCCGGTTTTACCGCCTTCTGCCACCTTCATCTGTACGTAAGAAGGAGAAATAGAGAGCAGCACCGCTTCCCAAATCGAGCACATGAAGGAAAAGGCAATGGAGAAAAAAGCGAATAATAGTAAGGTGGTCATATAGAGAGAAGGGGACTTGCCCCGGGATTAGTCTGATGCAAAGGTAACGATAGACGGCGAAGCCCGTGTATGGGCTTCGCCGTTTATAAGGTTGCTTGTCTTAATTAAGTTCGAAGATAAGCTGAATTACAGGTTGCTAAGCAACCAAAGTAGGCCGAATGATTCACTCTAGTTTACGTAGAGCTTTTGGAAAGGTACGATGACGCTACCGTTGTCCAGGCGATTCAGCGTACGCAGCTGGTCAGTCGTAATTCCATAGCGGCGAGCAATCGAGTATAAGCTCTCCCCTTCCTGCACAAGATGGAAAGCACGGTTGTTAGGTTGCGCCGCAGGTTGGGTATTTGCACCAACCGGAGTACCGTAGGCATTCGGTACAGGATTGGGAGACTGATACTGATTGGGCACCGGGTTCGGGGACTGATACTGATTGGGAGTAGTACTGGGCGGCTGGTATTGATTCGGCGCGGGCGCAGGTGCAGGGTACGAATTATAAGTAGCAGGGCTCGTCGTTGGCTGCGCCGCGGGCGCAGTATTGCCACGCGCTTCCAGCTGGCCCATCGTGGAACTAGGAGGGGCGGAGGCATTCGGTACTACCTGGCCAAAGTTCGGATTGTTCGTGATCGTGGTCGGAGTTGGAGCTTGCGGCGTAGTTGTGGCGGGGACGGGAGACGCCTGAGGAGCCTGGTAGCCCTGAGGCGTACGGTAAGCCTCAGTCGCCGGTTGGTTGGCAGCCGGCTGGTTGCCGTAAACTTGTGGGTTTGGCGTATTAGCAGGCTGGCCGTAAGCAGGAGGGTTACCGTAAGCCTGGGGCGTTGCCGCCGGCTGGCCATAGGGCTGTGGGGTGCCAGCGGGCTGGCCGTATGCTTCGGGAGCAGGAGCAACTTCCTGTACCGGACAGTTACAGTTCGTCGTCTTCAACTGTTGGCCAATGCGCACCACTTCTTTCGGGCCGAGATCATTCATTTCCCGGAACTTAGCCGAAGTATAACCATACCGAAGCGCGATACTGGCAACCGTCTCTCCGGGTTGAACCATGTGGGTGTCTTCGCCGTAAACAGCTGCCTGACCGTTACGCGACGTTTGCTGCGATCCGTAAGGCTGAGGGGTAGCCGTAGTGCCGTAAGGAGTAGGCTGCGCTGCGCCAACATTGGAATTAGCGATCGTGCCAGAGTTATAAGGTCTGGTTGGGACCGTAGTAGTTGGTGACATCGCAACCGCATTGGTTGGTGTAGACATAGTCGTAGTAATGGCCAGTTGCTGGCCGGGGAATAGCGTATTGCTGTTCAGCCTGTTAGCAGCCTTAATCGCATCTACCGTAGTACCGTATTTACGAGATACTGCGTAGAGCGTCTCCCCCTTGGCCACGGTATGGTTCAGTGTGGTCGTCTGGGCCGGAGCCGGTGGATTTGCCTGAGCGTAGGCAACAGATTCCGGCTGCGCCGTCGGTTGTCGCTGTGGCTGGGTGTAATATGGCTGCGTAGGAGTCGGCTGCTGAGTGCCGTAAGCTTCTGGGGTTCCGTAAGACGGGGCGGGGGCTCTACCACCGTTTTGGGCCTGTACTGTTGCGGAAGCACAAATAGAACTCAGATAATTAGCCAATGGCATACCATTCACCTCACTGGCAACAATAATGCCGCCCGTATTGCTTACACCGTCACTGCCGAGGCGACGTTCATAAATGCCGATCTCAGGAGAAATCTTGTAATCAATAACCGGGTAAGAGCCGCCAACCTTAAGCTGACGGAATAGGTAGTACCCCGCACAGGGGCTGGTCTCACGGCCTTCAAAGTAGACTTTTGCACCTTCGTTGTTCACCGCCAGGTTTTCACCGATGATACCATTCTCGGTATCAAACTCAAAACCTGTGAGCGGGCTGAAGTAGGAGAACGAAGCACCGCGACGTTGCATAACCGAAGCCATTACTACTGGCTGGATGATGTACTGGTTATTAGCCGTTGGGAGTAAGATGAACACCTTGTCTATTCCACCATTAACACGGTTGGCCAACTCCAGGTTCAGGCGCGGGTCACCACAGTAGAGGTAGCCCTGGGGTAAGAAATTCTGTACGGTGGCGCCTTCGGCCCCAGTCTCCAGCAGCAGGCGATCTCCCCCCTGAAAGGAGAAGTGATAAGCGTAGTAGTCGAGCCGAGGCTGCTGAGCCACAGCCTGTTCGTACTTCACACGGTCCCCACAGGAACCATCGAACAAGACAAAGATTTGCTCAGCCTGCAACGAGCTGACTGACAGCAGCAAAGCTACGATCAGGGTAAGAAAATTTTTCATTTTGGGATACGTTTTGGTAGCGTAAGTTGGTTTGTATTTGGTATCTAACGTTCTTACAAATATAGATGTTTTGTATTTATGGCCCTGTTAAGATCGCTACAGCGCTACCAAAAGTTCATTCCCTGCGGAGTAGGTACAACTCCTTATTAAATACCAATAACACCCGCCCGTCGCGGAAATTATGCCGACCTCTAAGTTTGTTCCGGCTCAAATATGCATCGAAAGGTTCACTTTCTTCTAGGACTTCACCCGCGGCGTTCAGCAGACCCAAATACTTGAATCGATGGTCTGGATCAGTCGGGCACTCCTCCTCCGTTGTACGTTCATATATACTTGTGCCGTCCTCAAGATATGATATCACCTTAGCTCCAGGGGCTGAAACAGAGTTGAAGCTCGCACCTCCATCCTGAGAAAGAAATTCAGAAAAATGACCGGTCACCATCACCTCCTGGGGAGAAGGAAAAGTAATAGACTTCACCCCCGCAATTCCGATATTTAGGGCACCAACGATCTCCCCTTCATAATTAATCTCAAGGGATCTTCGGTCTTTAGTATTGACATAGATAGATCCTGAGCTTAGGTACAGATCAAAAACCGAAGTCGAGCTAAGTGTAGGGCCATTGCTAAAGTATTCTTCCAGTGGCAGGTCTATCCAGCGTTCCATTGTTTCTCCTCCATCAACACTCCGTAGTAAGCCAGAGGTTCCATCTATGCTGCCAATCGCATAGATATTCCCGTCCGGGCCAAGTGTAGGTTTATAGACTTCTCTGTAGATGTTTGAATAAGACTTCATTTCCCAACTATTCCCACCGTCGGTAGTGATGGCTAATTTAGGCGGGGGGAAGCTACCGGTGGCAGGGTCCGCCATCGCCTGGCGTTCAATGGTAGCGATCCCACGGTCAGCATCCAGAAATCGGACACCCGTTGTCAGCTCGGGAACGGCCGGCATTCCGGTCCAGGTAACGCCACCGTCTACAGTTTTAAACAAGGTATCCCGCGAGCCCTCATAAGCGACTCCGTTATTACTGTCAAAGAATTGAAACTTGACAAAGCCAAATTCATTTCTAATGCTGAATACCCCTTCCCCAACCAATTCCAGACTAAAGCCAGGTACAGGAAGTGGATCAAACGGCAGTTCGCACAAAAAGAACTCTTCAAGATAGAGGTCAGGGTTATCATCTCCCCGGTAACAGGACAGCAGAGGTAATAGGCAAAGTAAAATAATGTAACGCATTTTCAAGGTGTTTAACAGTTCAAATATAGATTATAATAGACATCTCCCTATCTACAAATCTTACAAGCGCAACATTCTAATGCCTGAATTCTGTCTCCTAAAAACCACCTCCTTCTACCCTGCAACCTGCAACTTGTAACCTGCCCCAATGAAACTCTGCAAGCTGTACACTATATTTGCCCCCGAACTAACACAAGGTTCGAAAAAAGAGCTAACGACCCTCCGGCTATTCCGGGCACGGTCAGGATTAAAACAAAAAACGTGAATTTACCGCATCGAACGCGGAAACTACGCCTTCCCCGGGTAGCTTTAGTTTCCGCACTTTGCCTCTTTGTCTGCGCAGCCATCGTCTACTCTTTAGTAGGTGTCGCTCCGCCTCCGGCCCCTCCGGTGCTAACGGCAAATGCCTTCCCAGTAGTCTCCCCCACCCTACGCTTTGGCCTCGCTATTGATACCGTTGTGCAAAGAGTAGATACTATTCAGGAAGGGCAAACCCTGTCCGACATTCTCCTGGCCCAGGGCCTAGGCAACCAACAGACTTTCGACGCTGCGAACACCTTTAACGCACTGCTGGATGTACGGAACCTCCGTGCTGGCCGTACATATACCATCATCAACGACCCAGATACCGAAGGCCCCGACTTCCTGGCCTACCAGCCATCTATCTACGAATACGTTCGCCTCGACCTCAAAGGTGGGGAGCGCAGTGAGCGCACTGAACTTCCGGTAAAAACCGAGATTGCTCTTGCTTCTGGAAAGATCGAATCCAACCTTTGGAATGCTATGACCGGAGCTGGCCTCAGCTACGCCCTCACCGACCGTATGGAAGACGCCCTGCAGTGGTCCGTTGACTTCTACCACGTGCAACCCAACGATGCCTTCCAGCTCGTCTACGAAAAGAAATTTGTTGAAGGAGAAGACGCCGCTCCCGGCAAGGTTAAAGCCGCCCGTTACTCTACCGGTGGCGACGACATCTACGCCTTCTGGTACTGCTCGCCTGACTCTACTTACCAAGGTTATTTCGGTCTTAACGGCGAGCCGATGAAGAGCACCTTCCTGAAATCTCCAGTCCGCTTTAGCCGGATGAGCTCTGCGTTTAACCTACGCCGCTTTCACCCGGTCCAGAAGCGTATTAAGCCTCACCTAGGCACTGATTATGCCGCAGCACGCGGCACGCCCATTTTAGCTACTGCCGACGGCGTCATTGTAGAGCGTGGTCGCCGCGGTGGCAATGGTAACTTCGTAAAGGTCCGCCACAGCAAACAATACACCACCCAGTACCTGCACATGCAGAAGTTCCAGAGCGGCCAGTCCGTTGGTACCCGCGTTCGCCAGGGAGAAACCATTGGCTACGTTGGCTCCACCGGCCTAGCTACCGGCCCACACGTTTGCTACCGCTTCTGGAAAGACGGTCGCCAAATCGACCACACTAAGCTGCGTTTCCCGCCCTCCAAAAACATGCCCGACAGCCTACTGCCCGCGTTTGAGGTCATCCGTGATGCTTACCTTCTAGAGCTTAACAAAGCTGGAACGCCCCTGCGTGATACAAAAGAACAGATCGAGGAAGGTAAGAAGCTCCAGGCGTCTATGACGGCTAAGTAGTGCGGTAGTAATGTAGTCTTTACCGCATGAGGTAAGGGAATTTTCACTGTCTTTCAATGCAGCGACCTCGTTCGGTGTGTATTTGGTGATACCCCCCCCTCGTCCGCACCCGCAAACATCCCAAAATTATGTAGTATGTTAGTGCGGTAGAAATACAGTACCTTCTTCGATGGTGCTATCTGTAACACATTGTCTCCCACAACATGCGGTAGCGACTATATTACTATACGACTACATTACTATGTACGAGCCCATACGCCAGCTAATCCGTGAAAACCGTCTCCGCAAGGCCATGCACAGCATGAACCAGCTAGACCTGAGCCGTGAGCACGCCAGCCGACTGGTGACGCTCGACCGGCGCTTGCGCATCATCGAAAACAAACAAATCGGCAACCTTTCCGAAGAGCGCCTACTCACCATTGAGGAGAACGGACTGGTGCAAGACATGCTCGTTTTTCTGGACCAGGTGGAATATCCACATCCAGATCACGGAACTACGGGAACTAAAGAAAGAGGCGCGGCCGCAGGTACAGGGGACGGTTCAAAGAAAGGCCTCGGTAAATGGTTCGGTTTCGCCGCCGTTCTTATTGCTCTACTGGCCATCGGCTTCCTTCTTTGGCCAGAAGAGAACGAAAACCCCGACAAAGTTCCCCCAATTGGAAAACTAGAAGTTCCCCCTACCGGTAACTCGCCCACCAATGGGCTAACGGACGAAGAAAAACGAAAACTGGCGCAGCAACAGGAGGAAGCTAAGCGACAGGAAGAACTCCGTCAACAGGAAGCTCAGAAAGAGAAGCACCGGCAAGAACTAATTGCTAAAGCAAGAAGGCAAGCCCAGGCGGAAGCTCAAGACGTCTTCATGTCTTCTGGTAAACAAGTGGATATGGCCGTAGCCGTTTACGCAGGTCCTGGTAACCTAACGAAGGCTGACGCATCTCTTAGTAAAAGCCTTAGCGGTTTCCTCAGTAGGGTTGCCAAGAAAAAGTCGGTTTCTCATGAAGTGCTAACTTCGAACTTCCACAACGCTAAAGAGCGAGACCTGATGTTTTTCGGACGAACACAGGCCGACAAACGTTTAAGCTCCAAACGTGCCCGCTACCTCGTACTTGCCGACGTTCGTAATGTAAACAAAGAAGGCAAGGCACAAATGCGTATGTGTATCTATGACACCGCCACCGGCAAGTCGATGATCCATGGGGAAACCGTCAACGTCGGTACAGCCCCCCAAATGCAAGAGAAATACATTCTCTACGCCATGAAGGCCTTCATTACTGAGAAACTAGCCCTTGAATAATCGGCTATAGTGAAGGGTTACGACCAAACTTTAACAACTTTATCACACCTAAGCTCCTTACAAAAGCATTTACCTTTAA
>CAYPIM010000015.1:26025-50921 GCA_964410795.1 uncultured Lewinella sp. | reverse complement strand
AGGTTGCAGGTTGCAGGTTGCAGGTTGCAGGTTGCAGGTTGCAGGTTGCAGGAAAATAATTTTTTATCGGGACATAGTCTCCTTATTCAACAAAAAATTGTCGTCTGTTTCCTGTATTCTCCATCCTAATCACCGGCCCTGAATCCTCCGGCAAAACAACCTTGGCCCGCGATCTTGCCTGGGCCCTGGATGGCATTTATGTTGCCGAAGCTGCCCGGGATTTCCTGGAAGCTCAAGATGGCGAATACGTTGAGGCAGATTTGCCAAAGATTTGGAACCTACAGAAGAAAGCCGAAGATGCAGCGCGTGCATCTTCGGCTTCTTTCATTATCTGCGATACCGGACCAGAGGTGATTCGGGTTTGGGCGGAAGTCAAGTATGGCCACTGCCCGGAAGAAGTAGCTATTGCTACCAGAGAAAGGCCCTACGATTTGGTACTACTCTGCCAACCGGATCTGCCGTGGGCATTCGACAAGTTGCGCGAAGCGCCCGAACCGGGGCAACGCAAGCTGTTGTTTGAACGATACAAATCCATTTTAAAGGGCAAAAACAATCACCAAATCCAGGGCCGGGCCCGTTTGGCCCAGGCGCTTAAACTAGTGCAGAAATACATTTCTAGATAACGAAGTACTAATTAGCCTCTAGGATTTGCCCGTGGTATTCGCCCGCTACTTGAACGTTGCTGTGGGTAGTGTAATTGAATTTGACACTAAATGTATCGCCATCTACCTGCACAAGGGTTTCGCCGTTGTTGACCTCTTCGTCGTTTGCGGCCCGGCCGGTATCAAAATTCATATCACGGCAGAAATAAGACCTCATAATAGCGTCTCTGGCGGCCCCAAAGAAATAACCACCTTGCGGAAGGGCATTGCTATTAATTTGATAGCGGCCAGTTTTCAGCTCCCCGTTACTAGCCTCGGTCAGCATTAAGAGCATCACGTTACTGGTCCCTGTCAATTGATTTTCCTCAAGTACAGGCCGATCTGAAAGATATAACCAGAAGCGGCCTTGTGAAGAAACTAAGTAAGCGTTGGTCAGGTTAAAGAGTTCCGAGTCGCGGTTCATAAAATTTTCTCCCGTAAAAGCCTCTGGATCAATTTCCTCCTGGCCTTCCGGAACAACGGTTTTAATAGGTCCGGTAAATACGCCGTTAACTGATCCCAGTAGGCTTCGATTGTGCAGCAAGTCAACATCAATTTTAAACCCATCCCCTTCGGCGGAGATGATGATGCTACTGCCACTGTCGTATTCAAGGTTTTGCAGTAAAATACTCCCATCGGACACAGAGAACCAAGGTGATCCGGCAGCATCAACGATGGAGCCATCCCGAATAAAGTACTCGCCTACGGGAGATGCATCTTCGGATTCTAGTAAAAGAGCAACGATAGGCAGCAAGCGTTCGCTGCGCAAGTCATTGCCATCTAACACATCCTCACTACTGAGCACTATATGATGGTTAAACCTTCCACTCTCCGCTACTGGCGAAGTGACAATGTAAGCGTGCGTAAGGTCAACATCCTGGCTCCCCACCTTGAAGTTTTCCGCTGTAGTGACGGGAACTTCTTCAGGTTCGAAGGTGGGTGCAACGGTCATGTCAACTTCTTCAATACAGGAGAAAAAGCCGACACACAGCAAGCACAAAAAGAGGGTACGGGTAAAGTAAGTCATGGTGAACAGGGTTTAGTGTAAAGAGGCCTGGATTTAAAATCCAGATGGGTGAATCTGAGTAGTAAGTTATGAATTTTCAATACAAACCGCAAACACACTATCATGACAATCAAGGTTTTAACAAAACCATAAGGCTTTTCTGAGGCAGTAAGTAGCTGATGAACCGTGAGGTTCTTTGCACGAGAAAGTCGGGCTACAAGTCCTCCACCCTTTTCTAATTTTAGCTACGAATACCCTAGCTTAAACCCTAACAAATATTTTTCGCCGGTAAAGCCAAAGACCCAGCAGGATGTAAAAGCTCATTACCGAAAGGCCGTACAATAAACTACTGAGTTTAGCAGGCAAAAAGTCATGGACGTAAATATGTTGGTATAGCCAACCATGGAGGCCGGTAATACCAAATATTTTAGCCGTAAAACTGGACAAGAAGTATAGGATAAGTGCATTCGCCCCTACTTTCTTAAAGGTGTCCCCGACTGACAATCCCTTGACGTCCGTCAGATAATAGATCAACGCAATACACAAGAGTGCCCAACCTGCAGTAGCCAAAACAAAACTACTACTCCAGAGTGCTTTATTGATCGGGAAGGCAAAATTCCAAAGATGGCCAGCGGCCAACAAGCCAACTCCCGCCAGGGCAAGTTTCATCGTCTTTCCTCCAGTATCTTTTGCCAGCAAAAAACGCCCGGTGAGCACTCCGATCAGGGCCGTGGCGATGCTCGGTATTGTACTGAGTAAGCCTTCCGGATCATAGTCTGGCTTCCAGGTATGCGAACCCAGGATCATTTTATCAAAATACATCGCCCAGTTGTTAGGCGCCCGCTCAAAGGTTGGGCTGGAGCCGTCGGGCAAAGGGAGAAACCCCATGATGCCGTAATAACCAAACAGCAAAGTGGCGATTACCCCAAGGATCACCTTCCAGTTGGCCTTCAGCGCGATGATGGCCGCAAAGAAAAAAGCCAGGCCGATGCGTTGAAGTACGCCCGGCAGGCGGATGTCCGCCCAGTCCTTGAAGAAAGGAAATGACAAAGTGAAAGCTCCGAGAAACAAGCCCAGGCCTACAAGTTTTAGTGTCCGTATCGTGATCTTTTTATAGACCTGCGGCGAAGGTTTCCGGTTCCTGTAAGCAAAGGCGATCGAACAACCAACGATGAACAGGAAGAAGGGGAACACCAAGTCTGTCGGCGTATACCCGTGCCAGGGAGCATGTAAAAACGGAGCGTAAACACTGCCCCAGCTACCCGGATTATTAACGAGCATCATCGCGGCAATGGTGATGCCCCGGAGGATGTCTATTGATTGAATTCTTTGCTGCATGATGCGTGAATATAATGTTTTGTCTACGCTCTGGAGCAAAGTAGGCGTTAGCTCCGCTCCTTCCGAAGAAGGCGGACAAAACATCAACACTGTTTGATTCAGCGATCAGTACAGTATACTCGGCGGACGAGTTACCTAGCATCCACTACCGCCCAGATCGCATCAGCGATCTCTACCGGATCACCACTCGCGTCAATGATGTGAATATTCTCCTCTTCGCCGAAGTGGGTGAAAGCAAGGTGGAAGGACTCGCGGACGTGGGTCAATTTTTCTTTTGTCTCAAAGAGTTCTTTCTCTTCGCCTCGAGCGGCAATGCGTTGCATGCTGATGTCCGGATCAAGGTCCAGGAAGATCGTGATGTCGGCCGGGAGGGTACGCTTGGCGAGGCTATTGAGGGAGGCAATCCATCCTGGGTCAGCAAATTCACTTTGATAAGCCAGAGAGCTGAAGTAATAGCGGCTGGCAATGACGTGATAACCATCTTCCAGCTTGCGCAGCAAGCCTTCCTGGGGGTGAAAAAGGTGCTCAATCCGGTCGGCGGCGAAAAGAGCCGCGACGGTTCGGGGGTCAGCGTCCACTTTTTTTTGCAGGATAGACCGAAGAAATTTGCCCGTTGGCAGTTCGGTAGGTTCCGCCGTCAGGTAGCAAGCGTCTCCCCTCCCCTGTAGCCGGTCTTTCAGCATTTCGATCTGGGTGGTCTTGCCTGAACCGTCGAGGCCTTCGATGACGATGAATTTTGGTTGCATGCTAATATTTCCGGTAGGAAGATTGAATTCCAATGATTTTCGAGACATGGATCTATTGGTTGGAGTACAACTCCTCCACCGTTATTCTTCTTCAGCGAAGCGGTCCCGGCCGGAGCGATCTACAACCGTAGAGCTGGCCTGTTGGGTACCCTGAATTACCATGTCTAGAACGTTGACGTGGGGGGGCTGGGTGATCATAAACTCGACGGCCTTGGCTACATCGGGCGAGCGGAGCGGTTGAAAGTCTTCGTAGATTTTGGCTTTCTCGGTATCGCCGTCGTAGCGGACGACGGAGAACTCGGTTTCTTCTACCATTGCAGGGCAGATCTGGCCAACACGAATGCCGTGTTTTACCAGGTCAAGGCGCATCGCTCGGGTGAGTGCATCCACGGCGTGCTTGGTGGCGCAGTAGACGTTGCCGTTCGGATAAACTTCCTTACCGGCCGTACTGCAAACATTAACGATCATGCCAGCGCCACGTTCAACCATGGCCGGGCTGACGGCCCGGGTGAGGTAAAGCAACCCCTTGAGATTCACGTCGATCATCTCGTCCCAGTGGTCCAGTTGCCCTTCATGAATAGGGTCTACCCCCTTTGCTTTGCCGGCGTTATTGATGAGAAAATCGATGGTTCGCCAGGAGTCGGGGAAATGATTGGGCAAGTTGGTGACATCCTCACGATTGGTAACATCAAGTTTGATCAGGAGCGTTTCTGTTTCATGTGCTTCGAGCAGTTCTTTACCCAGCTCTTCAAGGCGTTCTTTGCGACGCCCCAGTAGAATGAGACGGAAGCCTTCGGCTGCAAGACAACGGGCGGTAGCACGGCCGATCCCGCTGGTTGCTCCGGAAATAAGGACCGTCTTACCAACTCCTTTTTTGGGCGGGTCCGCAGGTTCAGGGGTGGGTTCCGGGGCTTTGTCCCGTTCTGCGATCATGGCCTCCAGGGAAGCAATATTTTGCTTTAGGGCAGCGAGGGCATCTTCCTCAGCCGGTGTTGCTGCCGTAACCAGCGGTATAGCAGCGAAGGCTTTACGATTGGCAGCGGTATTGAATGCAGGATTGAGGGTAGTTGCAGTATTAAATGCGACGCTTGCGCCTTGAAAGTCCCCCCGTTGATGCAATAGTACCGCCAGCTCGTACTGAGCGTAAGCGTGGGTAGCGTCTAAGGCAAGTCCTTTTCGCAACACCTTTACCGCTTTCCGTGGGCGGCCAACAGGGCCTGCAAGCATTAATGCGTAGCGGTAAAACGCATCAGGGTTGGGCTCCTTGTCTTTGGTGGCCCGGCGGAGGTAGGCCGCCGCATCAAGATAATCTTTTGGAAAGTGCTCGGCTAGCAGAATGCCTAGGCGGTAGTTAAGATCTGGGTAAAAAGGCTCGTTGTCCGAGAGTTGTTCCCAATTGTCCCGTGCTTGCTGAAAGTTTCCGCCGGAGAGATAGAGCTCGCCGTTGAGGTAAAGGGCATCCGGATGATCCGGGTTTTTGGCCAGCAGAGCTTCTGTTTCTCGACGGGCAGCTGCGGCATCTTCGGTGGAGGTGGCCAGCAGAAGCGCGTAATGGTAGTGGAGTTTGTGGTGGTCCGGCAGGGCATCTCGTCCAGCATTTAGTAGTTCGAGGCCGGAGGCCGGGTCTCCCTCATCGTGCATACTCCAGGCGCGTTCAATCCAGACGTTGGCCTGTTCTTCGGGAGACATTTCGTGTTCCGTTATCTGTTGTTCGTTGGCGGTTGGCGGTTGGTGGTTGGCGGTTGTCTGTTGGAGAGGCTCGGTCATTTGCTTGGGTGCTTCTTCGGGGGGGTGTTGGGGTGGTATCTCGCTTTCCGCAGAAGCGGTAGTTTCTTCAGCGGGCGGTACTTTAGAAACCTCGCTTTGCACCTGCGTACCCGCCTCTTCCGTCTCCTGATTGGCAGTACCCAGCATTTCCAGACCAGGAATACCAGAGAGGTCCATCGGGGCAGAATTTTCAAAAGATTTAAATTCTTCCCAAAGCTTGGGCCGCTCGGCAAAAATGAAAAGTTGTTGGTAGTGGTTGGCCGCAAACTGGGTTTCGGTGAGTGCCCAACCATCTTTGATCAGGTGCAGCAACTCCTCTACCTGCACACTCGTTTCTCGGATTTTGCGCTTGTATTTAGTGAAAGCTTCTCCTCCTTCCATTTCTTCATCTGGCCGACGCAATTTAATGTAGCGGTCTTCCCAGAAGTTTACGTAATGCATTACTTCACGCTGGTTCGAAAGGCTGGTTTGGGAAGAGATCACTTCGTCTTGAAGTTCGTCGTAGTGATGAGAGCGAATGTATATAGGCAAGATCTCCCGGTTGGAGCCAAAAATCTCGTGACCCCGCAACATGCAATTGGGGTTGGTTAGGTAATCATCAGAGATAAGGACAATTGCCGGCCCCTCTGTGTCCCTGATCAAATCAGCCAGCACCGGGCCTTCGTTAGCTTTCCCTACACTCACGTGAAAGAAATTAACGTGACTGGACAGATCACCGGCAATTCGGTGAGCGGTAGTCTGGTTATCCGTTACGTAAGCAAGGGTGATGGTCAGCATGGGGCGCAAGATATAAACTAGGGTTGGTACTATATACATTACCCAATAAGGAACCATATCTATAAAAAATCTTCCTTCTTCGCCAACGCCCCCTAAATTTGCTCCGTCTACCCTAACAGAAGCCCGGATTTCAAGCAAACTCCCAATCAACAAATTACCAATGAAAAGACTATTTACCCTCACACTTTTGGCCGCTCTAACCTGTTCACTCAGTAGTTGCCTTGAAGAGACTTGTAATGAGCGCCGAACCGTAATCGGCTTTGAGCCCATAACCACCACTTCCGACGCCTGGCGCGGCAATTCCAGCTTTTTCTGTGGTGTAGCTCAGCCAGTGTGTAATACAACCAGCTTCTACGTTTACGAGCAGTACCTCTTTATGGTAGAAGAAAATAAGGGCCTCCATATTTTTGACAATTCCAATTCTAATAATCCAAGGAACATCACCTTCATGGATGCTCCGGGTGGGCAGGGCATCGCTGTACGCAACGGCATCCTTTATATGAACCAGTATACTGACCTGGTGGCCTTCAGCCTGGAAAACCCCGAAAACCCAACGCTTGTAGGCCGCACCGAAGACGTATTTGAGCCCTACAGCGTATTCGCCCAGGTGCTCCCCAACAACGAATTTGTGGTAGACTGGGTCGAGACCGGCGAACGCCGGTCGCTTGATTGCGACAACGTAAACTTTGGCCGTGGTGTATTCTGGGAAGACGATCTCATCTGGGCTGAAAACGTAGGTACTATTCGGGGAAGTTTTGATTTAAACTCCGTCAGTTCTCCAACCGCGAACTTTAACAGCGGTGGCCCAACAAATGACGTTGTCGGCCAGGGCGGCAGTCTTGCCCGTTTCACCATCAGCAACGGCACGCTTTACGCCGTTGACGACCAAAGACTTAAGGTATTTGACCTCACTGATGCCGAAAACCCTGTCTATGCCGACCAGGTAAACCTTGGTTGGGGTATTGAGACCATCTTCCCCTACGAAGACAAGCTTTTCATCGGTACTCGTACGGGCATGCAGATTTTCGATGCTTCCAACCCGACAGCACCAGAGCACCTCTCTACTTTTGAGCACGTCCTGAGCTGTGACCCCGTAGTAGTAGCTAATGATCTCGCCTACGTAACCCTCTGGGGAGGTCGTGACTGCGGCAGCATAGGAGATCAATTGGAAATCATTGATGTAAGCGATGCCCGCAACCCGCGGTCTTTACAGATCACTCCCATGAGCAGTAGCCACGGGTTGGGCGTTGCAGAAGGCAAACTTTTCCTCTGCGCCCAGTGGGAAGGCCTCAAGGTATTTGACTTGACTGACGATGGCCTGCTCGGCGAACAACTCTCTTCACTGGACAACATCAACGCCCGTGACGTAATTGTTCTGCCAGCCGACAACGACCTAATCGTACTTGGCTACGCCGATGATGGTATCCAGCAGTATGATTACAACGAGCGAGGGCAGCTTACGCCAACCAGTAGAATCAACCTTTGTGACTAGAGATCAGCGTTCAGCGTTCAGTAATTAGTTAAGTTCTAGACCCTAAATGCTGAATGCTGAACACAGCTTTAGAGCAAACGGTATAACTTGCTAGTCGAAAACATCATCCATGCGCAATTTACTTTCAGTAACGCTACTTCTGCTCCCCCTTTTACTTCTAGCTCAAACAAGGGCAGAAAGGTACGTTGATGTAGTATTTCGGTACAACGCTCCTCCTCTGGAAGGCAACATCCTTTCCTATGAGTACAACGAACGGGTGGTCATTGTAAAGAAAGACGGATCAGTAAAAGAGCTGCCCTGGAAGGAAGTAAAACGTGTTAACTTCCGATACGACAAAAGGCGTGCACCTAAAATCGGTGTTCAGAATATTACCGAAGAGGCTACGGAAGAAGCATCCGTACTTCCTACTCCAAAGCGTAAATTCCGTCATCAGGTTACCAGCGCATTGAGTTTCGGTAGGACTACAAATAACAACAGTGGCTTTCTCCGTTCGTCCACCGCAATCGGCGGAGGAGTAGCCTACCATTTACTACGCGATGTATCCTTCCTAACCGTAGGTGCCGGACTTGATGTTAACCTGATGAACCACCAGCGTCAGGAGAATGTCCTGGCCGCTACTGCACTGATAGAAGTCCCCATTGGGAAAGGCCGCTGGCGGCCTTTTGCCCGGATGGAAGCAGGGCCTTCCTTCCCCTTCGGAAGTAGTGAATCCAGCGAAGAGATTACCTCCCGCTCCGTCACTTTACTCTACCATCCGGCCATCGGTGTCGAAATTACCCCCCGCAACGGCGGCTGGGGTAAGATGACCATTGACCTGGGCTATCGGTTCCTCAACAGCCGTTTCAATCTCACTACCGCAAATCTAGACGTGGTGGAACGTGTCGTAAACTACCGCAGACTTACCCTTCGGGGCGGGATGCGATTTTGACCCTTGAGTTTGCTGCCTTCGGCGATGATGCATGTGCTATTAGATATTCTTGATTTTCTGCCTCTCCCACAAGCTGCGCCTAAGGCTTAGCGAAGAGGGAGCCAAGATGTCTAGTAATATGGAGATGATTCCTTAACAGTCTTTTTCTAAAAATTCAAACCAAACAATCAATTTGCTTTACCCCGACGAAAAATCCCTGGTGACTGCCTGCCTGGCAGGAGACCGGAGAGCCCAGGAGGCATTTTACCGGCGCTTTGCGCCGGTAGCCCTGGTCGTATGTCGTCGGTACGCAAACGGTAGAGAAGAAGCCATGGAGTTGCTGAACGGAGGAATGATGAAGGTTTTTCAGAAGCTCGAAAAGTTCCGCTGGGAAGGCAGCCTGGAAGGCTGGATCAAACGCCTAGTTTTCCGTAGCGCTATTGATCAGTTTCGTGCTACCAAACAACGACCGACACTAGAAATAGCGGACTGGGACCGGCCCTCGGAAGCAGCCGTCACCCAATCGTTGTACGCCGAAGACCTCTGCCGTATTATCGACCTCCTACCGGAAACAAGTAAGGAGGTATTCTGGCTCTTCGCCGTGGAAGGTTATAACCACGCCGAGATCGCCACTCAACTAAACTTCAGTGAAGGCAACAGCCGTTGGCACCTGAATAAAGCTCGACAAATCTTGCGCAAAAAATTGCAATCTCACCCTTTCAAATCTAACCGCTATGCAGGCTAAAAAGGACCAAGACTGGACCGACAACGCCGACTTCTGGGACGAAGCCTGGGCGGACATGAATGCTCGTCTCGACGCCGAGCCGAATCGCCGCAAGGGCTTTCTTGCCTGGTGGCCGTTTTATACGGGAGTTGTAGTCGTTCTGTCCCTGGCTATTTTACTCGGATCGGGCGTCTTTTCTAAAAAGGAACCTACAACTACCGTACCCCCTGCTACATCGGTTATTGCAGAGACGGATAGCGCCGACTCCAAGTCCAAGACTAATGATGTCTTCTCTCTAGTGGCCGGTGAAGAAACTACCAGGCTGAGCTCATCTGACCTTAATCAAGCTGCACCACTACCTCAATCGACAAATAAAGAGTTAGCCGCGGCCCCTTCACCTAATACGACTAAGCGTAAAGCAAAAG
This sequence comes from uncultured Lewinella sp., assembly GCA_964410795.1. Taxonomy (GTDB): domain Bacteria; phylum Bacteroidota; class Bacteroidia; order Chitinophagales; family Saprospiraceae; genus Neolewinella. The sequence goes on along the minus strand of CAYPIM010000015.1, from coordinate 41,098 downwards.
TTGTCTCTCCTGTTAATGCTACACCAAGCCAGCGTATTGCACCGCCAATGGACGCAGAGGAGCATCCAGCAATCTCTTCTTCAGACCAGACAGCTTCCACTAATACCGTACCAGCTCCCAAAATGGAATCGGCCATTCCTAGGAGTACTCGCGAAGATCGCATAACAAAAGCCGCAAGTCTTCAACTAACTCCACTGGCAATTACTCCGTTACCTTCTGGTTTAGAATACCCCCTCCCTGAGCTCCCCGTACAACAACAACGGTACCGGAACCCGCTCACTTTTGATGGTGCATACACCAGCAGCTTCAACCTACAACAACCGGGTTATTTACTTGGTATTGGTTATCGCCTCAAAAATGGAAGTAGGTTTTCTTTCCCACTCTCCTTACGTTACCGATTAGGAAAGTCAAAAATCAAAGAACTCAACCTTGTAGAAGTAGATCAAGCCGGAGCCCCTACCACAGGAAACGATGAGAACAACTTGACCCCTGTATCCATTAGTACTGATGCCCTTGAATTAGGAGCTGGCCTTGCTTGGTCTGCGACCCCTCGACTGCGGTTCAGTACTGGCTTTTCCGCAGCTTACCAGCTGCGAGCGCTTGTCAGTTTTGAAAGCAACAACCCAACGAGCTTCGGGGATCAGCCAGAGAATGGCTTTAGGGAGATATACAGTGTAAATTTCTCGAGGAGTCAAAACTTGATAAGTGACCTCAACCAAGGCGAAACCAGCCCTGAGTTCAAGCGGTGGGTTTTAAGAGCCAATGCAGGGGTGGCCTATGACATCAAGCCTCGATTAAGCGTAAACCTTAAGGCTACGCACTTGCTGCGTCAGCCAGATAGAGCGCAGGTTATCGGCCTCCAGACTGGACGAATGGAGCTAGGACTTAGCTACCGGCTTCGGTAGCTGGTGGTTTTAAAGCCTTACCAATTTCAGTTACGATGCCGTCTAACTTGAAGTTTGTGGAGTTGTCCAAAAGCACCAGTATTGTCTCTGATTTCGGATTTCGGATTACCATCGTACGAGCCGCCAGCCAGCTACCGTTGTGCCAGTGCCTATTCTTTTCGAGAACCCAACCAAAGCCATAGGTGGAAATACTACCATCATTGAGCGTTGGCTTAAGGAAGGCTTGCTGTAATAAGCTATCACTGACAATGTCGTTGTTCCCATTCCAGAACTGGTCCCAGTGTAAAAAGTCTTCAATACTGGCAAAGACGTTTCCGTCGCCACCAACACCTTCCAGAAAGTCCGGATCAATAGGTTCTCTCTGGCCAAGTACGGAAACAAACCCGCGAGTTTTATTTACAAAAATGGTGTCGGGCGAGCCGAGCAGAAATACGCGACTGTTAACCATGCCCAAGGGTTCAAAAAACTCGGCTTGCATAAAGTCTTCAAAAGACTTTCCGGAGACAGCCTCAATGATACCGGCCAGGAGCGCGTAGTTGGTGTTGGAATATTCAAAGGCGTCTCCCGGTTTTCCGGTTCTAGCTGAACCAAATTCATACATTAGATTAATCACGTCGGAATTACTCATCACCTCACCAATCGAATCCCGATGGGATTCGCCGAGGTTCATGTATTCGTCGGGGATACCGCTGGTTTGGTTCAAAAGGTGACGTACCGTTACACCCGAATACTGCGATTTGATGTAGCTAATTATCGGCTCATCGAGCTCAAGTAAACCAAGCTCAGTGGCGCGAAGAATGCCAGCGGCAGTAAACTGCTTAGACACAGACGCCAGGCGAAAGGAGGACTGCGTTGTCAACTCCGTATCGCCAGTATGATCCGTATAGCCATAGGTTTTCATTAAAAGCGGCTCTCCCTTTTCGGCAAAGAGAATTCCACCGTTAAAATTACGGTCTTTGTGTAACTCAGCCAGGTAGTTATCAATTAAATCAATGCGTTGAGTTTTAGTTGCCGCTGGCGGGACAACCAGTTCATCAACCGCAGCAGACGTAAAGGAAAGGTAGAACCAGCATACAGCTCCTCCGACAAGTACGACGAGCGCTAAAAGAATGTACAGGGCTATTTTCATATTGATGCTAAAGTGTCAATGCTATTGCTGAATTCAAAAGTTTCTCGACGAGGAGGTTAATCTCTTCGATAAAGCGCCCTGCCTTTACCCCATCCTTGCATCCTGCGTGCGCGCCAAATTATTTGGCGCGCACGCAGGATGCAAGGATGATTTTTAAGAGCAAAGTTCAAAACACCGATCTTCGCCACATGCCTATCGATCAATACGCCACACCTGCAACCCAAGCCCTTTATAATTTTCTGAAGCGCAGCACTACCGGCCCTACCCTATTCGGTCATCAGGATGCCCTTGCTTACGGTGTCCACTGGAAAGACTTTCATGAATTTCGAACCGATGTGCAAGATGTCTGCGGTCAACACCCTGCTGTTTTCGGTTGGGACATTGGCAAGATTGGCCCCCACCCCAGTAACTTAGACCTGGTTGATTTCCGCCACATGCGCTTCTGGATGCGTGAAGTATTTCGTCGGGGCGGAATAAATACCGTAAGCTGGCACGCCAACAATTTCCTGGGTGGAGACGCCTGGGCGGTTGGCACGCCAACCGTAGCTGCCATCTTACCCGGTGGCAGCCATCATGAGGCCTACTGTGACAAGCTGGAGCTCATCGCAGATTTTTTTAGAAAAGTAACCACCGGGCCGCCCGACTACCAACCTGTTCCAATCATTTTTCGTCCGTTTCATGAGCATACTGGCAACTGGTTTTGGTGGGGCAAGCCACATGCTTCGGCGGAAGAATACAAACAACTCTGGCGGTTTACCGTCAATTTTTTCCGCGACACAGCAGCATTACATCATCTCCTTTGGTGCTACTCAACGGACATTGTCGATAATGAAACCGAATACCTCGAATATTATCCCGGAGACGAATATGTGGATATTCTGGGCCTCGATGATTATCATGATTTAGGAAAGAACGAAAACATCAAACGCCTCACAGACCGTTTACGAATGCTGGTACAAATCGCTGAACGAAAGGGCAAGGTTGCCGCACTTACGGAAACGGGTTACGAGTCTGTTCCCAAAGAGGATTGGTGGACAGGAAGCTTGCTGAAAGGCATTATGGCCGACCAAGTTGCGGCCCGCATCTCCTGGGTATTGGTCTGGCGCAACGACAATACAAAACATCACTACGGGCCGTACCCCGGTCATTCCAGCGTGGAGGATTTCAAACGATTCGCTGCGTCGCAGGGCACCTTAATGCTCAGCGGCCTGCCTTCCGTTTATACTATGCAAGCTGTTTGACAGAAAAACAGTATCTCTTCTGATTTTTGAATTAAATCTTTGGTTATATTACCCTCTACTTTACTAAGTCTTAATGGCTTAGCCCCCACATGCCTTACAGGCTTGCCTGAAAAAATAGTGTTAATTAGTGACCAGGCTTTTTTCAAAGTTCGCCTAATTCAAATCCCCAGTATGAGAAAGCATTGCTTACTATTACTTTTTACGATCATCTCCGCTTTCCTTATTGCGCAGAATGGTGACCGGTCTGTTTTCAAAGCTTACCAACCCGTTAGCTTCCAGGCAAAAGACAAATTGACATCCTCTCCTTTATTTCAGCTTGCGCCTTCAGTAGAACTCCGCCGGGTTTATTCCCACGAGTCTATCACCGGCTGGGAACACGTGAAGTACCACCAATACCAGGACGGTTTGCGTGTGCTGAGTGGAACCATTGTTTTTCACACGAAGGATGACTTACTTCATTCTGCCTCTGGGAGGTTGGCTGAGCAAGGGCAGACGGATAAAGACTTTCTACTTTCGACTTCTCAGACAGAACAGCTGGCACATTTAAGGCTTAGCCAGGAGCTTAAATTGACCAAGGGGCTAAGCGTAGCAAAAACTTCGCGGGCTTTTGCTAACGCTGGCTACCCTAGTGCCGGCGGCCCCACGGTTGCCGTTTACATCGTCAACCTCAAGGCTGAGACCGGGCCAGAAGGCTTACCAGTAGATACTGAAGTGATCGTAAACGCAAGCTCGGGAAGGGTGATGGCCTGCCTGAGTAACATCCACACTGAGACCGTCATTGGACACGGTGATGGCTTATATAGTCAGGACATGTCCTTTCCGGTAGATTCTTTAGCACCGGATGCTTTCTCACTCTACGATGAGAGCCGTGGCGGTGGTATTTTTGCCTACGACATCACCAATGACTACATAATACCTACCGATGAGGACAACGTGTGGGAATCTGATCTGGAAGGTCACCAAGCGATGGTTGACGGCTACTACGCCTCGGTGAAATTTTATGATTTCCTACAGGATCGTTTTGACCGTAACAGTATTGACGATGCCGGTTTCCCGCTGGTTGCCAACATGAACCAGCATACTTTTGTAAACGCCTTCTGGAATGGTTCAGAAACTACTTATGGCAACGGAAATTGCGACAATTATAAACCGCTCACCACCTTCACGGTTGTTGGCCACGAATACGCACACGGGTTAACACAATTTACCTCAGACCTTATTTATCGGAATGAATCGGGAGCGTTGAACGAAAGCATCAGTGACATTTTTGGCAAAGCGCTTCAGTTTTACTATGACAACGATCACTTTGACTGGCGGATTGGGGATCAGATTCGTCGGAACCAAGAAGTTCGGTATTTCCGTGACATGGCCGACCCTACCCTGAGGAACCACCCCAAATTATACAAAGGAGAAAACTGGAGAACCGGGCCGGCGGATGCTGGTGGAGTACATTCCAATAGCGGCGTATTCAACTTCTGGTTCTACCTTCTGGTAGAGGGGAAAAAAGATACGAATGAGGAGGGAGAAGCATACGACGTAACAGCAATTGGCATGGACAGTGCACTACAATTAGTCTACTTACTCGAAACGGCCTATTTGACGGAAAGCTCTGGCTACCAGGAGTGTCATGATTTTTCGCTGCTTGCCGCAGCCGAATTGTTTGGTGAGGTCAGCGAGAAATATGCTTCGGTAGTTGAAGCATGGAAGGCCGTTGGCCTTCCGGCCGGCCCTGTTGATGGGGGCGGAAGTATCGGCCTTGATGTTTTCATAGACACCTATCATCCTGAAAATTTCGAAGATTACCGTCTTTGCCCCGCTGAACTAGAAGATTTCATTTATTCTATCGGGAATTTGCCTGATACTGAAGCAATTCCCTATGGTTCAATTCTAAATGGCAGTGTCATTTTTACTTCCTTCACGGATACTGGAATCGCCTACGATACCTTCGCTTATGCCAACGTTGAAACTTCTTCTGACAACTACAGCAATTTTGGAGATATGACCTTGAACATTAGTCATCAAGTACTGGAGGGTATTGATTTTTTACGGCTCGCCGGAGACTTCGAAATTAGAACCCTGGAAGGCCAGGTTTACACTATCAGTGCATCATCTTTCCTGTTTGTCAATACGATCACGGAACCCGGCCTAGGCTTCAGATTCAACAATATAGAGGCCCCATGTAGCTTCCCACAGGTAACTTCTGACGGTTTCACTATAGACTTACCTCGGTGTAATGGCCTATCCGGAGGTTTGATCCGGGTGGTATACACCAACGGAACGGATGAAGTTGTTTTCGAAGAAAACCTTGAGGGAGTATCAGGGAGTAGCGTGAGCTTACAACCCACAACCGAAGTTGACCTTTCCACGCTGGGTTCTGTAAATGGTATTGACTTTACCATGTCCTATATTCTTGGAGACGAAGAAACACTATTATTGGCAGATAGCTATTCCGGGTATTTTGCCGAAGAAATTACAGAAGAGACCCTTTATGAATTCGATGATACCAGAGCCGCAAAGATTGGTCTTGGCATACAGTTTTGTGAGGCCTGTCTCCCTGATTTCTCCGATGAGAAACTTCACTTCATGGATACTAGCTTCATCAATCAAATTGAGGATTGTATACCCTACGATGAATACTTCACCAGTCTTGTAACTGGCTTCGACCAAGAGCAACCGTCTAGCATCTCCGTATGTGTTGATACAGAAGAGATTGATGAGCCCCACTTGGTTTTCACCCTAAACCAGGAAGACAGCCCTGATTTCACCGATTTGGAGAATCCTTATCTACACATGGTGGATGTACGTGATGAGTCTGGTTCGTCGATCCTGAGTGAACCAATCATAACTACCGGAGGCAACGACCTGGAGGTTGAAATTCCTCTTGCGCAAGACTTTGCTGGGCTTCTGACTATTCACGTTATTTCCAGAGGTGTCACAACCACTATCGATAACCTGGGCGTAACGGCAGGCGCACCATCTCCAACCCGCCGTTTGGACGCTGGGGCATTTGAATTCAGCTACCAAAACCCAATTCAAGGACAGCTGGAAGTACGAACCAACCAGGTAGTTCCCCGCAGCACGGAAGCCAGGCTTATTAGTTCTACCGGTCAAGTAATTGATACAAAAATGATGCTTGGCAACCGCTTAACAATGGAAACAGGGACGCTTCCTTCAGGGCTCTACTTCATCACCATCAGCGACGGAAGCACGTTCAGTTGGACCGGTAAGATTGTAAGGCGGTAAGGCAGCTATGACATCGGCTTCCGTAAGCTAATTCCCGCACTACTGGATATTTTGATTTTCTGCCTCTCCCCCGCCTTCTCCCACATGTCTCGCCTGAGGCTCCACGGACCGCCTCAGGCAGTCACGTAACGAAAGGGAGCCAAACCCTGAAGAAGCCACGAAGCGAAATGTTCAGTAGTATGGAATATTCCCCCATTCTTAGCCGATGCCTTTAGAGAACTTAATCTGGCAAATCGTCCAGTAAATCATCGTAAAGCTCTTCCCGCTTGCTGGTGCCAAACTGGTACAAACCAATTAGAAAAAGTACTTGGCCTATTAGGTTTAAGCCACTCGTAATGCTGAAATAGTTTGAGAGCGACATAAAGTCTAGGCCACCATTTGAAATCATTACCCGAAAAAAAGCATTAGCTAATGACATAATCATTATCATCGCAGCCCCTCCTACCAGAAGAGAAACGCCGTTCGATCCTTTATGACGGCCCTGAATCTGAAGACAGACTACGAAAGTGGCCACCGATAACATTGGCCAGAGGAACTGCAGCAACGTGGAAAAGATATTTAATGATCCCATAGTTAGTATTTTCCGACAAAATACACACCTAAGTTGATTCAGGCGTTGACTTACTAACTTACAGCAGTGAAAACATTTGTTCTATTTGATATTGATGGCACCTTACTTTACTCAGAGAAGGTAGACAGTCGCTGCTTCGCTAACAGTTACCAAGCCATATTTGGCCTGGCCTTCCCAACCATAGATTGGACACAGTTCGCCGAGGTGACGGACCACGTAATCTTTAGAACGGCCTTCAACAATCACTTTGGCCGCTTCCCTTCCGAAGAAGAGCGGGTTCTTTTTGAAGACCACTACTTATCTGCCCTAAATGATGCTAGAAAAAAACGACCGGAGGAATTTCGTGAAGTTCCAGGAGCAGCAAAGCTATGGCACCAGCTTGAAACAGACGATCGGTACATACCGGGCATCGCCACCGGTGGATGGCAGCGCCCTGCAGCCATAAAGCTTGCCCACGTAGGCATACCGCCGGATCACCCGTTCTCTGGTTATGCGAATAATAAGTTCACCAGAGTTGACATTCTTAATGAAGCCATCGGGCTGGTCAAATCTGCCCATGAAATTAAGCGGATCGTATACGTAGGGGATGCCATTTGGGATGTAACTACTACGCAAAAGATGGGACTCCCGCTCATTGGTGTGCGACGAAAGGGCGATCACGACACGCTTCGGCGCTTGGGGGCAGAACGAATTATTACCGATTTTAACCCCGCCCAAGCCTTTTTTACCCATCTGGAAGAAATAGTCGTTTAAGGAAAGAAAAAATCTTGTTGGCCTAGTTATTGCCCTAACAGAAGAAGGTAGGGCAAAACAGTTATAACACACTATGGCATGTATGATTGGCCAATCGCGCCAAATTTAATTTTTAAGCAAGGTTTAATACGCGTTACCAACCAACAAATATTTCGTCAATTCTTGTGTCAGAACGAAATAAGCACGATCTTTGCGGCGCGAAATGGACGTCTCTGAAAGTCTCTTTCGTTCAAACCTTATTTATTTTCCAAAATTTATTGATCCCATGCGTACTTCACAACAAATCCCCACGAGCAATTCTTCCCCTATTACTCCAGCTCAACGTCGCCTTTCTGCTGCCCTTACCGGCCCTGGAATGCGGATGCCTGCACGTCGTAGTGCTATGCAACCTGCCCGTAAAGCGGAGTATGCGGCAGCGATTACCGGAGGTATTTTGATTCTTAGCTTCATCATTGGTCTTCTGGCCATGTAAGTAAGCGGGTTCATCAAAACCTCTTCCTCTCTGAAGACAGCCTGTCTCCCTAATACTGGGAGGCAGGTTGTTTTGTTTTGGAGATACTTTGACGCAAAGTTTATGAACTCGGCCTTACTTCCTACGCACTAGCCAACGTATCAGCAATATCCGTTCGTGCCGCTTGAACGGCTGGGATAACCGCCGCCAGGAAACCAATAAATAGTGCGGCGGCCAAAAGGTAGCCCTCCTCCGCCAAGAAGCGGGTGGCAGAGACGGTGTACCGAAAGTCATCCTGCACGTTTGCAGCCAGTAAGGCCATAATACCGTGGCTCAGCAAGAGGCCCAGAGCGTAGCCAATCACAGCCACCATCAACCCTTCCAGGATGATGAGCAGAAAGAGGCTGCCCCGGCCAGCCCCCATGGTTCGCATCAGCGCCAGCTCATAACGGCGTTCACGGAGTGAGGTGAACAGCGCAATAAAAATGCTGAGCGCCGAAACAATCGTAATGGCCAGCACGAGAACACCTAAAATTCGTTGTCCCGAATCAAACTGACGACGAACTTCACTGATTTCGTAAGCAGGGTTAGCGGCTAACAGCTCCGTATTTTCGTTAAGGTTTCGAGGGAAATTTAATGATTGGAAGCTGCTTGCATTCCGGTATTTAACGAGTAAGCTGGTTATTTCCTTTTCCGGATCTTCTTCCATCAATGAGACAGGAGCATGATCTTCTGTATGGTTATGGCCCGAATGATCATGATGATCATGCCCGGCGTGGTCATCGTGGTTCGCTGCATCTTCATCATGGGCTTCGTGTGAATGCCAGTAAGTTTGGTTGGTCGTAAGGACTAATTGATCCATAACCGTTCCACTAGGCGCAAGAATACCGACGACAGTAAAGTCATCGTCATGCTCAATATTGTTCTCGTCTCCTTCGTCTATGATGCCGTGGTTAGATTTAAATTTGTCACCTAGTTCCAAAGCATTGACGCGGGCAACTTCCTCTCCAATAACGACTTCAAAGTCGTGTTGCCATAGTGTACCACGGCTCAGGTCGGCGCCGTACCAGTCCAGAATCTTCGGAACCGTGCCTACAATTCGATATCCCCGGTAGCTATCCCCTACCGAGAGTGGAACTACATCTTCGACAATCGGATGCTTCGGGTTAAAGAAAGCCTTTATTTGCCCTAACTTGATGTTGCCCGTAGCATAGCCAACGTGGTACATACTATTCAGGGTCAGCTCCAGCGGGCTTCCCTTAGCACCAACCACCAGGTTGATACCAGCCAAGTTATTATCAAATTGTTCGTCTGCTTGCTTACGTAAAGAGAGCAGCAAGGAAATCAATCCAATACTGAGTGCGAACAGGAGAACACTAAGTAATGCGTTGAGCGGCTTGAAAGTCAGGTTTTTCCAACTGAGGCGGATCAGGTTCATAGGTGCGTCTGTTGGGGGATGATGCCCGTTAGGCGATTATCATGGGTAACGATGAGTAAGGTCGCTTTTACCGCCGCCGCCTGGCTTTGCAGTAGTTCGATCACTTGGCGGGTATTTTCGTCATCCAGGGCAGAGGTAGGCTCATCGGCAAAGATGACAGCGGGCTGGTTTACGATCGCCCTGGCGATGGCCGCCCGTTGTTGCTGCCCTACGCTTAGTCGCCCCGGTAACGCATTACCTTTATCCCCAAGATCAAGTTGTTCAAGTAGGCCACCAATTCGAGATCGGTCAACGGGTTGTCCGGCCAATTGCTGCGCCATAACGAGGTTTTCTTTCACGGTGAGCGCGCGCATAAAATGGGCGGTTTGGAAGATCATCCCAACGTTCTGGCCACGGAAATGATCCAAGGCCGTTCCCGAAAGTTGGCTCAGCTTTTGCCCTTTGATGAGAACCTCCCCTGAGCTCGGACGGCGGAGGCCAGCCAGTAACTGAAGCATGGTGGTTTTGCCGCTACCTGATTTACCAAGAAGCAATCTTGTTTCTCCGGCCTCGCAGGTGAGGTCCGGGAATTTAAGGGATTCACCACCAGGGTATACAAAACTTAGGTTGTTTGAACTGAGCATGGTTTTAATTGGGTGCCGAAAGATAGGGGTTTTAGGCACATTTTTTGATTTCCTGCCTCACTCTACATGTCTCACCCAAGGCTCAACGAGCCGCTTCAGGCAGCCGCGTAGTGAAATGCTTAGTAGTTTGCCTTTTAGGCTTCAAAGCAATTGGGAAGTGTGTATAAGTCTAGCCATTCGCGTTGTTATAATTAAATTGAAATCAACATCATCCAATCATTCCTTGCCTATTCCACTGGCACCAATTATCTTGACCCTAATTAAAGTCAACGATCAAACAAATTCTACTCATGGCCAAGCGCAAAATCAAAAGACCAAGCAAACCGAAAAAGAATACGGACGTCAGCGCGGAAGATGCTGCGGCAAATAAGCGTTTTTTCACCATCACAGCTATCTGTGTGGTGCTCTTACTAGTGGTCATTTTCTTGTTCTATAAGAATAGTTAGGGAGGCATAGTCTGTTTTGTTGACAAATCAACGCATTTAAAAACACTTTATCGGCGCCTCGCAAAACCGGACTATTCAAAAGTACCAATTGCCATCACCATCCCATGAACCGAAGGCGAGGAGGCCAGTACTCCATCCACCATAGATGGTAATAGGTAGCGGGGTTGGCCGCTATTACTCAGCGGCATCACGTTCATATCTCTAAGTCCTGAATCACGGATTTCAACGAGTCGGAAAATACCGTCCGTAATGGTGTAAGTGATTACCAGTTCGGTACCAAATTGCGTTGGCGCGACGTAAAGAAAAACAGCTGCATCAAGCATTTCAACCTCGGAGGTTTGATAGTGATAGCAGGCGGTGTAAGACGGATATTCCATCAGTCTTGTCGTAATACCGTTGTTCCCTAACGCACTTTGCACCTGCGTGAGCGCCGCCTGAATTAAATCATAAGGATCTTCTGCGTTATCGTGGTCGTACGGCAGCCAGTTGCCGCTTGACAACTGAAAGAATTCCATCTTTCCAAACTGCATTTTGTAATCAAAAACCGGGAAACGCGGCGCTACGTAGCCTGGGTGATAATACTTTACACCGTTGTCCCGCAGCCACTCAATTTCAAGCAACATGGTGTAGATTCCGAGGCTAAAAGACGCATATTCGGGGTCATAGATACCAGCCTTGGTGTAGGCCGTTTCCCTCCCCAAATCAAAATAGCTAAAAGCCACCAATTTATCACCTTCATAGACACGAATCACCTGAGTATCAAGCGTTTTAATACGGTGCTCACCAATAACATGGTGGTCCAGTGAATCTCGTGTTTTTTCTGGATGGTGCACTAAATAGCGCTGGTTTAATTCCTCCAGTTCCAGATCAGGAGCCTCAGCGGGAAGCAGGGTAAACCGAAACTGTTTTGCATTGCGGCGGAGCAGCTTCCGGTGCCTTTTTTTGAAGGTAAAGCCCCTCAGCGGCAGTCGTAGTTGAATGCAACCATAAATCTGTTCGTTATCGGCCCGCAGGAACTCAGCGGTATAAATTCCCTGACCAGCCGGCCGCCATCCCTTACTCAAGTAAGCATCGAGCTGCTCAGGGGCGATCGGACTTTTGGGATGATGAATACTAGTGGCCAAAGGGGAGTTGCTTTTCGAAGCACAAAGATAGGAAATTTGGGGGCGCGGGCGCGGGTGCAAAGCGAGGTTGAAAAACGTTATTCTCACTAACACTCGCCTTTTCAACCCCGTCTTTACCGATATAGCCCTAAATCAACTTCCCCGCTGCACTTAGTATTCTTCCCTTTCCTGGTTCTCTTCTTTCTCTCCGCCTGTGAAAAGGCAGACAACGCCCCTAAAACAGAAGGCTGTGACGAAGAAATCCTCGCCCAGCTAGGTTATACTGGGCTCGGCCACTCCAGGTGACCGAGTCCAGTATACGTAAGCCCCGAAGGCGAAGTAGACTTCTCCAGCCCCAATTGCGTTGACTACCTGAATAAACTACGCTTCACGAACGGTAAAATCTACTACTCCCTTTAATGCAATTGCTGTGATATGATCCTAAGAATCTTTAACTGCGAGGGCGAAAATATATGTGATAAAAACGGCCGCTGCCCTGGCTTTGCAAATGCTGAAGTGATTGATTTAGTGGGAATTAAAGAATGACACACTCTTCCCTCAAAAAACAAGTTATGAAAACAAAAATTCATGAATCGCGACATATCAACATGTTAAATTAAAAACCACTTTTCCCAAATGTCGTTAGGCTGACAGTCAAACCCGTCTCCATTGAAAAACCACACCCACTTTAGCGCCAGCCGTAACGACTTCCCGTACCCAACCGTACTGGTAACGACCTACACCGATGCCAACGACCAAAACGGTCCTGTATCCGGTCTTTGCGCAAGTGACTCAACGGCTGACAAAACATGTACCAACGGCCCCGGACCAATTAGTGTTCAGCAGGCTAAATACGGGCGGCTAAGAAACCGATTAGTCTGAAATGGCAGTGCATTTACCGAGACCTCGGCCGTAATAACCTATTACCCTTTTCGCGCCGTATAATTTGCTTTTGAGGAAGGTTAAAAACCGGATAATCAAGCAACGTAGCTTCGTATAGTACGAGGCCTCATTGTTAATTTCAACTAAGGATAACTTTCAGAAAACGACTACATACGATAGTGAAGCAAATATATTGTAAAAATAATAAGTTATGAATTCAAAAATTCATTATTACATACAAATCAATTAGTTAAATCAAAAACCACTTCATAAAATTACCGTTAGGCTGACAAATCAAACCCAATTCCGATGAAGAATTACACTCGTTTTATCGCCTCCTTAATTGGCATCTGCCTCCTGGCCTTCAGCTTCTCCTCTTGTGAGAAGGAGAACATCACCGCTTCCGCCGACGCCCCTAACCTACGTACCCTCGACGAGATCGTAGAGGTCGTTGATGTCGACAAATCCGACTTCTACGAATACAGCGTCACCGGAGAGGAGATCATGAATATTCTCGGCGACGAAGTCGACCCTAACCTATCCGTTGACGAAATCGCCCGCCAGTTCGCAAAACTGGTTCAGGATACTTACCTGGAGAAGACCGGCCAAAAAATCACCAAAGAACAATTGGCAGCTAAAATGCCAATCTTCAACCACCGAATGACGACCATCAGGTTCAACTTTAGTAATGGAAGCTTCACTGTAGATCTCATCGGCTTCCGTGGATTTATTTCAACGCTGTTCACCAACCCGTTCGACGATCGGGCCAGCAGGAACTACTTCCCAAATCCAACTGTACTGGTGACGACCTACACTGACATCAATGATCAGAACGGCCCCGTTGCCGGCCTTGGAGCAAGTGATTCAACTGCTGATAAAACCTGTGTAAATGGTCCTGGACCGATTTCCATTAACACCGCAAAGTACTGGCGGGTAAGAAACCGCGTTACCTGGAATGGCAGTGCATTTACCGAAACTTCGGCAGTAATTACCTGTGGCCGTATTCGTGTAATAGCCATTGATGTAGAACTTAGCGTGGATGATAGCGGCCGCACTTTAGAGTAAAAGTTAAACTACACTACCCACCCAAGCAACGGGGCTTCGTACAATAGTACGAGGCCCCGTTGTTGTTTTCAATTCTCATTAAAAAATCAACTTTTCCACTATGGTTTGTTGTCTATTACCTCTCTACTAAGAAGTCATAACTATATTTTTGTAAAAAAACAAGTTATGAAAACAAAAATTCGTTAATACATACAAATCAATGAGTTAAATCAAAAACCACTTCTTCAAATTGACGTTAGGCTGACAAATCAAACCCAATTCCGATGAAGAATTTCACCCGTTTTATTGCTGCCCTTGCTGGCATTTGCCTTCTGGCCCTCAGCTTCTCCTCTTGTGAGAAGGACAACATCACCACTACCGCCGACGCCCCCACCCTACGTACCCTCGACGAGATCGTACAGGTTACTGATGTCGACAAATCCGACTTCTACGAATACAGTGTCACCGGAGAGGAGATCATGAATATTCTCGGCGACGAAGTCGACCCTAACCTATCCGTTGACGAAATCGCCCGCCAGTTCGCAAAACTGGTTCAGGATACTTACCTGGAGAAGACCGGCCAAAAAATCACCAAAGAACAATTGGCAGCTAAAATGCCGATCTTCAATCACCGAATGACGACCATCAGGTTCAACTTCAGTAACGGTTCCAACATTGTAGAGCTCATCGGTTTCCGTGGATTTATTTCAACGCTGTTCACCAACGCGTTCGACGATCGGGCCAGCAGGAACTACTTCCCAAATCCGACCGTACTGGTGACGACCTACACTGACATCAATGACCAGAACGGCCCCGTTGCCGGCCTTGGAGCAAGTGATTCAACAGCTGATAAAACCTGTGTCAATGGTCCTGGACCAATTTCCATTTTTAGTGCAAAGTACTGGCGGGTAAGAAACCGCGTTACCTGGAGCGGCAGTGCATTTACCGAAACCTCGGCCGTAATCACCTGTGGCCGTATTCGCCGTCTCATCGCTGTTGATGAAGAAGTTGTCCTAGAAGATAGTAACACTTTCGAGTAAAAGTTAAACTACAACACCCAAACAGCGGGGCTTCGTACAATAGTACGAGGCCCCGTTTTGTTTTCAATTCTCATTAAAAAATCAACTTTTCTACTATGGTTTGTTGTCTATTACCTCTACTTCTAAGAAGTCATAACTATATATTTGTCAAAAAACAAGTTATGAAAACAAAAATTCGTTAATACATACAAATCAATGAGTTAA
>CAYPIM010000015.1:13065-25925 GCA_964410795.1 uncultured Lewinella sp. | reverse complement strand
AAAAAACAAGTTATGAAAACAAAAATTCGTTAATACATACAAATCAATGAGTTAAATCAAAAACCACTTCTTCAAATTGACGTTAGGCTGACAAATCAAACCCAATTCCGATGAAGAATTTCACCCGTTTTATTGCTGCCCTTGCTGGCATTTGCCTTCTGGCCCTCAGCTTCTCCTCTTGTGAGAAGGACAACATCACCACTACCGCCGACGCCCCCACCCTACGTACCCTCGACGAGATCGTACAGGTTACTGATGTCGACAAATCCGACTTCTACGAATACAGTGTCACCGGAGAGGAGATCATGAATATTCTCGGCGACGAAGTCGACCCTAACCTATCCGTTGACGAAATCGCCCGCCAGTTCGCAAAACTGGTTCAGGATACTTACCTGGAGAAGACCGGCCAAAAAATCACCAAAGAACAATTGGCAGCTAAAATGCCGATCTTCAATCACCGAATGACGACCATCAGGTTCAACTTCAGTAACGGTTCCAACATTGTAGAGCTCATCGGTTTCCGTGGATTTATTTCAACGCTGTTCACCAACGCGTTCGACGATCGGGCCAGCAGAAACTACTTCCCAATTTCGACAGTACTGGTGACGACCTATACCGACATCAATGACCAGAACGGCCCCGTTGCCGGCCTTGGAGCAAGTGATTCAACTGCTGATAAAGTCTGTATCAACGGTCCTGGTCCAATTTCCATTAACAACGCAAAGTACTGGCGGGTAAGAAATCGCGTTACCTGGAGCGGCAGCGCATTTACCGAAACCTCGGCTGTAATAACCTGTGGCCGTATTCGTCGTCCTATCGCCGTTGAATTAGAATATAGCCTCAATACTGATGGTCCTACTCTAGAATAAAAGTTAAACTACAACCACACCTCCAAGCAACGGGGCTTCGTACAATAGTACGAGGCCCCGTTGTTATTTTTCGAGTCTGATTGACAAAAGCAAGTCTCTCCGAGTAATTTCGGCTTTGCTGATGATGAGTTGATTGAGGTTATGGCCATTAATGAATGCATACCTTTCGTCAATACTACACATTTGTGTTATTGCTTAAGAAGCCTGTAACGGACTGAGTCCCCATTACTGAACCCAACCAGTATATAAGTTCCGTTAGGCAATGAGCTTAAGTCTACGCTAGATGTATTTGCAGTCTTGAGAACTAGCTGTCCATCAAGATTAAATATGGTACAGCTAGAAAGTACGTAAGGGAGTTTGACCCTACCACTTGTGGGGTTTGGGAACGGAGCTGTTTCAATGGCGTTACGCATACTTACGCTTAGTATTTCTGAATAATGCTTGGTGTCGTCCAAGTCGAATTGTTCCAAGCGATAAAAACTCTCTCCTGTTAATGGGGCCTCATCAACAAATGAATATTCACTGATAGTAGCGCCGTCAGATGAAGCAACAACCCAACCAATGGCTTCCCAATCTTGTCCTGGGCCTTTCCGCTGAATAGAAAAGCCAACATTATCCTGCTCGTTGGTAGTAGACCAATTCAAGGCAATATTTTTCCCGGCAACGTTTGCCTCAAAGGAACGCCAGCTTACCGGTAGCGCAAGACTATGCCGTGCAATAAGTGCAGCAGGATCAACAATTGCCTGCCAGTTTGAAACTGCTCCCGGTAGGAGTAGTTCAAATAAGGAGAAAGTTGGCGTCGACGTAAAACCAAGATTTGTGGTGAAAATGGGGTGGTCAAAAACGCCGGCAGGCGGTGTATACCTCGCCCTGGCTTCGATGTCTCCACCACCCTGAAAGTCTGCGAAATCCTCCGCTATGTTCAATCTTCCAAATTCGGTTAAGGCCGATCCTGTAATGTCACTTTTAATTACTGTGGTAGATTCAAAGAGTATGGTGTTATCGGCAGCATTGGAACTAAAAATAATCATCCTGGATGGCAAACCGTCCAACTTCTCTAGTATAATTTCTCCACCCAATCGATAAGTGCCACCGTTAGATTTGCGTACCTCCAATCGTCCATGGCAGTACAACCGAGCGCTGGCAACATAACTTTCAAAGGTTCCTCCCCGATTATCAAGGGCGCTACTGTTGAATACAGTTGTTTCTAAGCGAAGTGTACCTTCATTGCGTACAGTTCCGAAGTTCGATAGTGCGATATTGATGTTACTTCTAAACCACACTTCACCGCCCGGTCGGACGTGCAACAAACCAGCGTTTGCGAAGCCTATTTGATTTTTATCCGAAGTGAAGAGCCCATCAACAATCAACGAAGAGCTACTCGAAGAGACCTGAGAGTTATTTCCAGGGCCACGTAAATGCATTTCTGCTCCTGCAGCAATGGTTAAGCTAGAACCAAAGAGGACAGATATTTTATTGATGGTAATGTTCCCCGTAAAAACAATATTCGTATTGTTATCAACAAGGAAAACATCGCCTCCAGTTACGGGGACACCACCAGCATCCCAATTGCCTGAGTCATTCCAATCATTGTTTCCGGCTAAGCCTGTCCAGGTATGTGCACCTGCTTGAACGTCTGCAAAGCTGCAGACTAAAAGAAGAAGAAGTAAGAGGTAAGTTTTGAAGGAGGTAAGTATTAAAGTCATCAATAGATTGTGAAGAGGGATTATTGAAAGTTGACCTGCAAATGCAGCAGGCAATTACAGTGCTAAATCCTACTTACGCTGTATTTCTTACCCTTCTATCTCCTTAAAATTTAAAATTCCTGCTTATGTTAGGTTGAATAAGAGCTTATAGCCGTGCGATGGCCGAGTTTCTATGGAGCAAATATTCGGTTATTTAGTCGCCGGCGCGCGGGTGCCGGGAAGGTTTTAGGAAATGCGCTCTTAAGGCTGTTCACTCAATGGTGTAATCTAAGTTTATGCATAATTGCTATGCACAGGCGGGGCTTGCCTCCGCCCGTATCAGAATCCATTAAAATACTTGTATCGTTCGCTGAGCGAACGATAATAACCAATTTACTTTCGTGCAGGTGCGGGGGCGAGCCCGGCACCTACATTAAAAACTTAAATTGCTCTTTAATCGTCAGCAACAAGCAACATAAAATTTACTTGCCGCTATCCAGCGAATTCGAAACACATCCTTACTGCCCTTTACCACGTCCGGGCAATGCAAACCCAATTTTAATCCCCCTACTCAACAGTCCATGGGGGTTGACCCTACCGGTTGGTTCGTAGATGTCCGTCAAATCATTGTACACAAGAAGTTCGTGGTTCGCACCACTAATGACGGTGGTATAAATTCCTACCATGAAGCCCCGGCGAAACTGACGACCAAATTCTAACGCAAAGTAACTACCACCGGAGCTGTATGCGTAAGCAGTAAACCCATCACTACCTCTACTGGCCGAGAGTGCTATTCCGCCCGCGAGGCTGGTCAACCAGCCTCGCCTGGATAAGTTCCGAAAACGAAGACCTAATAGCTGTGCTTTATTGCAGAAGCTTTCGTTACACGAGCTGGTACTCCGATATTCAACCCCCAGGCCAATATGGCGATTGAAATTGTAACCAACAGATGCCGAAAATTCACTGGAAAGTGCGGTTGTGACGGGCAACAACCCCAGGGCAAACTGAACATATGCGGGACTTTTAGCGTAAAGCGTGCTGTCTTCCGTTTGGGCGGTAAGGAGTGTACAGCAGGCGATGAACAGCACAGTAAAGAGATGCTTCATGGAATATTTTTAGTGAAGATACTTTCGAGTCAAATAATCTTACCAAAATTCTCAGGTTATGTATCTCAGTCATCGTATTAATATTTCACACGCCTGCCTAAGAAGGCAAAGCCAGGCTAAGCCCTTGAAGAAAAAATGCACTGAGCACTAAACTATTACATTCCCAAATCGCTCTTTAACCCTACTACTTATCTCCTCGTTTTCCACCAGCCCCGGCGCATGCCAAGGCTTCACCCGCGCATCAATTACTAACGGACCGCTACAGCCCCAGTGCTTGTGCTCTATACTGGCGCCCAGGCCATGTACATCATGGCTGGGATTGGAGCGCGTGAAAGCAGCCCAAACAAAGTTGCTAAAGTCTTCAGCCATAAAAGCAGGATCATCGCAAATCACGATCAAAGCCAGCCCTTCAGCCAACATTGCACCTGCGTCCGCGCCCGGATAATGTTCCGTAAACAGCTTCAGGTCTCTCGCAGCCTGCTTCGCTGAAGCTGCATCTCGCTTAACTTTGTCCGGAGCACCGGCGGGAAATTCCGCCAAACGTGCTGGATCAGGATCAGCCCCCGGCACTGCGGGGCCAGAAATCGCCAAAATACCCGGCGCTACAAAGTGGGGCGTATCAAAGCCTGCGGGCAAGTTAAATCCTTGCGGTAAAGCAGTCTTCAACTCTCGCCTTTTAGCACCGCGAACTGACCAGATAAGCTTACTGCCCGAGTTCCAGTCCGAGCCGCTGTAGTCAAGCGTATCGATGGTTGTTCGGGTTTGAAAATGGAGGTCCCGACGTGGATCAAAGCGTTCTAAAACATGTTGAAAGAAGGCCGGCTGATCATCGGCATCTAGCTGAGGGGCATTACTACCATCAGCAATGATGCAATACTTCGCCAGGCTCGTTTGTCCGCTGCCGATGATGCGATTGGCCTGGGTGATGATCTCCTCGGGCACAAGCATCTGTCCGTCCTCCCGGAATGGCATATAGCGTTCAGCGCCAATGGCCAGTAGCAACGGATGGACGCCCGCTTCATCAACGGCATTGATCTGCCGGATTCCCGGAAACTCTCCAGGTGTCAGGTCTTTTACGATCTGGTGAATTAGGTAGCCGAATTGCGAGTCTTCCGCAGGCGGTCGGCCAACAACGGTAAATTGCCAGATAGGATCTTTACGGTGCCAGACGGTCTCAACGTCCATAACCGGAAAAGGATGCTCCAGGCTGTAATAACCGAGGTGGTCTCCGAAAGGGCCTTCCCGCATCATCCCCTTCTTACGGATGGTTCCGGTGATGACGAAGTCTGCATCTGCCGAAAGGAGCCAATCTCGGTCCCAGGCGTAGCCGAAACGTCGCCCGGCCAGCATCCCCGCAAAGGTCATTTCACTCAGGCCTTCAGGAAGTGGCATGATGGCACAAAAAGAGTGGCTTGGCGGGCCACCTACAAAAACAGAACACCGGAATGGCTCGTCCGATTTCAAAAACTCAGTATGGTGTACGCCGATGCCTCGGTGGAGCTGGTAGTGCAGACCGATTTCTTTATTTGTTTTATAGTCGTTCCCCGTCAACTGTATCCGGTACATTCCGATGTTAGATTCCATCGGTTTGCGGCTTCCGGGTGGAAGGGTCATCACTTGAGGCAGGGTCACGAAAGCACCACCGTCCATTGGCCACGACTTTACAAGTGGTAGTTGGTCAATAGTTGTTTGGGCGTACTTCACGGCCGGATTCAGATGCTTGCGGGGCAAGGCACTCAGGGCGGTGAAGGGTGCACCAACATAACGGAGTGGAGATTTGGCAAAATTTGCCGGATCAGCCTTCAACTCTACCACCTTCTTCACCTTAGGCAGCGTTTTGCGGAAGAGAAAGTCCGTCCTTTCCTTTGTACCGTAAACGTTGGACATTGCTTGAAACGGGCTTCCTTTCACATTTTCAAAGAGGATCGCCGGCCCTCCTTTCGCAAATACACGGCGGTGAATCTCGGCCATTTCTAAATTTGGATCCACTTCTTCACTGATACGAAGGAGCTGACCGTGCTTTTCCAGGTCTTGAGCGGCTTGTCGGAGGGAACTGTACATAAATAATTGCAGAATGAGGGCGCGGTGCGCAGGTGCAAAGATGGACGTATAATAGCAGAGTGAGAAAGATGGTTGTTGCTTTAGGGTCACAATCTTGAAAAAATGAACCATTACCTATCTTCCCGCCTTCAAGCACCGGCGAAGACAAACAACGCCCTCTAAATATCAATAAATGCCCAACGATTACGACGTCATCATCATAGGTTCCGGCGCAGGCGGCGGAACCATGGCCTATACCTTAGCCGATACTGGCAAAAAAATTCTAATTCTGGAACAAGGCACCTTCCTTCCCCGGGAGAAGCGTAATTGGGATCCTCACTTCATTTTTGGAGAAGACGGCTACAAAGCTAAGGTAGAGTGGATTGGCCCGGACGACGGGCAAGATGTCGTGAAACCCATTGTTTATCACCGGGTGGGCGGCAACACTAAAATGTACGGAGCCTTGCTTCACCGTCAACGACCGGAAGACTTCACCCGGATGCAACACAAAGAAGGCATCAGCCCGGAGTGGTGCGTTGGTTATGACGAATTCGAGCCCTACTATATGATGGCCGAGCACGTGATGAAAATTCACGGCAATGCCGGAGAAGATAAGACGGCCGGCCACCGCAGCGGCCCCTATCCTTTCAAGGCTTTTCCTCATGAAGGAAGGATAGCCGAAGTCGTAAAAGACTTACAAAGCCTCGGCCTAAACGTCCACCATTCCAATTTGGCCCTGAACCGCGATATTGACGAGCCCTGGAAACGCCCCTGTATCGCCTGCAATACCTGTGATCCCTTCCCGTGTATGGTGCACGCCAAGTCCGACGCAGAAACGGCTTTGGTCCGCCCTGCACTGAAGCATAAGAACGTGACGCTCTGGACCAACTCACGTGTTAATAAACTGGTGGAAGAAGGCGGAAAAATCTCGCGCATCGAACTCGAAAAAGACGGAGAGAAGCTGGAACTTAGCGCAGACATCGTAATCGTCTCCTGCGGAGCAATTAATTCGGCAGCATTACTCTTGAAAAGCAAAGTCGCCAACTCCTCCGACCAGATCGGCCGTAACTTCACTAAGCACAACCAAAGCGGCATCTCCGCCATCAATCCGGATAAGGACAATGATGTGGTCTTCCAGAAAACCCTTGGTTGTCATGATTTCTATCATGGCTCACCGGAGCACCCCTACCCGCTCGGCACCATCCAGCTCACCGGCAAAGCACACTGGACCCGCATCATGGGCGACTACGGCCACATCGGCATCACCGAAGAACAAGCGCGGCGGATGCAGCGTCTCGCCGTAGACTTTTGGTTCACTTCCGAAGACCTTCCTACCCAGCGTAAGAGTGTACAGTGGACCGACAAAGGCATAAAGTTCAACTATGCCCCCAACAACCGCGAGAGCCATTTTGAATTCCTTGACTACTTCCAGGACAACTACCTCAAAAAAGCAGGCTTCAGCGAGTTCTACCGATCGACTAAGAACCTCGAATTCACCTGGCACCAAGCGGGCACAGCTCAATTCGGCACCGATCCAAAGACTTCCGTTCTTGACCCCAACTGTAAAGCCTGGGACCTTGACAACCTCTACGTCGTCGATGCAAGTTTCCAGCCTTCCCAAGGCGCTACAAACCCTACCCTCACGATCATCGCAAACGCAATTCGGGTAGCTGAGCACATTAAGACAGCCTGGTTTGCGGGCAATAAGCTCTCCACACAAGACTTCCCCCTATCCGATGGCTATATGGCGGACAATGCAGCGAGCAATATCGAAGTTAGCGCCCGTGTTGCAGGGGATGATGATTCTTGGGGGGCTTAGGGCGTAGATTGATAGTATGATAGAGGGTAGATTGATAGCTCATGCCACTCATTTCGTTACGCTCATTCGCCTGGGATGAGCAAGCGTAGCGCAGCGAACGCTCCATGCGGTAGCCTATAAATCTATCATACTATAAATCCATCAATCTACCTCCCTCCTTGCTTAGAACCAGACCGGCCAATCCGATGCCAGTTCACGCCATTTCCGATACTTCCTTCCTTGATGGAGAACCAAACGAATAGCGGCTTACCGAGTACATGATCGTCTGGAACAAAGCCCCAGATGCGACTATCTTCGGAGTTGTGGCGGTTATCCCCCATCATCCAGTAGTAGTCCTGTTTGAAGGTATATTCAGTGATTTCTTTCCCGTCCAGGAAGAACTTTCCGCCCCGGGCTTCGTAGCTAGGATTCTCGTCGTAGACGCGGATGGCCCGCCAGTAGAGACGGTGGGTAGCGTCGTCCAGTTTGATGGTCATTCCTTTAGCGGGAATGGTGATGGGGCCGTAGTTATCTACTGACCAATTGCCGTAGTACTTGCCGTCGTGTGGATACATTCGGAGACCGCCTTCGGCGGTCTTGTCCGTATGGGTGATGCTAATGGATGGGTTTTCAGCCTTTATTTTTTCAATCTGTTCCTGGTTAAGGAAGTAGATCATATTTCCTTGACGGTCCTGGTAATAATCTTCAGCGCTAATCCCCCAATCAGACCATTTGTCCGAAACCTTGTCCGGAGCAGGATTGACGATATAGCTGTACTGAATATTTTCGGGATTGGGAACAGCCTCTCCGTCAATGAGTACCTGGCGGTCCTTAATTTGCAGGCGATCTCCGGGTAAGCCAACGGCGCGCTTTACGTAGTGGTCGCGTTTGTCCCGAGGGCGCGTAGTTAGTTTGTAGTGGCCGTTATTGATAGCGCGTTCTGTAATTTGAGGGATCATCCCGCCGGCACGGAGCTCGAAGGGATAATGGTTACGGCCTGGAGTAATGTAGACACTGTCTCCAGCCGGTACGTTGAATACTACCGGGTCGTAACGGTCAATGGCCTCAATTGCGGGCAAGCGGCGATAAGGCAGCTCTGCTCCTTCGATGTAGGATTCGCCACCAATAAACGGGGCCCGGTTATGCGCCAACGGAATCATCAGAATGGTTTCCGGCAAACGGAGACCATAATGAATCTTAGACACAAAGAGAAAATCACCTACGTTCAAGTTTCCTTCCATCGATGGTGTAGGGATGATGTAAGATTCGATCAGCAGCAGGCGAATCATCGCCGCGGCGAAAATGGCGAAGATGGCAGCCTCCGCCCACTCGCGATAGAAGGGCTTTTCAAAATCACGGTACTGGCCGTAGACCTTATTGATCTCCCGCTTGTCGCCAGACTTTTCAGCGACGGCCAGGGCTTTTCGAAAGGCGCGTTCTTTAACGAGGATGGGGCCTTCGTACTTAAGGTCATCGCGTTTGCCCATCCAGCCCCAGTAGCCCCAGGAAGCAATGACGGAAAGTACGTGCTCGCCAAAGTTGAAACGGCCGAAGGAGCGGCACAGATCCACCATTAGTGCGGCAAAGATGAATACATTGAAGTAAGGGATGAGTAGCAGAAAGGCATGCCAAGGCTTGCGGCCAACCAGTTCTGCTACCACCATCATGTTCTTGAGGGGGATGAGCGCTTGGCTTGCCGGCTTGCCAGCCTTAGGAAACAATTTATACAGTGCGGCGCTGAGGCCTGCGTAGCCCAGAAGGATTACCCAAATTAACCAGGTCATATTTAAGCGTTTAGGGTTTAGCGTTTAGCATTTAGACAACAGGGCCTCACTACAAGTAAGGTCTGAACGCTAAGCGCTAAAAGCTAAATGCTTTTTAAGTCAGTCGCGAAGGTAACAAAATGCTTCACCTCCGGGAACCTCTTCCGATAATCAGCGGTCATTTCTCGACGAATCCTTCCAACCAGAGCTTGTGTCCGCCGCGGTGGTCGTGGAAGAAAACCTTGACGTACTTCCGAAAATAACCGACGTTCATCGCGTCATAGGTGACGTTGATCGATCCGACCTCTCCGGGAGCGACAGGAATGTTCTCCCAATCCGTTGCCGTGCAGCCGCAACCCGCACGAACGTTTTCCACCAGGAGCGGAGCGTCGGTTAAGTTTTTAAACTTGAAGACATGAACGTGATCTTTCCCCTGAAGAAGGTCCCCCATATCAACGGTCTTTTCACCTTGCCATTCTACGACCTTATCGGGCGGTGTGGCGGTTAAGCTCAAGCTTAATACTAGGGAGAGTAGATAGATCATTGGGGTAAATTTACTTTGGGATGGAGGGAATGCGCCCCGCAAAAGGTAAACGTCGGCAGGCCGTCCAAATTTTGTTAAGAAACTCCTATACTTGTTTTTCTGGTCAATCAAATGGTCAGAATAGCAGTTTACACATCGAATCATCAAAACTACACCAAATGAAAAAGTTACTTTTCGCCTTCTTGTTCCTCTTAGGAGCCACCACCTTTGCCTCTGCCCAAGTCGTTGTAGACGGTGTCAACATCAACAACCTCCAGGAAGTATCCATGATCCGGATGATCGCTCAGGAGAGATTCCTTTCCAATAAAGTAACCATCTTCATCGACTACGGCCAGAGCGTCCGTGGCGGCAGCCGTCAACGCATGGAAGTAATCAACCCCAATGACGGCAAACGGATCAGGTTCAATTCCGTGATGCACGCCGTCAACTACCTCATCAGTAACGGCTGGGTCTACCAGGAAGCTATGGTACTCCCCAGTGAAGGCAATGCTTCTACTACCGGCGGTAGTACACAATACCTCTTCGTCAGGGAGTAGTAAATGGCTGCTATCTTACGGTTACCAAACAGGGGGGACGGTTCGCTTTGCGGGCTGTCCCCTTGTCAATTTCAGGCTCGGCAGCAGGTGCAAGGGAAGGTTTAGGGACGCCGTACAAATAACTTACGGCGTCCCTTAAGAAACGGGAGTGTAATAAAGTGTCTTTTCTTGACCGGATGCTTTATTTCGTTCTCCATTAATGAGCAGGGCTCGACGGGAAAACCTATTTTGTCGACAAAATACAGCTTATGAACCTTGCACCTTCAACCCTACATGGCATCCTGCGCGCCGTCGCCCAAATGCTCGTTAAGTTCGACGACGATTTTCTGAGTACCCCACTCGCTCCAGGAAAATGGTCGCCCATCCAAATTCTTGGTCATCTAACGGATTCTGCCTACAACAATCACCGTCGTTTTCTAATGGCTGCAGACCAGGACCACCTACGTTTTGCTGGGTACAACCAGGAAGAATGGGTAATCCGCAACGGCTACCAGCAACGCGAAACTGCGGAGGTAATCGAAACCTTTCGGTCCGCGCAGCTCCATCTTGCAGAAATGCTACATTACCTACCAGAAGAACTCATGAACCGAAAAACCCACGAGCATGATTTCGACAAGATGGCCATGCGGAAGGTGGAAGTCGGTGCCGAAAGTTGCCTGGGGTATATGGTTGAAGACTACTTATTTCACCTCGTACATCACCTGAAACAGATAGACCCAACGTTTAGTGCAGCGTGGTATATTGGATACGATGAATCATCCGGTAAATTAGGTTGACATGATTATCCTCCCCGCAAAAAACACCGATGCACAGCAAATAGCAGCTATTTTCAACCAGTATCTCGGCATCGCGACCATGGTACTGGAAGCCCGGTCAGCAGCAGATTACCAAGTAATCATCGAAGCCAACAATTGTGCCGTCTTTGTGGCAAAAGCTTCGTCTGGTGAAGTTATCGGCTTCGCCTACGTGAAGCCCTACAGCGATCGGGGCGGCTACATTCTGGCCGGCGAAATAACCGTATTTCTTACGCCTGGTTTTCAGGGACAAAAAATTGGTTTACACCTTTACGATGAGCTTTTGCCCGTTGCGCATACGCTTGGCTATCGCCATCTAACGGCAAAAATATGGGCCAATAACAGCGCCAGTATCCGCTTTCATGAAGGCTTTGGTTTCCGAATGGTAGGCACTCAGGTTGGCATTGGATTTGTTGGCGGAAAGCGGATTGACACCGTTATTATGGAAAGGGTTTGGTAGAAAGTCGGTTGTCGGTTACGCCGGAACCAAGAATGTCTTCCGGATATTAGATACCGTATTGGCGTATTTTTCGTCGGTAAGCATGGCTTTCCATTCCGGATGTGCAAGGAAGGTCCCCCAGTTCTCATTCCGTTCTTCCATGTCTTTGAAGTGGAGCATGTAGACGAGGCTTGGGCAGTAGGGACCAGCAATCATTTTGCCAAAGAAGACCGGGTGGAGGCCAACCTTATGGAAAAGTTCAATCTCTTCGTCGTTGAACATGGCCGTTTTACGACGTACGGCATCTTCGTTGTAGCCCTCGTAGGTTCGGAGTTCGAAAATACCGGCTTCCTTGCCCGGGTCTACAACCGTAGGCATGCCCTTAAAAGCATGAAGCAATTGCGTAGTAAAGCGATTGTAAACGGGCTTTTCGGCAGGTACAGCATTATACTTCGCAGCAGCAAGGAAGTAGTTAGGATCGGCGTTTAAGTGCTGCGCCTTGAGGTAAACCTCAGCACTAGGATAACTGACGAGGACCCAAACAGAGGCGGGTTCGGAATTCCCCAACTCTTTCATAATGCGCGGCTTAGGACAGCCGAGACCTTCGAGCGCTGGACTGTACACATCCTTGAGGTAATCCATTAATACGCCAGCACCACTGCCTCCGAATTTGATTTCGTAGGTACGGAGTTCGATTAGGTGACGAGGCTCAGCGGCAGTATTAAGCGTACTTGCGCCGATGGCTAATGGTAGTGCTGCGGTAGTTGCTGCAGCTAGGAATTTTCTTCTTTGCATAATTTTTTCTTTGAGAATCACCCTATGATTTTGGGCGAGTTCGCAGGTACAAGGTAAGGTTTCAGGTAATGGATTGAACAGAATTTTTCGAACTAAGCGTTTGTCTAAGCAATTCTAGTCCCATCAGCCACCGGTGTATCCGTACGTAAAAGATTAACCGCCTTATCATCTCCGGCGGCGCCAAGCACCAAACACTCACTCATCATATTAGCGATCTGCTTCGGCAGGAAGTTGACAACGGCAATGACCTGGCGGCCTACAAGCTCGGCAGGGCGATAAAGATCGGTTACCTGCGCAGAGGTCTTGCGTTGGCCCAGTGGGCCGAAGTTGATGACCAGAATATAGCTCGGATTGCGCGCCTCAGGGAAGGGTGTGGCAGAAATAACAGTGCCTACGCGCATGTCTACGCGGGTGAATTCTGGCCAGCTCAGGAGAGATTCGTTGGACATACCGAGCGAATTTAAGGCTTAGCTGTCAGTTATCGGTTGTCC
>CAYPIM010000015.1:0-12965 GCA_964410795.1 uncultured Lewinella sp. | reverse complement strand
GTTGTCCGTTGTCCGTTGTTGATTTCCGAAAATAAGCGGCAGCAGGTAAAGCCCAAAACACCCCACAACCTCCACAAGCGTCACCCCTAGCAAATCAGCGTATTTCCCGGTAGAAACCGTAAGCCAGACAGGCCAGTACCCGAGCACAAGAAGAAAACCACAGAGCAAACCGAAGCCAACGGAGAGCCAGTAGCTCAGTGGCGGCGCCTTCACCCACCAGAGGCAGAAAACCGGGGCAAGGCCAGCCACCATCGCTCCGGAAACTGTAGTTGCGGAAAGGATTGCTGGGTTCAGGAAAACGGGAATAGTGCCGAGAACGGTGATGCCGACCATCGCCAGGCGGCCGTACGTGACGCTTACCGCAGGCACTTGCCCAACTACGGATGGGGCGATCTCCTCGTCCGGCAGCTTGCCCTCCAAAAGCTTTCCTTGCACCTGCGCACCCGCCCCTAAATCAATGACCGCCAGCTTGGAAAAACTAGTAAACGTGGAATCCAGCGTACTCGCCGCCGAGGTGATCATGATGAAGTTCATCACCAATAATATTGGCCCGCCAAGCAGCTTAGCCACCGCTACCGGAGCCTGCCCCTCGACGCCAGCAATGCCACCATAAATGCCAACAACACTGAATAAGACAATGCACAAAAAACCAATGGGCGCCGCCCACAAAAAAGCTTTCAGGGTAGATTTCGGATCACTCAAAAAACCTCGGTCCGTCATCACCGGATCGTGAAACGGATAGCTGAAGCTCTGGAGAATGGCTACTAGTAATAGATTTCCTCCGGTTGCCAATGTCCATTCTCCGGAAGTTAAGACTGGTGTGACATCGTATTCTATCCTCGGTAAAATTGCTAATAAAATCACCGTGACCAGTATACCAAAAAACACCATTTGAATTACATCAGTAAGAATAGAAGAAGACATTCCGCCCTTCAAACTATAGGCCAACGTTAATGCCGTAAACACAAGAATGGCAACGTAATAAGCCACATCCTCTACCCCACCAAAATAGCTACCAATCACCATTGTATTCGACCAAACCTCATTAAACAACCGAAAACATATTAATAAGGAAAATAATACCATTGCCGACTTCCCAAAGCGCGTTTCCAGAAAATGGTGAATACTCTTAAACCCGCCTTTTGTCCGCATTTTATAGATTACCCAGCCCGCAACGGCAAAGCCCAGGTAGTAAGCCGCATAGGCTACTCCGCCCACCAGTCCGAAAGCTAACCCAAGGTTAGCTGCGTTTGTAATCGACTTTGCAAACAGCCAACTAATCACCAGGCTACTGATGAGCGCAATGGTAGAAGGCATACGATCTTTCTTCCGCCCACCGAAGAATTCTGCGGTGGTACGCGCCAAAGGCGCTACGGCAAATAGTAACAAACTGGAGGCGATTACCAGTAACCACTGGAGTAAGGTGAGGTTGTCGAAACTCATGCTTTAAGCTTATGTGGGCGGGGGCTGTGCCCCGAGAAGAATATTATATGTCTTTCCTTAATGCAAGGTTCTTCTCGGGGCACAGCCCCTCGCTCATTTAATCCACATCCCACCAGACGGGGACATTCACTGAATTATCCTGCGTAGCAGCTGCGGCGGTCTGGTAATTCTCAAAATTCAGGGCTTGTTCATCGCTGGGGTACGGCATCCGGACGGGGTAAAGGCCGCCATTTAGGCTGGCTTCTACTGGCTTGAGGGCGGGGAATCCCGTCCGCCGCCACTCGGCCCATCCTTCGTAGGCGTTACCGATATTGGCGATCCATTTCTGCGTAATGATTTGTTCCAGAGCGCGAGTTTCATCGTAGGCGGTTGGGGCAACACTCAGATACGACTCGGCGGGCAGAACGTTATAAAACTCAAAAGCCTGGTTCACCCCCAGGTCGTAGTAGGTTTTTGCATCTCCGCTTAAGTAGCCTTTAACGACGGCTTCGGCAAGTAGGAAGTTGGTCTCCCAGGCAGTCAGGTAGTTGAAGTCCAGGTCACCGGTATTTTCGCGAAAGATTCTTCCGGGGCGGGCGAAATTATCCGGTACAATCGCGCTGGCCGCATCAATACCATTGATGATTCCGTTGAAGTCATTGTTGGCCGCACTTGGGCGGTATAAAACGCCGAGGCGACGATCGTTGAGGGGGGTAAGAATTTCCGCAGCGGTCTCTGACATGAGAAATACGTTGAAAATACCAATCCGTGCCGTAGCGAAGGGGTAGCTGTTGGGAGGGCCTGCGGTGAAGTCAAAAGTAGCATTCTGGCTATTGCCCTGTAAATACCGTCCAATATTTACGATCTCCTGAATTTCACTCCCGGGGTCTTGCTGACCGGAGATCCGAATCATTGCCTTAATCCGTAAACTGTTTGCGAAACGGGCCCATGCCTCCAAGTCTCCGCCAAAAAGGATATCCCCGTTTAACGGCACGGCACCTTGGTAAGCATCTATTGCCTGAACGGCCTTTTCGAGGTTATCCAAAATACCGTTTTCAGCATTGTAAATGTCTTCCTGCGTATCGTATTTCGGAGTGGTAACGCCAGCGGAACGGCCAGAGAATGCATCAAAATAAGGGACATCCCCAAACATATCCGTTAGGGTCATGGCCAAGTAAGCCTTCAACACTAACGCTGGGCCTTCATATACAGATTGGGCCGGATTTGCTCGGCTAAGTTCCAGGATCGTTTCATTGTCGCGGAGGTTCGTGTACAGAATTGGCCAGGGGTTACCGCCTTCCTGCGGCGAGTTGAGGGCATGCCGATCGAAGAGGTTAAAGTCGATCATCGAAAAATGCTGACTCAACAGATTGCCAGCTACGAAACCTTCGTAACTCATAGCGTCGCCATAGCCATAGATTACTTGTCGCAACAGTAGTTCGGGCTGTACCTCGCTCGGAGCGTTTTCATTCGTGTTAATGGCCTCGAAATCCTTGGTGCAAGCGAGGAAAAAGAGAAAAGGAGTAAGGGATAAGAGGAGAAAGGGAGAAAGGGATAAAAGGAGGCTTAGCTTCTTCATTGTTAGTTATATTTTTTGGCGCGAACGCTGGTGCAGGGGAAGCTTGTCGGTTGTCGGTTGTCGGTCAAACCAGGTAACAGATAAATTGGCTTGAGCGCGAACCTTCAACCCGGTCGGCCGACGACCTAGAATTCCACCCCTAAGTTTAACCCGAAGGAACGCGCAGAGGGGTAAGAAATATCCTCTACCCCGCCAACGATGTTCTGTCCCTGGATTGCAAACTGTTCAGGGTCAAAGTGGGGGATTTCAGAGAAGGCATAGAGGTTGCGCCCGATCAGGCTGATGCTCATACTGCCCAGTCCATTCAGGAGAGTGCCGTCAAGTTGCTTCTGGCCAAGGCGGTAAGTCAATGAAACCTCCCGAATCTTGAGGTAACTCGCGTCGTAGACGTTATTCTCCTCGTGGTTGCGGTTGTAGAAGCTGCGGTAGAAGCTCTCGGCCGAGACTGGTGTAGTGTTCTGTTCGTAGACAGGATTATCACTGGTACCAGTGTTCTGTACACCTTCGATCACAAATCCTTCTGCCGGACGGTCAACCGTTTCTTCTAGCTGACCAGCGACACCCGCCAGTGCAAGTGTACGGGAGACGAGTTCTCCACCCTGTCGCCAATCCAGCAGTACGCCAAGGTCAAAGTTGCCAAAGCGAACGTTGTTCTGAAAGCCGAGGATAAAGTCGGGGTTGGCGTTGCCCAATTTCTTGAGGTTATTATCTGCGATGAAGCCGCCGCTGGCATTTAAGACCAAATCTCCGGCATCGTTACGGAGATAGCCCGTACCCCAAATGTCGCCAATCTCTCCACCTTCTTCGACGATGAAGAAAACCGTCTGGTTCACCGAGTTGTACACCCGGCTAAAGGCCAACGTAAAACGGTCGGTACCGTCCGGTAGCTCGTCTACCGTAGCTCGGTTAGTGCTGAAGTTGAAACGGCTCGTCCACTTGATCTTATTGTTCCAGACCGGGCGAAGGCTCAGCACGGCTTCAAGGCCATTTGCACTCACCTTGCCGCCGTTTACGATCTGCTCGCGGTAGCCGGAGGATAGTGGAACGGGTAAGCTAAGAATCTGGTTTTCAGTCGTCTGGTTGTAGTAGGTTACGTCAAGCCCAATTCGGTCATCCAGGAAGCGGGCATCGAAGCCAATCTCTGCACTGGTGGTTCTCTCGGGCAAAAGACCTGGTGCAGCCAACACAGCTTGCTCCGAGAAAGTCGGCTGACCACCGAAAGGCGTCTGCGCCACAAAGGTGGAACTCGTTCGGTACGGGTCAGTGTCGTTCCCCACTTGCGCCCAGTTGGCCCGGAGTTGCAAAAAGCTCACGTTGTCCGGTAAGCTAAAGACCCGCTTAGGCAAGAAGCTCAGGCTCACGGATGGGTAGAAAAAACTCGTGTTGTCCGCATTCGTTGGCGTAGCGAGGGCAGAAGACCAGTCGTTGCGGCCGGTCACATCCAGGAAAAGGAAGTCTTTGTAGCCAAACTTCGCCAGGCCATAAACGCTATTGATGCGCTTATTTGCAACCTGATCGAAGATTTCCACCGGACTGGCGGCATTACTAAGACGGAAAATGCCCGGCTGGGCCAGCGTTAGGGCTTGGCTCTGGGTGTTCTGCGCCTGTTGATCTAATCGGTTCGCACCACCGAGGAGGTTTACGCTGAAGACCCCGCTAATATCTGGTCGGTAGTCCAGCAGGAAATCGGTGTTGATTTCGCGATAGAAGACATCGTTTTCCGCGTAGCCTCCCTGACTAAAGCGATTGGTGCTAAAGTTGCGGCGGAACTGGCGGGTTTCGTCACTGTAGTCCATACCAGAGCGAATGGTTGCCTTCAGCGCTGGGCTAAACTCATAGCTGGCGGAGATATTTCCGAAGAGGCGATCCCGGTTGAAGCTGTTGCGGTTCTCGTGCAGAATAAAGAACGGATTGTCGAAAAAGGTATAATTAAAACTGTACTGTTGGGTGCCCTCTAGTCCGGGTTGCCAGTAGTCTCGCAGGCTTTCCGTGTTCGTCTGCCGGCCGTACCAGGCAGTGAGGCTGTACCCGATATTTTCGGAGCCGTACCCTGCAGCCGGGCGATTGTCGGAGTTAGAGTTGATGTAGTTGATGTTTGCGTTCACGCGCAGTTTGTCTGTGGGGCGGAAGTTGAACTTACCCGATAGGTTCTTCCGCTTGAGGTTTACGCCGGGGATGTAGCTGTCGGAGCGCAGGTCAGAGGCAGAGAGGCGGAAGCCGCCGAAGTCTCCGCCACCGCTGATGGCGATGCTGTTGATGGCCGTAGTACCGGTTTCGTAGAAGCCGGTGATGTTGTCCGGATTACTCACCCAGGGTGTCGGGGAGATGGGCTGGCCACCGTGAACGGCGACGTCTCCTCCGCGCACGACCATGCCTTCTGGCAGGGTAACCGGGCTGTCAAACTGAGGAATCTCCAGGCCAACATCCAGCTCCGGGCCGTAGCTGTAGGTGATGTTGTCCGAAGTACCGGCACCGAGGCCGTCGACGAACTCAAACTGCCCACCCTGGCCCTGGCCGAATTTATTCTGAACCTCCGGCAGCTGAAAAGGATTATCCACCGTGAAACTGGAGTTGAAACTGATGCCAAGGCCTTTTTTGCGTCCTCCGGATTTGGTGGTAATTTGTACTACACCGTTCGCGGCACGGGTTCCGTAGAGCGCAGCGGCTGAGGCCCCCTTTAGCACGCTGACGGATTCGATGTCGGCAGGATTGACTTCCATCGCGCCGTTACCGAAGTCAACTTCCTGGAAGCCCGCAGCGGCTTCGTTGGTCAGGTTAACAATCGTATTGTTATTGATCGGCGTACCGTCCACCACAAAGAGTGGGTTATTGTTGGTGAAGGACGTTTGCCCCCGGATCACGATCTGGCTGGTGGAGCCGACGCCGGTTGCGCCAGCAGTTACCCGCAGGCCGGCTACCTGGCCGGAGAGATTATCGAGGAAGTTAACGGCCTGCACGTCCGTGAGTGCTTCGCCGTCGATTTGCTGGACGGCATAGCCCAGTTCGCGGTTGTCTCGTTTCAGGCCGAGGGCAGTAACGACCACTTCACCGAGCGCCGTTCCTGGTTGGAGAGCGATGGTTAGACCCGTCCTTGCACCTGCGTCCGCGCCTAAATCGTATTTAATGGAAGTAAAACCGATGTAGGAAACCCTCACATGATTGGCGATATCAGGCAGCTGTATTGAAAACTGACCATTGAGGTCCGTTACGGTGCCTGCATCGATGCCTTCAGGGCCGAGGATGGAAGCACCAACCAGTGGTTCATTAGAACTAGCGTCAATAACAGTACCAGACACGGTACTTTGCGCCGATAAGACAACGGTAAAAAGCAGGCCCGCGAGGGAGGCCAGCAAGCGAATGCGAAGCATAAAACAGACTTAGGGAGTAAAGGAAGAAGGGGGAAGGGGGAAGGGGAAAAATATATGGTTAGTCCGTTGGACTTCATACCCCTGGCTACGGTTTTAGTCGTAGCAAGCGTTTTAACACGGCGGTCCCCGGTCCAAACGGCGGCGAACAGCCACGGATGCGGGCTGTTCCAGGCAAGGGCCAAAAGCTGCTTCGGAGAGCAGCAGGAGGTCAAAAAGCTCGGAAAGTTGTCGGCGCAGCAGAAACCACTGGCGGCTGAGGTCTTCAAAAGAATTGAGGTCACTAAGGCTAGTGGCGCTAGCGTGGTTTGGTACTACGCTGATCAGCTCTTCATGGAGCTTATCGGTTTCCCAGGCCAATTCGGCGAAGGTTTCAGTGTCAAAATCAGCGCGTTGCAGCCCAATCAACCAAACACCACCTCTCTGATCCGGGCCAACTACGTTTTCCCCAGCAGCTAATTTTCGGGCGGCGGAGCGCAGGTGCGAAGAAGTAATTTGAGGGCAGTCATTGCCAACGACCAAAAGGCGTTCAACGCCTTGGGCAAAAATTTCTTCCATAGCATTGGCCAGCCGTTGGCCAAAAGTACGCCCCCGCTGCGAAGCTTCATCGGAACGAAAAAGCTTCAATCCGGTAATAGAAATCGTCTCTTCCGTCCGGGAAATGAGCGCTTTCGTGATCCGCTGATCCGCCACGCCACCGCCAAAACTCTTGCGCTCCGCCTCGGCGGAAGCCGTGCGGGAAAAAAGCAATATAGCGGTCTCAGGGATTGGCATAGGACAAAGGTGGTGAAAAAAGGTTTAGGGAGTTTGGCGGGTGAATGGTTTTGTCGGGAGGGGACGGATGCCTGGATGTTGTCTTATCTGTCTATATTTGCTATATATCACCTATCTTAGACTGAGCACCGACAAATGTTCAGTGCCATCAATTAACTATTCTTTAATTAGAAAACATGATGTTTCGCTACTTCTTATTGTTGGCAATTTTGCCAACAGTAACACACCTGTTTGCGCAAGAAACACCCGTTAGGGTTTCTGACTTCAACTTCGGGCTTATCGGTGAAAGCAGCATCACCGGCGTACAGTCGGTTTCTGGCACGCTGTACGGCTCTTTCAGAACCTTTTACGGGAACGACGGCGCGGGCCTGATTTCCCGACTTGACCCTGAGACGGGGGCACCAACCCCAATTTTGGACCCCGACATTACGGAATGGCAAGGCGGGCTCACCGCAAACAACATCCCCAACGTTTTCAACGTCGGGGATAAAACATTTGCGGTCCAGCGTGATTTGGCCAGTGGTGGCAACTTGTACAGTATTGAGGGTGATGAGGCAACGCTGTTGCTCTCCAAACCGAATTTAACTTTCTCCGAAATGGTTGCTTTCAACGACAGCATTTACTTTGTCGTTGGCGGCTTACCACTTAGCCAAAGGCCTAATCAGTTTGATTCGGAGGTCGCAGAATTGTGGCGTACTGACGGCACCCCCGAGGGCACACAGTTCGTTGCCAGCATGCTGACTTTTTTCCGTGAGTCTGGAACACATCTCGTGGCTGGTG
Source organism: uncultured Lewinella sp. (assembly GCA_964410795.1). Classification (GTDB taxonomy): domain Bacteria; phylum Bacteroidota; class Bacteroidia; order Chitinophagales; family Saprospiraceae; genus Neolewinella. The sequence continues at coordinate 5,045 of CAYPIM010000015.1, read as the reverse complement.
AGAATAGCCTGATGATTAGCATCATTGATAACAGCGAACAGGTTTTCTACATCTACGATGCTCCTTCCTCCGAACTCGGAATTCTTGGCGAGGGTTTTAGTCAATTCATTTTAGATCAGGGTTTTTTCCGTACCAGCTTTAACCCCATCGGTTATTTTGATGGCGCTTTCTATGCCTATGGAAGACGCGATGACAATCCTGACAATCAGATTTTTCGGATCGATGAGGAAACCTTCGTAATTACCCCAATTAACCTGCCGACCGTACCGGACCCATTCTTTATTTTCGAATTATACGACCAGATCGACTTCGTATCTTTTCAAGACTCACTCTATGTTTTTGCGGGCAGGACGGACACAGGCAACGGAGTAGACCTTTATCGCGTACAGGGAGACAATGGCCTTGAGTTGGAAGGCCTGTTGGTTAACAACCAAACGATGGGAACCACCTTAGCTTTAGACGAATACCTTTCTGTAATTGAAGGAGATACGCTCTTTTTCCTGAACCGCCGCCCCGAAACGGATTTGGCACTCTATGCCTTCAGTAGTGGTATGGAAGCGCCTGAAGTCCGGGCCATTCTGGATGGACCGGCCGAAACCGGAAATGGTTACGGCTCTTATTGGCTGAACATCGACGAAGAGAATTTTTACGCCAGCAGTAAAGAAGATGAAGGCTTCATCTTCCGCGTCAACCGTAATACCGGTTTTAGGGATTCAGCGGCCTTTAGCTTTCCGGAAACTTTCTCTCCTCTATATTCTCCGCTGGCAGCGCTGAACGGTAGCCTGTACTTCATCAACACCGATACCGATGCCCAGCCGCTGGGCTTGTACCGTTGGGCTGCAGGCGCTGATGCTCCAGATCTGATCAGCAACTATCGCACTGGCTTCTCAAGCTCTTCCGCCAGACTTAATGGTTACGCCCCTGGTGAAGACTTGTTGACTGTTAGTCTAGACTCTATTCTCACCTACGATCCGGTTGCCGATGCGTTCTCGCCTTTAGTTGACCCTCGCAACCCTCAGCGGGGGATCACGTCCTTCATAGGTCAGTTTGGTAATGACCTCTTTTACCTCAGCGATGATAATGATTCGTTTGCGGATGGCTACCAAATATCAAAGTTGGAAAACGGAGGAGTCTCTCCTGTTTCCATTAGTTCTGATAGCCTGTCGATCAACGAAAACGGCTATCTCCCGGAGAGGCTTTTCCGTCTTAACGACTCAACTTTGATATCCCGTTTTCAACCAGACGGAGCTTCGTCACCACGAGCATACTCTTCCATTAAGGTTAGTTCTGGCGGGCTCTTCGTTAGCCCACTTGCCCCGGAGGATGCGCTATCAGAAGGGTTCCCCCGCTACTTTGCCGACGGAGGGTTTTCCTTCAGCTACGTTGATGCTGATGGTGCCGGTCATACATTGATCTTCGATGATTCAGCGACCGAAGTCATGACCATCCCAACCGATTCTGAACAAGTTCCCCGTGCGTTAGGCGAAACAGGAGTCTTTGTGGAATCATTGAATCCCTTTACGCTGGAGAGTAGCATCCTGTTCTTCTCTTTTGCCAACCCTTCCAGCCCCGAGGTCTTGGCTTTCGATAACGCCGTACCTTCGTCTACTAATACCCGGTTTTACGTAGCAAATGGCAGCCTGATCTTCACGGCTCTTTCCTCGTCTGTAGGTCAGGAATGGCACGTAGCTGTTCCTGGGTCGGGAGCGGTTGTTCCCCTTGCCGACATCAACCCTGGTAGCGGGCTTGGTGCACCAAGTAGATTAGCGACTCGTTTCGGAGATTTTCTGCTCTTTAACGCCAACGACGGCGTGAACGGTAATGAACCCTGGATTACTGACGGAACACCCGAAAACACCCGAATGCTGGCGGATATTTTCCCCGGAGCTTTTTCCAGTAATCCGCGCGCTTACACCTTGGCTGAAACAACTATTTTCTTTGCCGCCAACGGGCCACAAGGGTATGAAGTCTACCGCATGGGTACCGGAAGTTTAACCCCTGAGCTCATCATCAACCTGAACCCCGGCGATGGGGACGCTCACCCTTACGACTTTACTCTTGCCGGAGAAGACATCTACTTTATGGGCCGTGAGGCAAGCGGTGAGTACTACGAACTCTATCGGATCGCCTTCGACCTGGTGCCAACCGATGCAGAACCTACTAGTCTTGCAGCAAAGGTCTTCCCGAACCCCGTTCGCGAACAACTGGTGAACGTTCAGGCGCCAGCAGGAGAATACTTTAACCGCCTGCAGCTATTCAACCAACAAGGACAAATAGTAAAAGAGGTAACGGCTAACGGAGTTTCCGAAAGAATCGACCTTCGCAATCTACCTGCAGGCACTTACTGGCTTCGCAGCTGGTACGATTCTGGTCGGTTCAGCATCAATGCTGTACAAAGGGCAAATTAGACTACAAATCAGTACAGGTGGCGATGCTTCGGCATCGTCACCTTATTAAGCTAAGCAGGCGCGGCCGCAGGTGCAGTGAATTGTTTAAGACTTAGTCGCAAGCAGAAGATCTAATCTGTCATCTGTTGGCTTTAAATAAAACGAAAAAAACGAATCAACCATAGAATTTGCAGATAGATGTACGCACTAACTGTCAGCGCATTACCTTCGCAACTTCATATCAACACCCACCCCTGGTGGACCAAAGCGATCTTATGCAGTTGAAATTCAACAGAAAGAGTACTTCAGGCTTTTATGCAGAAGTAAGAACAGAGGTTGGAAACTACTTCGAATCAAACAACATCAGCAGGAATGCTAACCTGGCTATGGTGCTTAAAACTATTCTGTTTCTGGGCGGGCTTGTCGGGCTTTACGTTCTGATTGTCTTTGGTCAGTTCAGCTTGGGAGTGACTTATGCGCTGGCGATTCTGATCGGAATGTGCCAAGCCTTTATTGGTTTTAACGTGGCCCACGATGCCATTCACGGCAGCTACTCCGCCAACCAAACAGTGAATAAAGTACTGGGTTACAGCTTCAACCTGATGGGTGCCAACTCCTACGTCTGGCAGATCACCCATAACGTAGTTCATCACACCTACACCAATATTCCTGGCCATGATGAAGATTTAGACGTAGCTCCGGGCCTTCTTCGTTTATCACGGCTGGAGGAGAAAAAGCCGATCATGAAGTACCAGCATCTGTATGCCTTCCCACTTTATGGCCTGGCCTCGCTATCATGGGTATTCAGGAAAGACTTTGTAAAGTTCTTTCAGTCAAAAATCGGTCAGACGGACAATACCAATCATCCCCGGAAGGAGTACTACAAGCTGTTTTTCTTCAAGGCGTTGTACTACACCTTATTTATCGTTATTCCACTAATCGTAATGGACATCACCTGGTGGCAATTCGTACTAGGCTTTTTGTCTATGCACCTGGCGGAAGGCTTGGTACTAGGCTTAGTCTTCCAGCTAGCCCACGCCGTTGAGGAAACCGATTTCCCTGAGCCGAACCAGGAAGGTTCTATGGAAGAGTCCTGGGCGGTGCATCAAATGCATACGACTGCGAATTTCTCCAGAAAGAGCAAATTAGCGGCTTTCTTCTGTGGTGGGTTGAATTTTCAGATCGAGCACCATCTGTTTGCAAACATCTGTCATGTTCACTACCCCGCGCTTTCGCCAATTGTAGAGCGGGTTGCCCTCAAACACGGTTTGCCTTATCATGACAATCCTACCTTCTTTGACGCGCTTTCTTCCCACTACCGGATTCTGAAGAAGATGGGACAGGAAGATGAAGTACTTGCGTAAATAGGGAAACAGGTTTCTGGCTTACTGGACATGGCAGCATATTCCTTTATCAGTGTATCTTTCGCCATGCGCTATTTGATTCTTTTCCTACCCATTCTATTCTTTTCGTGTCAAACTGAGACCAACAAAGCTTCAGAAACATCTGTTCCTGAGCCTCCAGCTGTTTGGCATGAAGTAACGGCCAAAGATAAGTCTGCCCCCACCGCTCGTCACGAGGCGGCCTTCATTGGCCTGGGCGACAAATACTACCTCCTTGGGGGGCGAGGCATCAAGCCCGTTGACATCTTTGACAGCAAGACTCAAAGCTGGACTACCGGAGCGAAACCGCCCGTAGAAATCCACCACTTCCAGCCGGTGACCTGGAACAATGAAATCCTCCTCCTCGGAGCAATGACCGGTGGCTACCCAGGCGAAACGCCCCTGCCGGACATCCACGTCTACACCCCGGCAACCGACACCTGGAGTACTTCATCCGAAATCCCTGCAGACCGCCGACGCGGCGGCGCCGGTGCCGTGATCCACAACGAAAAACTCTACCTCGTTTGCGGCATCACCGACGGGCACCGCGGCGGGCACGTTGCTTGGTTCGACGAGTACGACCTCAAAACCAAAGAATGGCGCAAGCTTCCCGATGCGCCCCGCGCCCGGGACCATTTTCAGACGGTTGTCCATAATAACAAGCTTTACTCACTTGCCGGCCGGACCACCATTGCGGCCACCAATCCTTTCGCTAACACCATCGGTGAAGTAGACGTTTATGACTTCGATACCGGTGAATGGTCGACACTTTCCGATACGCTGCCTACGCACCGGGCTGGTAATGCAGCCATTGTTCTCAATGATGACATCCTCGTCGTTGGCGGAGAATCAAAAGACCAGGTTGTTGCGCATAGCGAGGTGGAGGCGCTGTCCGTCGCTTCGGGGAAATGGCGTTCGCTTGATTCTCTGAGCCGTGGCCGCCATGGCACCGGGATCATACATCATGAAGGGAAGCTGGTTATGGCCAGTGGTTGTGGCAACCACGGTGGGGCGCCGGAACTTGCAGACATGATCGTTTTGGAATTGGAGTGAGCTAACGAAAGTGCCCGCTTTTGATAACTTCAGGGCTCCTTATAAAATGATAATGAAGCTCCTTTTGAGCAAGCGTTCGCTACTGCACAGCTTTCCTCGGAGTTCAACTCTACGGTGAGCACACAAGTTTACAGTGTCATAAAACCCTCTACCCAAACCCTGGGGTCAGCATTATTCACCTTTTCTAACCTTTCCTGCCGGAGGCCTTCTTTTTCGCAAAAAA
>CAYPIM010000014.1:2925-51643 GCA_964410795.1 uncultured Lewinella sp. | reverse complement strand
GGTGTCATCGTAGACTTTTAGCATAAATTAAGTAGTGGGTAGAAAGTAGTGGATAGTGGGTAGTGCTGCCGCAATTGATAGGAGTAGCAGGTGAGACAGACGTGTAAATATGATTAGCGTGGCAAAGATCGGATGTATTGTGGTAATATCAGCCAGGAAACAAACTTTTCAGGCTTCCAACGTTGCTCCCTAAACTAATTTTGCACCTGCGTGTGCGCCAAGTAATATTCCTTAGGTTTGGTCATTAATCTAGACAAACAATTGATTCGAGCGGGAGTCTATAACGCCTGCCTCGTGCGGGAGCATCACCTACTACTCTCTACCTACTATTTCCTCCACCAAATAGTTGTTCCGGTCCGAGCTGGATCGTGAAACCAACTCGGCCAAAAAGCCGGTCACAAACAGAATGGTACCGAGCAACATACTGGTAAGGCCAATATAAAACCAAGGGTTTTCTACCACGAGGATGCGAGGGATATTGTTGGCCAATGCGTGCAATTTCACGCCTCCAATGTAAAGGAGGCTACAAAGGCCTACGAGAAACATAAGCGTGCCTAATGTGCCAAAGAGGTGCATAGGTCGTTTACCAAACTTACCGACAAACATGAGGGAAAGGAGGTCCAGGAATCCGGTTACAAGGCGGGAGACTCCAAATTTAGAGTAGCCGTACTTACGTGCCCGGTGCTCCACCACTTTTTCACCGATATTCTTGAAGCCCGCCCATTTAGCTAAAAGTGGCATGTGGCGGTGCATGTCTCCGTAGACTTCGATGGATTTAACTACATTTCGGCGGTAAGCTTTTAGCCCACAATTAAAATCGTGCAACTTAATACCGCTGACCTTACGGGTTACCGAATTAAAAAACTTGGAGGGCAGCGTTTTGCCAATTGGGTCATGTCGTTTTTGCTTCCAACCGGAAACCAGATCAAAGCCATCCTCTTTTACCATACGGTAGAGTTCTGGTATTTCGTCGGGGCTATCCTGAAGGTCAGCATCCATCGTAATGACTACGTCACCAGTTACGTGCTTGAAGCCGACGTAAAGTGCAGGACTCTTGCCATAGTTCCGCTGAAACTTTATGGCTTTTAGGTTTACATTTTTTTCGCGTAGTTCTTGTATTACGTTCCAACTATTATCCGTACTGCCGTCATCGATCATCCAGACCTCATAGTTAAAGTCGTTGGCCTTCATCACACGATCGATCCAAGCCGTGAGTTCAGGCAAGGATTCTTCTTCGTTAAACAATGGTACTACGACGCTAATCTCCATAGGGCAAAGGTAATATTAGTCTTGTGGACTACGCTTTAAGGGACGCTGTATAAATAACTTATTGGTTTATGCGGCATCTCTAAGTGCGTGCCTAAGTATTCCAGTTCACTATTCCATTATTGATTACACCATGAATCTTACCAATTAGGGTTTTACCAATTAATGGGCTGTTACTGGTTTTGCCCTTCACTTCCCCTGCGGTAAATTCACTTTCACCATCGGGCACAAAGAGCGTAAGGTTTGCGGGGGCGGCGGCGCGCAGGTGCAAAGGATTGGAACCAAGGAGCAATGCAGGACCGATGGAGAACTTACCAACGATCTCATCTAGGCTAAGGTGTCCCTTCAACGCCGACAATGCCTGGCGAAAGGCTGTTTGCAGGCCTAATGCCCCGAAGTCGGCATACGAGAACTCCAGATCCTTCTCTTCGCCGTGGCGGGCGACGTGGTTGCTCACAATCGCATCAATGGTACCGTCTTTAAGCCCTTCAATGAGCGCGAGCCGGTCGGCCTCGCCGCGCAGCGGCGGCAGCATTTTAAAGTTTGGATCGAAGCTAGAAAGCTCCGCATCGGTGAACTGTAAGTGGTGCACACCAACGGTTGCACGAACGTTCAACCCTAAAGCCTTAGCCCGTTTCACCTCAGCTACGCCCGCTGCGGTGGAAAGCAGGTGAACGTACATGATGCCTTCGGTATAGTCAAGAATATCCAACGCCGCTTTCAGCGGAATGGTCTCACTCATCGTTGGGATGCCCCGCAAGCCAAGACTGGTGCTAACCTCGCCTTCATGCATTTGTCCATCAGGAACAAGCGTCTCATCATACGGAGCCACCATAATTACGAGGTCTCGCACCCGAGAATACTCCAGGGTTCGCTTCAGCAAACTTCCTGAGACACGGCGCTTAGGCCCATCAGTAAAGATTAACACGCCAGCATCGTTGAGTTCCAACATCTCCGTCATGTCCTTGCCCGCTAGGTTTTTGCTCAGCGCAGCGAGGGGGGCGAGATCCGTCGGGTGGCCACCGTTGCAACGGAGCAGGTAAGCGACGTCAGCCACCGATTGCCGGACGGGGTCGGTATTCGGCAATACCGCAACGGACGTGTAGCCTCCAGCTGCGGCGGCGGCACGCAGACTTTCGATGTCTTCCCGTTCTTCGTGGCCAGGGTCACCGAGGTAGGCGCCCAGGTCCTTAAAGCCGGGGCTTACGTGTAAACCGTCGATGTCATAAACTTCTTCGCCATCTTTTATTTTCAGGCTTTCGCCAAGTTCAGACAGTAGATCAGCTTCGATCCGAAGATCGAGTATTTTGCCATGATTCGGGCCATTGGGGTCTACAATTTTAGCGTTGCGAAGTAGCATGGGGCGAAGGTAGTAATTAGTAGGTAGTTTTTAGTGGGTAGTGCTACCGCAAATGCCGTTCGATGCGCTGCGCGCACTCACCTCGAACGTCTGGTAACATAGCGGCCACCGCTCAACTATCCCGACATTGTCAAGCCTTAAACTCCAGTAAATAATCCCGCACAAGCGTATCGAATTCAGGCCCTTCACCAAAATGGAAGCGAACGGCTAACGGCAGCACAAATATTGGCAGCTGCTCTTTGACAATATAGTCCCGATGCAGTTCTAAGCGGGTAGCATCTTTCTCGGTAGTGATGATGGCCTTATGCTTACCAGGCATCTCGTCGAAGCGGAGCTTCAGGTTCCCCAGGTCTCGGCGATCAAAATAGTGATGGTCTTCGTAATCCAGTGTTTGTACATGGGGGCTTTGCCGGTGGAGATGTTCGAGCAAGTAGTCCGTATTTGCAATAGCAGAAATCAGGAGCACGCTTACGTTTTCTTCCATCTTCAGCCGGTAACGATGATCGAGCATATAGTAGGGTGCAGCGTAGTCGTAATAACTAAAAAATACACGCTGGTGGGGAAGCGGTTCAATTTCTGAGATCAGTGCATCCGCAGTGGCGCGATCTAAGTCACGTGGACATTTGGATACGATGATGATGTCGGCTCGTTCGTAGCCGGAGCGCCACTCCCGTAGGCGGCCGCTGGGCAAAAGATAATCTTGGGTGAAGGGGTTGTCAAAGGTGGTCAGCAGAACGTTCAGGCCGGGCTTTACAGCACGGTGCTGAAAGGCGTCATCAAGCAAAATCAACTGCGTATCCGGTTTACGTGCCATAATTTCTGGAATAGCGAAGGCACGCTCTTCAGCTACGGTGACGGTAAGATCAGGAAATTTACGGGCATACTGTAGTGGTTCGTCACCTACCATATTGGCGTCCATATGGGGTTGTACATGGATGAAGCCTTTACTCTTACGGCGATAGCCCCGGCTAAGGGTTGCAATGTTCAGGTAGGGCTCCAAGCCCCGGATCAAGTATTCAATATGTGGCGTTTTCCCAGCACCGCCTACCGTTAGATTACCGACACTAATGACCGGCACGGAGAACGAAATGCTCTTCTGGATGCCGCGCTCGTAGGTCCAGTTCCGAAAGCTCACGCCCAGGCCGTAGAGCAGCGAGAAGGGAGAGAGTAAAGCTTTAGCTAGTTTGGTCTGGACCAAGGTAAATGGATTGATTACCTATTCTTTACAATTTCCGTGCCAGTGTGGTTGGTTCCGAAACATTCAATTTCTCCTCTCAACTACTTAGGTAGCCAGGAGGGGCATGAGTCGTGCTTATTCAATTAGAATCCCATCAACCTTCCCTTGCACCTGCGTTCCCGCCAAAAAAACATCAGTGCCGGAATAAACCTTATCGCGCAGCCAAACGTCCAACCTAATGAATGACCCCTCCAACCGAAGAAGCCATCCTGCTCGGAGAACTCAATGACCTACGTCAACGTGACGCGGCTTTCCGCAAGCTGGTAAGCGGCTACGGGCCCGCCTTGCACCGTCACTTGCTACGGATGCTGCACTCAGGAGCAGATACTGACGACGTCTTGCAAAACACCTTCGTGAAGGTGTACCGCAACCTGGGGAAATTTCGTGGAGATAGTAAACTGAGCACCTGGCTTTATCGAATCGCGACTAACGAAGCACTAAGCTGGCTGCGCAGCAATCAGCGCCGCAACGCCCGGTTCAGTGCCGAAGCACCTAGTGACATTGCCGGCCGGCATCTGGAGGCAGATTCGTACTTTGACGGCGATGCCGCCCAGGCCCAGCTACAACGTGCCCTTGCGACTTTGCCTCCTAAGCAACGAGCCGTTTTCAGTTTCCGCTATTTTGATGACTTACCCTACCGCGAAATTGCTGAAATTACCGGTACTTCTGAAGGCGCACTAAAAGCCAGCTATCACCTGGCCGCAAAAAAAATTGAATCACAACTCAAAGCATATGTCCAATAACGAAGACCATGAACGCTACGGCCACCTGGCCGAGCTTCGAAAAAACGGCGACGGTTTCCGCACTCCGGATCCTGCTTATTTTGAAGCATTGGCTGAACGCAGCATCCAGGCTGGTCAACAATCTGCACGTACCGTAGGCATCAATCGGAAGTGGCTAAGCCTGGCTGCATCTTTTGTGCTTCTGCTCATCGCAACTTTTATTTTCTGGCCTGGCGCAACAAACAAAGGGCAACTCGCTGAATTCGAGACCGTGCCGGCGAGTGAAGAGTTGCTCGCCGATATCGATGCCTCCGACATCGAAGCTTACATCGCCGATAATCTCGACAACTTCGAGACAGAACTCTACGCCAATGAGACCTCCAACTTCGACTCCAATGACTAAGTTACTCTTCATCCTTTTTGTTTTTTGCACTACGACCATTGCTGCTCAGCCTGGCCGTCAGGACCATAAACGTGGAGACCACTCCGAACGAACCAGGGCTGAACAACGGACCGAACGCTTCGCTCGGATCAAAGCCGCTCGGCAGGCCTTCATTACCGAAGAACTGGAACTAACCCCAAAGCAGGCCACTGCCTTTTTCCCCGTTTACTGGGACTATGAGCAGCGCATGGTCAATGGCAAAAAAACGCCTTCTCACCGTGAGCGTACTATGCACGCGACTAAAGACCTAACCGAAAAAGAAGCGCGCGCTGAGCTTCTACAGCGTCGTACCCGCAGGCAACAGATGCTGGCCCTTAGCCTGGAAGCAGAAGAGAAATACCTTCAACTGATTCCGGCTACGAAGGTCATCCGGCTTCCCGACGTAGAACGGGCGTTCCGCAGGAAACTCTGGGATCGAACTAGGAGGCACAAGGAAAATTAATGACATAGCGCCTACCTTTAGCCGTATGAAGCGTGCACTCCTGATTTTTGGAAAAGTCCTGGCTTGGTTTTTTCTTTTCCTCGGCATCTATGTAGCCTTGTCCTTTTTGCTCTCTTACATACCCGTAAATACGAAACAGTCAGAAGAACCAAGACCGAAGCGAATTTACGCACATTCTAACGGCGTGCACCTCGATCTGGTCTTCCCCATCGAGATGGTACCAGACAAGTTACGTAATCAACTCTCTTACGCTTCTGACACACAGCTATTGGCCATTGGCTGGGGAGATAAAGGCTTCTACCTAGACACGCCTACCTGGGCAGAACTAAGCCCCAAAGTAGCCGTTAAGGCAATGTTTCTGCCCAGCCCCACTGCTATGCACGTAACTGAGCACCGTACAGTTAATGCTACCTGGTCCTTAATCAACCTTACGGACCAACAACTTAATGAGCTATGGGTATACATCATGGCCACCTTCCAAACAGATGCTGCCGGCCAGATTACCGAACTGGTTGGTAAAGGTTATACCGAACGCGACCGCTTCTACGAAGCCAATGGAAATTACTCAATGTTCAAGACCTGTAATTCCTGGGTAAACACCGGCTTAAGACGCATTGGCGTGAAGACCGCAATTTGGACGCCTATGGATAAGGGAGTGCTCCGATATTTAGATTGATAGGAGGTAGATTTATAGGTTATCAATCTACCTTCTATCAATCTATCAATCTATCATACTCCCCCGCAATCCAATCCTTGTCTTCCAGCGCGGCCTCGGCCTCGGGCGCAACGCCTCGTTTCCAGCGGCGGTGGGTCCAAAGCCAGGGCGTTGGATCACGTTCAATTTCTGTTTCCAGCTTACGTGCAAAAGCTTCGGTGATGAAGCCAGGCGCTGTACTTCGAGGCTCACTTGTTATCGGATGAAGGCGAGCAACATAGTGCCCCCGCTTTACCATGCGCAATGTTGCGTAAAAAACGGGCCGGTTATACCGTACAGCGTAGCGTTCAGGCCCCATGACAAAGCTGGTTGTTCGGTTCAAAAAGTGAGTCCAATGAACTTTATACCAAGCCGCATTGCTAGGTGATTGATCCGCCACAAAAAAGTCCATCGCTAAGTCAAGTGGTTTTTCCTCAAAATACTCATCTACAACACGGCGGGAAACCAGGTGGGTACCCGTTCTACGGCGGTTGCCGTGGATTAGGCCATCGAGCGTTTTATTCTTCAGCGGAGAATAAATCCCCATTACGGTAAATGGTTTGAACTGTAAAGGGAACGACAGTGCAGCAATTTCCCAGTTGGCATAATGTGCTCCACAGACTATTACACTCTCCCCTGCTTCAGCGTATGGCACCAAAAGCTCAGGATTCTCAACAACGCAACGTTGCTTTGCCTCTGCTTCCGACATGGAGAACAGCTTAATTGATTCTGCGATAGTATCAAAAAAGTAGCGATAGAACTTCGCCACCTGTGCGTCCACCTCTTCTTCCGTCCAGTCAGAGAAAGAGTGACGAATATTAGTGTAAACAACCTTTCGGCGGTACTTGAATACACGATACCCCAACCAGTAGAATAGCCGACCGATGCCGTAAAGCAGCGATAAATTTAGCCTGCTCAGCGGCAGGAGAATACAGTAAAACAGCAGATAAGCCATATAACGGGAGCAAAGGTACAACGCCGTTGGGCATCTATTTCTTAGAAACCTTCTCTGCACCTGCGGCCGCGCCTTGAGTGCTTTCGGTTGTCGGTTGTCGGTTGTCGGTTAATCTGGAACGTAGCGGGCCTGGTGTCGTGGTCGTTTCTTTAAAGAATAGCGTACTTCCACGCCCAAAGGAGCGTCTAACCAGAGATCAGCACCGCCATTCGCCCACAGGAAGGCTCCTGCGGTTAGGCGTTCGCTGATCTGGTACTGAAACCCTACAGTAAGCGAAAGGTCCAAATAAGGGGGGAAATACTCCGTGCTGGAAAACCGTTCTACTAAACCAACTTGGCGGCTATTGCCTTCGATGAAAGAAGTGGTACTTACACCATCGTAGTAAGGGAATACCGTAAGGTGTGCGCCCACGTAGGGGCGTAAGCGGCGGCGGCGCATGAATACGTAATGAAAACCCGCCTCCGTCATGATCGCGTGTTCCCGATCATTGTCAAAAGTTCGGACTTCTTCAGCTTGCAGGTCCGTAAAATCATCGTCCCTCATCCGGAAAACGGAGCGGTAATAGCCCACGGAAAACCGCCACAGTCCTCCCCAACTCGTCTGCCGGTTAAGCCCTAGCTGGTAAAGTTGGGTAGACACTATCGGCTTGTCTGGAGTAATTTCGCCTGAGCCGTTGGCATATACGAAAGTTCCATCGGGCAGCACGAAGCGCTGGGCCGAATTGGGATTATTGCTTCGCTGATAGGTTCGGCCAATTTTCCAGTAACTGTAATCGACAATCGGAGCACTCACACTTCCGTGAACTTCCCAGCCAGACCAAGCTTTCACCTTCTTGACGGGAAGAGGAAAACCTTCGTAATCTTGCGTTTCAGCTACGGTATTTTCTGCCAATTTCGTTTGTGCCGTGAGGTTGAACGGAAAGTGTACCCACAGGAGCACCATCAATATCGCCAAAAAATCATGGCCGCCCCAAGGGCTGAAATTACGACTAATCATTGATGATTACTCCTAATTGAAAAGTTCCGTTTTCTACTTCGACTACATTCCCTTCAACACCTGGTGAAGATTTGAAGGCACCAGTCATTATGCCCGCTTTGGTAATTTCTTCGATACGTAATAAGCCTTCGTAAGTTACGGATTGAGCGTCCTCTACGTGTGGGCAATAAATGCTACCACTCATGGAGTTACCGCTTACGGTGATGGTGACCGGGGAGTAAGCGCTGCCAACATAGGAAAGCTCATCTCCGCTTTTTACCAGCGGTAAGTTGATGCCACTGATCCGCATTTTGGTGGTCTTGTCTGGGGAAGTACGACTGAGGTTGATATTGTTGTTCCCATCCGAATAGAAGGTCACGTAGTTATTACGCTGTCCAGTACCCTCAATTGCATTGAGCGTAATATCCTGCCCGTCGATGGTAAAATTGATGAACTCATCAGGAACCGTAGGTAGCTGATAGGAAGAGGTACTTTCGCAGGAAGTAAAGGCTAGGCCGGCTAGACAAAAGAGATAGAATACTATTCTCATGATAAGTAAGGTGCTAATTGTTAATAGAAGGTGACACTACTATAGACCGCGCGTGAGCCAATTTCGTTGTACCTAAGAACGGATTTAACAACTTGTCCATAAATCATATACAAAATAATCCAGTGAAGCTATTCCATCAGTTTCTCTAGGCGTTCACGCACCATTTTGAGCCGATTCATTACTTCTTCCTTACCAGCGACGGGCTTCTTTGCCTGAGCAATTTCTTTCCTAGCACCATCTATAGTGAAGCCGCGCTCCTTTAGTAAGTATTCCACCTCTTCTAGTTGTTTGATGTTGTCCTTAGTAAAGCGGCGCTCTCCCCGGCTGTTCTTATTAGGTTTTATGTGCTTGAACTCTGACTCCCAAAAACGGAGTTGCGAGGCATTCACGCCAAGTAGCTCGGCTACTTCGCCGATGGAGTAATAAAGTTTGAGATCGTCGTTAGGCTTGCCTTTGGCCATGGTTTCCGCGCTTTGGTTCGCGGCCTTAAGTTAAGATTTATTTTAATGAGTAACGTGCCTCTATTCCAACAGGAGCTGCCATTAGGTAAAGTCCTCCACTATGAGCGTTCAATGATAAGCCAGCAGACCACCTGGAAGTTAGCTTATATTGAAATCCGGTAGAAAAGGATAAATCGAACTCACCAAAGTTCACTCCTTGGCTGCTGAGCTGACCAATTAAGCCTTCGGTCTGGGTCTGGGCGTCAAAAAACGTCCTTCTATTGATTCCATTATAGGCAAGATAAGTTACCAGGTTGACGCCAAGGTACGGGCGAAAACGATGTCGCTTCAAGAAAGTAAACTGAAGCCCCGCTTCGAGTGGTACGATGATTTCGCGAGAATACACATCTTCCCGGACTTCTGTTCCTGTAACCATGGTAAAGTCGTTGTCCAAACGCCCTTCTTCATAGTAATAAAGACCGGATGCTAGCCGGAACAAAAAGCCAGAGCTTGTCTGACGGTTGAGGCCAAGATCAATGCGAACGCTTTGGCTTCGGTAGGCCGTTGGATCAATACGCCGGAACTCTACATCAAAAGGCTCTCCAGTAGGTAGTACGAACAACCGGCCTTCGCCTCCCAAAGACAAGTCACGATCATAGAAACTACTCCTTTCCCCAAAAATGTCTTGTCCTCCCATCAGGCTCAAATGCATCTGCATTTCTGGTCTTACTTTGGGCTTACCATTTCGCCTAAAACCAGGATGGTCTGGGACTGAAACAGACCGTAATTTCACGTTACTTGCAATTTCCGAAGACGGGACAACCAGTTTAGGCGTTAGGGTACTCACGGGTTTCGCTAACTCACGTTCCTCTTTTTTTTGCATTAGATCTCCCAGCTCAGGAACAGACAATTCGGGCGAAACTAAATTGGACTCCTCTACTGAGCCTTCAACTAAGGGGCGTTCAGTGATAACATCAGTTGCCTCGCGCTCAATTGCCGAAGATTCGTTTTGTTTATCTGGTCTTCTTTGTTCACTAAAAGGTCCGGCGGTTGCTTCGGAGATAGCATTCTCATCGGGCACCACTTTCAGGTCAGGGACGGTTTTCAGCTTACGGACGGCCTCATTCGAGATGCTTACCGGCTTAATTGCAGATGCAAGTTTTCTTGTCCTAACCACTGTGTCCAGGGCTTCCTCTTTTAGATTTGAAACAGGGCCTGCCTCCAACTCTCCTACGTAGACGCCTTCGTATTCCAGCTCGGTACTAGTCGGTTCTTCATCATTTTCCTTTTCAGGACTCGGCAAACTACTAATACTCACCATTAGCAACACCGCAGCTCCCAGAAGCCAGTAATAGGTAATCGTACCGGGGCCACCTGCTGACTTTCCATTAGTTTTCGGGTCAGGGGCAGGTAATTGTTGACGGATAGCCTTCCAACCATCAACAGGAGGGCTCAGATCGGAAATTTCCGTCTGACGGCTAACCTTTAGTTGGTCTTCTAACTTATTCACGGTTATTGCTTTGATCAATTTGGTAAAAGGCCGTGGCGAGTTCTTTCAGTTTACGCCGGGCTTTAGAAAGGCTCGACTTGGAAGCCCCAACCGATATGCCCAACCTTGCGGCTATTTCCGGATGGTTGTAACCTTCCAGCACGTGCAGATTAAAGACCATTCGGTACCCAGCCGGAAGGAGTTGAAGCAGGCGGTAAATCTCTTCCTGTTGGATGCGGTCACAACCTTTATTTCGGCTACTACCTGCATTTGCAATAGTACTAGGAGTGACCTCTTCAGTAAAAGGATGTCGTTTGCGTTTACGCAATAAATCAATGGCGGTATTAATAATTATCCGACTGAAATAAGCCTTCACTGAACCCGTAGGCACCTTTTTTAAGAGTTGCGTAAACAGCTTTACAAAAGCGTCCTGCGTAATTTCCTCCGCTTCCTCTCGTTTACCAGCGTAATGCAGCGCAATACTCATAGCGTAGCTATAAAACCGCTCGTAGAGACGGCGCTGCGCAGTTGCATTACCATTAGCTGCGGCTTCAGCAAACTGACGAAAGGCTTCCTCCCTGCCTGGTTGTTCTTTCAGGCTGGGAGGATAGGCGAGCGTAAGTAAAAGGTATATGCTAGGACGGGCCACTAAGCTATCGGATAGGTACGATAAGTTCAAAAGTGCCGTCGGTAATTGTTACGGCATTGTCTGTAGCGGAAGGGTCACTCTTAAAACTCCCCTTCATCCGGCCATCGGAGGTAAACTCCTCTACCTTCACCATGCCTTCATACTGAATAGATTGGCCCGTTCCGTCTATTGTGTGTGGGCAATAAATACTTCCCGTCATTTCAGCAGATAATACGTTGATAATAGCAGGTACGAATTCATCCCGCAAAATGACGACTCCTCCGGACTTAAGCTCCAGCGGCAGGTTCTCGGCACTTATGTAAAAGGTAGTCGTTAGGTCTGAAGAATTACGGCTAAGACTAAGGGTGTTCGAAACATCACTAATGTGAAGCGCATTATAGTCTGCTCCCCATTCCGACACACTACTCAATACCATTGGTTGCCCATCGATGGTGAAAGAGATGTGCTGATCAGCAATTACCGGCACCTCGTAGGTAGCTTTTTGATTGCAGGACGTCAGGCACATCAAGCCACCAAGAAGGAGGGAAAAAGAGAGTAATGATTTCATTGTCAGGGTATTTTTGCTTGTAACACGGAATAAAGATCAAAAGGGTTGCCTATGCTTCAAAAACAATGTCTTTCGGGCAAATTACTTCGTCCCGACTGAGTCTTGGAAGACAATGCCCAGACTATATACGTTGGACCAGTCTAACTTATTTGAGATTGAGATTCAGACTTTTATCTGGCAGAATCTTTGGCATGATGGCTTTGATTGCCGTACCATGCTTATCTTACCCCCAAGCGAATACACGTATTTCATAGCTTAACGTACATGCAAGGACTCTGGAGAAGGCTCGTCACCGCCGTAATTTTTGTCATCATCATGGCCGCCGGCCATCTTACTGGCCCGTATACTTTTGCTGCATTATTCCTGATCATTGCGGCTGGTTGCCTTTGGGAATTCCTTGGGTTGACCCTCGATTTGCACACACGGCGCGATAAGATTCGCAAGGTATTTGGTGTAGTACTTGGCCTGCTACCCTTCGTCCTTGTCACTATTCTGAAGTTGCGCCGGGTCATTGACCCCGAAGCCTTCATCACGATTTCTGCGCTCCTGTTTTCGCCACTCGTTTTCACCATTTTCATCTATGAACTCTACAGTAACAGCAAGGAACCTTTTGCCAACATAGCCTTCATGATCCTTGGGCTGTTTTACATCGGCATCCCCTTTGCGCTCGTCAATTTCATTGCTTTTGACGGCGAAGAGTTTCGCAATCGAATTGTTTTCGGGCTGCTGGTGCTAACCTGGGTGAACGATACCGGAGCTTATCTGACCGGAAGTATGATCGGGAAAACACCGCTCTTCCCCCGTATTTCGCCCAAGAAAACATGGGAAGGCAGCATTGGCGGCCTCGTCACTACCCTACTTTTCGGTTGGGGTCTTAGCTTTTTGTTTACGGAAATCCCCGTAACTCAATGGCTGGGTCTGGCCGTCATCGTTGGCATTTTCGGCGGCTTAGGCGACCTGGTAGAAAGCATGCTCAAACGTAGTGTCAACGTAAAGGATAGCGGCAACCTACTGCCAGGCCATGGTGGCCTGCTTGATCGTTTTGACGCCTTCATTTTCGTAGTGCCTTTCGCAGCAGCTTACCTTCTCTACTTTCGTTGATCCGGATGTCGGTTGTCGGTTGGGGCAGCACACAACCGACAACCGACAACTGTTTTTCAGGCGCGGCCGCAGGTGCAAGGGAAGGTTAACGAGCAAGGGGTACAATCCTAGGCAAATCAGTAATAATTAGGAAACTAGGGACACCTCAAACAAAAGCCATCGCCTAGCGATTATATGTAAGGAGTTACGTTTATGGATATGCAACTAAGCCGATTTCTGAACGCCTTTGCTCGCTGCCGCTCGTAACCTCACCTCCGGCCCCTCTCCATGGGAGAGGGGAGCAAATCTATACTAGCAATAAGAACAAAAATAACCTGGTACTAATGCCGCTAAACGGAACACTATACTATGTATATGATGGTACCAGGCTACAGCCCGGAGCTCGTAAAATTAACAACCCAAAGTTCCTCTCCTAGTGATCACTACCCCCGATGACCTCCTTCGCCTGGCTCCCGATGCTAAAAGCCTGGAAGCTGGCCGTAAGCTCTTCTACAGCCGCCGCTGGCGCATAGTTGGTGGAGACGGTCAGTGGCTTTGGGGGGAGTTCGTCTACGGCCCTAACCCTATGGGCAAGGCCATCGAGTCCGCCGTTCAACTTAAGACGGGCAAGTTCGTCTGCAGTTGCCGCGCACGCCAACGACCCTGTGCTCACGGTCTCGCACTCGTCCTGATGTTAAAAAACGCCCAGGAACGGATCAGTGTAGCTCAGCCGCCGGCCTGGGTGAGATCCGTCCAGTTTGTAACCGAACGAACCGCTAAGCCCGTCACCAACGTCCTGGCTGCTGACGAGCGCTTCGAGGAGCGCCTTGCACTGATGACCAGTGGGGTGGAAGAGTTAGAGATTCGTCTTCTAGACATCGCCCGCCGTGGCATCGCCGATACCCTCGCCCAGGGAACGGACCTCTTCCTCGCCGCTGCAGCGCGGCTAAAGGACACCAAACTCTCCGGCCCTGCAGGGCAATTCCGACGGCTGGCCAACCTCGGTGCAGATGGCACCGAAGCCCAGATCGCACGTACCCTGGGCGATCTTTACCTTTTCGTCCGCGCCTGGAAAAACAAAGAGGAACTTTCCGTTAAAAGACATGACGAACTCCTCCAATTTGCCGGAATGAATACTAAGAAGGATGACATCTTACGCCAACCGGGCCTGGAAGACCACTGGTTAGTTATGGGTATCGTGAAGGGTCAGGAAGAAAAACTGCGCTTCCGTCGTGTCTGGTTACGTGGCGAAAAGAGTCGTCGCTTCGCCCTTATAATGGATTATGCCTTCGGAGAACGGCCATTTGAGCGTGCATGGCCCCTGGCAACCTCTTTTGACGGCAAAGTACATTACTACCCCGGCAGTTATCCGCAGCGAGCTGTTTTTCCTGTTCCTATACCAGGAGGGCGACCGTATGACGGTCTTGTTGGCTATACTTCTTTTGTGAATATGCGGGCCAATTATCAGAAGGCACTCGCCTTCAATCCCTGGTTATACGCCTACCCCGTATATCTTCAGGATGTTCGGCCAGTAAAAAACGGGCGCGACAAAGTCCTCCTCGATTCCGAAGGCGAGGTTATTCACTTTCAACCTGATTACGAAAATTTCTACACCTTACTCGCCATCAGTGGAGGCGGGCCGATGTCTCTCTTTGCCGAATTTGACGGGTATCGGCTATTGCCGCTAGGGGTAGTATCAGAAATGGGATTAGTTGCCGGGTAGCTCTGGAGTTTACTACCCGATGGGCCATTAGCGTAATACCTCAATCTTTCGGTTCACCACTCCGTCGTTGGTAGTAATCGTCAGGGTATACATACCGTTGGCGAGTTCTGCGAGCGAGAGCTCGCGGTGGTTGGTATTGAGTCCCTGCTCCGAACGTACTACCCGGCCAGTAAGGTCGGTAAGTTGAAGGGCAGAAAATTCTTGCTGACCGTTGAGGTGTACCACTAGTCGATCAGCGGTGGGGTTCGGGTAAGCTAACAGTTTATCATCGAGATAAGCATTTGCCTCGGCGGGCGAAAACCCTCCGACTTCGGTTGCAGGACGATTTCTAATTTTAAGTTGGTACGGAGCTACGCGGACGGCATCCAGATGACCGGCTGCATTCATGGCCAGACCATTATCCTGGCTACTTATTGTTGTAGTAATTTCGTTGGATACTCCTGATATTGGACCATCGTATTCGCCAAAGAATCCGAAGACGTCCTCAACGACTACGCCCAGCGTACCGATTCTGCCAAAGCCGCTAATTCCATCACTACTTGTACGGGTAACGGCGGTATTAATCCGTCCATCCGCTTGACGATTATTGGTCAGCGATAAAATAGGACTATCATAGCTCATCCAGCTCCCCTCGTCAAATTGAACGGTTACAGAACCTGGTGCTACAATATCCGTGTCATAATCGAAAGAGAATCGGAAACCAAATACGTCTTCCACCACCACATTGTAGTTACCGGCGTTTATGTCCAGAACAACAAAGTCTCCCGGTTCCGCTTCCAGTGTTCCACTAAGACTTAATTCAAAGGTCGTAAATGTTTGCTGCTCAGCACGTAGGCGGTGCTGCAGACCAAGATTGCTCATTACTACTTGGGTATCAAGAGAGTTAATTACTTGATCACCATTAGCATCAATATACTTATGATTAAGACCATTAAGGTCCGCACCCCAGTCTTCACCGTACTGAGCAGACCAACCGGAAGGTTCAGCGCTAAGGCGAGGAGTTCCGCTACTCCCCATAGCAAGACCAATAGGAAGAAGGTCACCTACGTCTACTACGCCATCGTTATTTGTATCTCCTGGCCAAACACAATCCTCATCAATACAAGCATCAGCGTCGGCAGAAGTAACGTTGATGAATACGGTAACTTCTTTTGAATATTGGCAATTACCCAACTCATCTTCATTAAGACAGTAGAGAAGGGTAAGCTCATCCGTCTGGGCAACGGCTGACGCCAGTGGTAAGTAGCTTAATGTACCAGTGGCCGCATCAGGAACAACACTGCCGAAAGCTGGAGGATTAATTACGCTCCAACTGGCTGCACCACCCTCAGTAGTATAGGTAAGACGAACGGGTGTTCCGGCGGGCGTAGTAAGTGTCGTTTCCTCTTCCGCCGGAGCAAAGTTTGAGACAAAGACATAAACGGTTGAGAGCTCTGTTGCCCCATCACAACCAGGAGGCATAGAAGAGTAGGTGAACTGATCAACCCCGGACCAACCTTCCGGTGCGGTGTAGACAACCTCACCCTTACGTCCAGTTTCAGTAAGCGTACCGAATTGTGGTGCGCCAAAAACAACGCAATCTGCGAGTACATTATAAAGGTCGTTGTGAAGTACGTTCAGCTTAGCGGTACCATCAATCGGAGCGTAAGCACGGTCTTCGTAAGAAAACTCATTGATCACCAGATCAAGTACCGTGATGTGGAAGACCGTAGGATCCGAAGCACTGGGAGAAGTGTAGGTAAGAAACTCGTCACCAATGAAGTTTTCGTTAGGCTGGTAAGCCATTACTCCTTCAATAAACACCATTGAACCGGAAGTAGGTTCACTCGTGGGTATTGCATCAGCAAGAGCGAAGATAAACTGTGGTTCATCACGAATAGTAAAGACCCGAACAGTGTCCGTACTGCTTACCATCCCGTCAGGCATAACGCTTACGGAGACCGTACCCAGATCGCAAGCACCAGAGGCACAAATCACATAGTTTAGATCCGTAATTCCAGAAAAGCCCGGAGATGGCGTGAAAACTACTTGGTCATCAACAATTTCGGCAATACCAGCATTGGCCACCGGAACAGAAACAAGTGCAATCGTTCCGACGTTAACGGTGTCGTTCTCTAGTACAGGTATAGATACAGCCGTACCAGCAGCAGTTGACACTAGATCATGGTTCGCGATAATTTTCGCCTCAACGACATTAATATCGAACTCTGAAAAGGCCACACTTACATCAAACGGAAAACTGACCAGCAGCATGTCATCCGGGCCGTCATAATCAGAGTCGGGGGTATAAGTAAGCGTGTAGGAAAAAGTAGGCCCCTCTTCTATTTCAACTGTTCCATAACTCGGGGAGCGCCCAATGGCAGGAGCAAAACGAGAAAAGAACTGATAGGTAGCCGGTTGGTTCTTTATGACCGTAAAATCAATAACCCCCTGCTGAGCGGAAACGTCGGAAAGGACGACCGTCAGAAGAAACAGCAATACCAACTTTAGCTGCCGCAAGTTCATGGGGGGTATAGTTTAAATCGGTTAAGGCCACAATATAGCAATAAGGTAGGACGTATGGGTAGGCTAAAGCGTATTTTTGCCAATCACCCGTGAAATAATAAAACACCAAGAATGTGTTTTGTTCACTGACTTTTAGCGATTTAGCACGTAGATTTGTGAACAATGAATGAAAAATCAAATAAGTTAATTAGCCTTTTGGGGAGTTTAGACCGCTCCCAAAGACGTGGATGTCGCAAGCTCATCCAATCTATCTACTTTTCGGGTAATGAAGACTTACTCTCATTCTTTGATGAAATAGCCCGCCGACTGGACAAAGGTAAAAGCCTCGACAAGCGACAAGTATGGGTGGGCGTATTCGGAAAAACCAAGCCTTTTAATGACGTTAGGTTCCGTAAATTCACTTCTGATCTGTTCAAGCAAATACGCGAGTTTTTGACCCAGGAAATTTTGCTTGAAGAACCTGAACTAAAAAACTACCTCTACCTCTCTGCCCTGGAAAAACAGAACCCCGACAAGCTAATTCGTGGCGTAGAGCGCAACTGGAAGGATATAGCCAAGCGAGAAGAAAGCTACGAGCATAGTGCCTACTTATATCGTCACTTGCTAGAAGAACGAAAGTATTCGTTACTAAACTACGAGCACCGCCCCTACGAACGTGCCAACGTGGAGGCGATCAGCAACAATCTAGATATTTATTATATCGTCATCAAGTTACGAAATGCCGTACAGTCCCAAACCCAGATTCACAACATAGAACAAAGCGGGTACGACCTTAAGTTGGTCCCGGAAATCATGACATTTCTAGACAAGACGGGCCACTATCTCGATCATCCGGTGGTGGCCTTCCACTACTACATGTACAAGATGCTATCTGATAACGATAGTCATGATGCTTACTATCACTATAAAGACCTTTTGCTAAAAGCTCCGTATAAAATACCTGAAAGCCAGACCTTTGAGTTGCTGCAGCCCGCATTGAATTATTGCAGGCGGCGAATCAACGAAGGCGCTAGTGATTTCCTTGCCGAATACCTCGAGATATACCGCTACGCCCTGAAGAACGACTGGGTTTACGACGATGGGCTGATCGATCCCCTCCAGTTCAGAAACACCATCCTTATCGCCCTCCGGCACGGAGATTACGACTGGGCAGCGTACTACATCGAGAATTATCAAGATCGTCTTCCCGAAAAGCAGCGCTCCAACGCTGTAAACTACAATTCAGCCACCCTTTACTTCTACCAGGAAAACTATGATAAAGCACTTGACTTTTTACGCGACGTAGAGTACGAGAACACTACCTATAACCTGAACTCCAAAACGATGCTTCTGGCCATTTACTACGAAACGGATGCGGACACTGCCCTGGATTCTCTTTTTGATTCCATTACTGCTTACCTCAACCGTCACAAAGAAATTCCTGACATCAATCAGCGTGCTTACCGCAATCTTGTCTCCTTTACCCGCCGGCTCACCAGAATGTTGCCTGGTGATAAAAAGGCTTTGGAGCAGTTAAAGTCTGATCTGGCCGGAAAGAAGTACGTTGCTTCCCGGCCCTGGCTGGAAGAAAAGATTGCCGAGTTCTAAAACGAGGACGCCGTAAAATCAACTGGCTAATGGCCGTGTTCCCTTTACCATTCGCCATTTCCCCTGCAGGTCTTTCCGGCGTTCAACATCTGTGTATCCCAAATCGCCCAATACTTCAATCACTGCTTCGTGGTTAAACTCATTGGTTTCAAAGTAGAGCAGACCATCTGCCGCAAGGGCCTCCGCGCCAAGTATGGCTATGCTACGGTAGAAAAGCAGCGGGTCTTCTTCTGGTACAAAGAGTGCCAACTCTGGCTCGTGAGCAAGGGTGGATGGGCTCATTACATCACGCTCCGAGGGGGGGATATAGGGCGGGTTAGAGACGATGATGTTGTAGGAGGCGGGACGCAGGTGCAAAGTAGGTTTTTCGAGAACGTCCATAAGCTGAAAATCGACGTCAAGACCAAGCTTCTCACCATTGGCACGGGCGACTCCGAGTGCGTCTTCGCTTACGTCTCCTCCCGTACAGGTCCACGTTGGGCGCTTGTGCTTCAGGGCAAGAGGTATACAGCCCGATCCGGTGCCGATATCCAAACACAGCACCTGCGTCCCCGCCATATGGTCCTCCAGTATCCATTCCACCAGCTCTTCCGTTTCCGGACGAGGAATCAGTACCGACGGATTGACCTTGAGCTGTAGTCCATAAAAATCACCGATCCCCGTAACGTACTGCACTGGCTCCCCGGCCTTGAGGCGATTTATGGTAGCCCAGGCCATAATTTGTTCGTCCTGGCTTAGTTGTCGGGGGTGGCTCCCACGTCGGTAACCAAAAAGGTCTTCTAAAACGAGGCGGGAAACAGAGGTTGCCTCACCGGGTCCTAATAAAGGTGAAAGTTCGTCGATAATGTGTTGGGCCAGTTCTGTTATGTTCATAGTTTCTAGTTGAGTGGGTAGAATGTAGTGGGTAGTGCTGTCGCTAGGAAAGAAGAGGTTTTCACCGCCTCTACCCTTGCATTTATTCCGAAGAGCCAGAACGGTAACGAACGAAGTAAGCATCTATACTCCAATTTGCAGAGTGCTGCCCACTACATTCTACCCACTACCTACTAAAATTTGTTCTTCCACATCATAGACTCCATCGGCCTTACTTGTACCTTATTATACTTAGCGTTGGCTTTTTTGTTATAGTAGTTCTCGATGTCCCCCTCTACGCCAAAGTAAATAAGTTGGCCAATTGGCATGCCAGCGTAAACACGGACGGGGTGCGTACAGCTGATTTCCAGCGTCCAGTGGTTACAGAAACCGACATCTCCCTTACCCGCAGTGGCGTGAATATCAATCCCTAAACGACCAACGGAGCTTTTACCTTCTAAAAAAGGAACGGAACTGTGCGTTTCGGTGTACTCCAGTGTAACGCCGAGGTACAACGTGTTGGGATGCAGTAAAAAACCTTCTTCCGGAATTTCATCATGGATGATCTTGTTGTGCGCCTTTGCGTCCAGGATGTGGTCTTTATAGCGAGCGATGTACTTCCCAAGATGAACATCGTAGCTGTTGGTACCCAGGTTGGCCCGGTCAAAAGGCTTAATTACTATTTCTCCGCGCTCAATGGCGGCGAGGATTTTTTTGTCGCTCCAGATCATGGCGCAAATATAGATTGATAGATTGAGAGTGTTGTAGATTGATAGAGCTGCCGCCAGGGCAAACGCATCAAACCACGTTTGCTACGTTTTTGATTGGCGATTCTCGATTCTCGATATTTAATTCTTGATTTGCTACCGCAAGTGGCAGCTCACTGCGTTCGTTCGAGATAGGTGTCAAGTATTTGACAATGCATTTAGGTTTGATGCGTTTATCCTAGAGCTGCCGCTGTTCCCACTCCCGGCGCTTCGCTTATTCGCTTTTGGTGGACAAGCGTAGTGCCACGAACAGTACTTGTAGTGGCCTATCAATCTACCCTCTATCACACGATCAAATCTATTAGATGGCGCAAATATAGATTGATAGATTGAGAGTGTTGTAGATTGATAGGGCTCCGCAAAGAAATGCTCACTTCGTTCGTGCGGTGGAATTTGGAGATTGATAGAGGTGATAGAGGGTAGATTTTAGCCAGTCCTCCTTGGGCGAACAAGCGTAGCGCAGTGAGTGGAAACAGCGGCAGCCTATCAATCTACCCTCTATCACATTTATCAATCTATTAGTCTAACTTCCAGGTAAGAATCCGTCGGTCATCCCCTGCGGTGATCAAGGTCTTGTCATCAAGCCAAAGGAGACAGTTGACAGAATTAACGTGCCCCCGATCACGAACCACTTCACAGACCTTTAGCAACTTCCAGGTTTTGGCATCCCAAAGTTTGACCGTTTTATCGCGGCTGGCGGTGGCGAGGAATTTACCATTGGGAGAAAAGGCAAGGTTATTGATGGTTGAGTTGTGGGCGGAGATGTTGCCTACCTGTCGCCCATCCATCAGGTCATAAAGGAGCAAGCGGGCGTCTCGCCCTCCGGAGACCATAAACGGCGCTCCGGCGGAATGAACTCCGACAGTGAACACTGATGGATCATTAGCAACGCAGGATCTTTTGAGTTTCATTGCGTTCGGGTCAATAGAGTATATATTTCCGTCGCTTGCACCAATCAGTAGTTCATCGCCAGGCAGCGTTTTGGCTATGCACCGCAGTGAATTTCCACTCACCGGCAAACTCTCTATCGTTCGCCCAGTTTTGGCATTCCAGCGCGTCAGCACCCCATCCCCACCAGCGGTAAAAACCTCCTCTCCTACCCTGAGTACGGCAAAGACGCCCCGGGTGTGTTGGGCGACGTGCAGGTTTCGTTCGGGCTCTTCGGGATAGAGCCAGTGTACCCCTCCGTCCAGCGCGCCTGCTACCAGGCCGCCATTTTCAAGGGTATCAAAGCTTAGGAATTTTCCACCTTCAACGTTAGCTACGGCACGACCGAAGTTCACATCATCTTTGTGCCAGTGCACCAACAAGCCATCTGCGGCAGCAGAATAAAAGCCGTCGGGTGCGGCACGCAGAGCGTAGATAGCGGCGGTGTGGCCTGTGCGTTCTTCGGTTCGGGTCAGCATATATACCTCGAACATACAACTCCCCTTTCCGTTGTACTGACCAACTACAATCGACTTTTAAAACCTGAGTAATTTCTCAGCATACTCCATATAACCATAAGACCTTGCCTGTTCTACTCCATGACAACTTTCATCTTCCCGGCGAGTGGGGGCTTTGGCACATTACAGAGACCGAAGTCTGGCTTCGTAATAATGTCAAGCTGTCATCTGCGGAGGAAGAAGCTATAAGCCGAATTAAAGGTGAAGGACGCCGACGAGAATTCCTGGCAGCCCGTATGCTACTACACAATATGAGCGGAAGAACTGAGCGCGGAGAACTATTTAAGGATGAGGCCGGAAAGCCCCATCTTCGAGATTCAGCCTTCCATGTTTCTATCAGCCATACTACAAATTACGCAGCTGCAATTGCTCACCCCAACCTTTGTGGAATTGATGTTCAGCGGATTGTACCCAGAATTCGGCGGATCGCCCAAAAATTCGTTGGCTCGGGAGAACAAGTTCAGTTGATACCCGAATTTGAGTTATTACAATTGCACCTTATCTGGTCTGCCAAAGAAGCGATGTACAAAGCCTTCGGCCGGCGACAGCTCGATTTCAAAGAACACCTTTTCGTGAATTTCGGAGAATTTACAGCAGCAACAACTACAGGTACTGCTCTTCTGAAAAAAGGAAAAGCCCAAATGCTATTCGACCTTGATTTTAAAGTTTTTGATGATTTTGTTCTCGTTGGATGTGTTGAACGAACATAGGCCCTTGTGTAAAGAATCTGTTCCTTATCTTGGAGCCTCTAGAACTATAGTTTCTATTCAAAGCCCCGCTTCTTAATCCTAAATGACTCTCACACTTCCTATTTCCGATCATGCAAGGTTGAAAAAGACGATTCTAACCCAGTCGCGTGAAGAACTTGTTTTATTGATCGTTATTTTCCTCAGTGGTAACGCTTCTGATGTATTCGAGCTCGAACAAATTTTGAGGCTTGCCAATGATCAGTGCGCCACAATTGGCCGTTGGTCCCGTGCGGGCATTTCTAAAATTACTGATCGGTTAGAGCGCAACGGGTTTGCCCACCATGCCTACCGAAGTCTTACCGTCGATGCGGAGTGGCAGACGCCCCTTTTCTTTTCGTGCGATGCTCTCCGCGACGAAGAGCTCGAAGCCATCGTAGCGGGTGTAACCAGGACAAAAAAATTCCCGACTGACGGCAGCCAGGGCCATAGTTGGCACATTCGCTACGGCGAAGTCAGGTTGCGCATTTTGCACAAAATATTGCTCAATAAAGAGCGGGATTTTGTTCGCTTATACGGCCTACTTACCGACGCAAGACGGTATTATGAAGACGCCCAACGCGTAACCAAGCAAGAAGTAGACAGCATTCTTTCAGAACTTGACTGGCCTTTTTGGCAAAAGCGAACGGGGTATTTTCAGTGGCTACATTTCAACAGTCAGCAGTACAACTATGCGCAATGGTTGCCCGACACTCCGGCTCGTTTGCTCCCGCTAATAAAGCTACTCAATCAGACAGAAGATGCTGGTGAATATAGCGAAGATACCCGCTCGGTAGCCATGTTGGGGATGCACTACTTCAAGGATTTTGCGGATAATTTTTCTTTCGATCCCGGCCTTCAGGCAGTAGCTTACTTTCTAAATGGAGAAGCAACAAAAGCCGATGCGGCTTTCGCGGAAATGACCATTCCAGACCGGGAGGCTTCCATTGTAGATGCCATCGCTCTTGCCCGCGCATACGGAGCTGGCCAGGTAGACGAAAGGAAAATTCAAGATCGTGCATCGCGGTTCAGGGAAAGTAGTTATCCGCTCCTCATCAATTGTTTTCTGGCCTACGTTCGCATCCAAACGGGGCAGGTGGCAGCCGGTGAGCAACTGCTCGAAATGCAACTTAAAGCAAAACCAACCCACCCGTTGGAATGGATGATGGCACTTTGGTGTATAGCATGGACGGGCTTTAAGCCCCGTCAGGAATACCTCATCCCACTGTTTAATAAACTCGATGAAAAGCAGTATGCGTTAATCCCTTGGGTCCAGCGTGAACTATTCAATTCACTTTCGATCATCTTCCCCCACCACAAAGAGGCAGAAACATGGAAGGCGAAAGCGGGAACCATTACTGCAAAGCAGGATCAGGAAAGTTTGGCAAAGCGTACGGCAAAGCAGGAGGGCGCAGGTGCGCAGGTGCCAGGGCCGGTTTTCCTGCAAAGTCTTTTGCCGGTTAAGGAGCCTTGGGAGTACGCACTCCGTCTCCTCGCCCAAAGTAAACCAAGTGAGCTTTCTGTTGAAGAAACAGCTCCGGACCAGTTTCGAACCATATGGATCGTAGACTTCGAAAACGAAATAGTTTTCTGCAAAGAGCAAAAATTGGGGAAGAGTGGCTGGAGTAAAGGAAGAAAACTAAAGTGGTACGAGCTCATCTCTCCGAAAAACCCCAATACCATGGACCCGGCGGACGAGAAGTCCATCAACGCCATCAAGACCATCGATGGTCGCCGGCTTAGTGGCTCTATGGTTTATAATGACGATAGCCTTTATATCGATTTCGGCCGAATGCTACATGAGATTGCCGACCATCCCCGGATTTATCTTGGCGATAAAAAACGCATTCCTGTAGAGTTTATACGATCTGAGCCCGAATTACAAATCACCGATACACCGGATGGCCTGCTCATGAAATTCGACCCTCCGGTCGAAGCCCACGGCTACGTCTGGCGAAAGGAGACCCCAACCCGCTACCGAATTTACCAGCTCAATGAAGCGCAAGGAAAAATTGCCTGGGCCATTGGTTACGGTATCGAAGTGCCTGAATCCCAGCGCAACCGGGTGGAAGCCATGGTTGAAGACATCCGCCCTACCGTAAGCGTTCAATCTACCTTTGACCTGATCGATGAGGACCTTGAACAGGTTCTGGGTAGTTCTTTGCCTTGTGTTCACCTCCTACCCTTCGGAGATGGATACCAGGTAGCAATTTATGTGAAGCCGATCTCCGAAGAGCCTATATATTTCAAACCAGGGGATGGTTTACCCCGTACAGTTGTTGTTCTTGAAGATGGTCGTAAACTTCTTATCAGAAACCTCCGGGAAGAAACCGCCGAAGTTACTGCAGCACTAGAAGCCTGCCCTACCCTCAACCGTATTGAAGGTAGTCACTACGAGTACGTAATAGAAGATACCCAAACCGCCCTGCGCATCTTGCTAGAACTCCGCGAATTGGTGCTGGAACAGCTCATTTCTATTGAGCATCCTAAAGGAGAAAAGTTGAAAATTGTTGGCACGGCCAGCTCCAATGAACTGGCCATCAAAGTTGGCAAAAGTAGAGACTGGTTTGAAGTAGATGGTAAGTTAACCGTCAACGAAGAGCGCGTCCTCGATCTCGAGATGCTGCTGGAGCACATGAAAAATCGCGACGAAAACAAGTTCATTGAGCTGAAAGACGGTGAATTCGTAGCCCTGACCGATGAACTGCGTGATCGGGTCCTGGAAATGGAAGGACTCCTACACCAAAAAGGAAAAAAATTCCAGCTGCCTACCCTCGCTGCCAGTGCCTTTGAAGAAATAGCGGATGGCCTCGAAGACCTCGAATTCGATGATGCCTGGACGGAGAGCCTCGAACGAATCAAAAAGGCCGATGCCGTCCGCCCTCGTATACCCAAAAGTTTCCGGGCTGAACTGAGAGACTACCAAAAAGACGGTTACAAATGGCTCATGCGCCTCGCTGAATGGGGCGTAGGTGGTTGTTTGGCGGACGACATGGGACTGGGTAAAACCGTTCAGGCACTAGCCATGCTTACGGCGAGGGCAAAGAAAGGCCCTGCGCTCGTCATCGCTCCCGCCTCCGTGACCCGCAACTGGCAGGCGGAGACCGATCGTTTCGCCCCCGCTTTAATTCCAGTTTTGATCGCTGGCCGGTCTGACCTTGCTCTTTTACCTCAACTCGGCACCGGCGATCTCGCCCTTGTAAGCTACGGCTTGCTAAGCTTCATCGGCAATGAATTGCAAGCTATCGACTGGGCCACCATTGTGCTGGACGAAGCCCAAGCCATCAAAAACACCACCACAAAACGCGCAAAAATCGTTCAGAACCTGAGCGCCGATTTCAAACTGGCCACCACCGGCACCCCAATTGAAAATCACCTCGGTGAACTCTGGAGCCTTTTTCGTTTCCTGAATCCCGGACTGTTGGGCGGGAAAACAGCCTTCAACGAAAAATTCAACCGCCCCATCGCCCGCGATGGCAACGAAGAACGGCGCGAAACGCTGAAAAACCTTGTCAAACCCTTCATCCTGCGTCGCCGTAAAGATCAGGTACTTACCGAGCTGCCCCCCAAGACCGAGATCGTGCTCAGCGTTGATTTGAGCGACGAAGAAAAGGCCTTGTACGAAGCCATGCGCCGCCAGGCCCTTAAGGATATCGCAGCAGCGGATGAGCAGCAAAAGCGCTTCACTGTGCTGGCCCAATTGACCAAGCTCCGGCAGGCCGCCTGTCACCCAAGACTGGTCCGGCCAAATTCAAAAATCGGTAGCGCAAAGCTGGAACTCGTTGGCGAAACCCTGCTAGAAATTCTGGAGAACGGCCATAAGGCGCTCATCTTTTCTCAGTTCGTTAAACACCTGAAAATCATTGAGAACTGGGTAAAGGGGCAGGGCATCGACTATCAATACCTGGACGGGAGTACCCCCGGTAAGAAGCGAACGGAGTCCGTCAATGCTTTCCAAAATGGTGAAGGGGATGTTTTCCTGATCAGCCTGAAGGCTGGCGGAACAGGCTTGAACCTTACCGAAGCAGACTACGTCCTCCACCTCGATCCCTGGTGGAACCCGGCGGCCGAAGACCAAGCCTCGGACCGCGCCCACCGCATTGGTCAGCAGCGCCCCGTCACCGTCTACCGCTTCGTCTCCGAAGGTACCATCGAAGAGCAGATCATCGCGCTACACAAAGAGAAGCGGGACCTGGCGGATCAGATCCTCAGCGGAACGGGTAAGGCTGGGAAGTTGGGGGTTGCGGAGATTTTGGATTTGATTAAGGAGGTGTAGACTATGAAAAATAACTTCATTATCCTATCCCTTGCCTTCCTTTATCTTGCTTGCAACCAAGTTGACTCAAACAAACTTAATGCAGAAATACATTACAAACTTGCCGTTAGCCTAGAGGAAAGTGAGAATTTCCTTTCAGCTACAAAGGCACATTCTAAAGCTATTAAATTATCCCCTGAAATAACACGTGCCTACCTTGATCGAAGCATAGACTATAATATCCTGGACTCTACAGAAAGAGCCATCAGCGATTTAGATATATTCTTGAGTAAAGTACCTAATGCAGCAGAGGCTCATGTCTGGCGTGCTGAATACAAAAGGAAGGTTGGCTTGTTTAAGTCCGCTTTAGCAGATGCCAACAAAGGATTAGAACTTGCTGGTGGCTTTATAAAAAACGTTCCACCTATTCCATTCTACGAAGGTGCTTTTGATTCTCTGCCGGAGCAGTATCAAATAGAACCAGGATATGCAGCCTACGAGATCGCTTTTGCCAATTACGAGTTAGAAAATTATGAGGAAGCTATAAATTTTGCAAAATGGACGCTTCCCGAGATTCCTGCCGATGGTTACATGGAGATCATCATTGGATGCTCACTCTTACAACTTGATTCTATTGAATCAGGGTGTAACGTTCTAAGAAACATTGAAATATTTGACGAGCGGGAAGCAATGTTATATAGGACAAAGTGTAGCATAATTCCAGAATAGCTAGTCTGATTATCTAGACAACGGCTAAAGCCGTGCCTACTTCAAAGACCACAGCCATTCTATAGTTCTCAGGTTTTTTAGTGCGCGCCAAATGGCGCGAATGATCAATCTTCCTCCGGTAGCGGATTACCTTGTTCGCCCACCAAAGTCACAAATCAAACCGCACCCAACGTGAAATCACTACCGACAAAAACCTTAGCCACCGCACTGCTCCTCACAAGTCTTCTTTGCACCTGCGACCCCGCCCCCAAAAGCCAAACTGCCGCCAAGCCAAACAATGATTTAGAGGCTTCCACTATAGAAGTCTCGATCTCTGACCAATTCTATCACTACTCCATCTGGTACGCCTTCGTTAATAAAGTATACGACGGATTGCTGACGGCCGGCGAACTGAAACTCCAGGGGGACCTCGGCTTAGGTTCCTACAATGCGCTTGACGGAGAGCTGGTAATGCTGAACGGCAAACTCTTTCAGGTAACCCAAGACGGTAAAGTGAGCCAACCCGACAACGAAGCTGGCATCGTATACGCCAACGCTACTTTCTTCGATGTGGACAAAAGCTTCTCCATTCAGGAGACCGTAGACTACGAAGCACTAAGGGCGCGCATCAACGCCCAGCTAGCCACAAAAAACATGTTCTACTCCTTCCGCATTCACGGAACCTTCGCGACAATGAAGTGTGGCGGGTTACACAAACAGGAGCTTCCATATACTGAAGGGTTGGATGTACTGATTCCGAATCGGCCAGTCTTTGAAAGGGAGAATTTTAAAGGCACGATGGTTGGGTTTTATTGCCCGGAATTCATTGGTGACATCAACGTGGCCGGCTACCACCTCCACTTTATCTCAGACGACGAAACCTTCGGCGGGCACGTCATGGCCTTTAGCGGCAATGACCTTACCGTGGAGATGGATGAGATGAGCGAATATAAGTTTGTACTACCCGACACCAAGGCGTACCGCGAAGTCGGCTTCGACGCCAACTTCCAGTATAAGAAGCAGTAAATCTAGTTAAAGGTTATTCCTTAAACCAGGAAGCATACTTCAAATAAGCGCCCGCAATCCGCTCAACAGTATCCGCCCGTTGGGCGGGATCAAGGTCTTTGATTTTCTTCGCCGGGATACCGGCGTAAACGGAGTTGGCCTCGCAGTGCATATTTGCCGGCACTACCGCTCCAGCACCAATGATGACGTTGGATTCGACTACGGCATTGTCCATCACAATCGCGCCCATCCCGATCAGTACGGAGTCGTGGATGGTACAACCATGGACGATAGCGCGGTGACCAATACTCACATCGTTACCGATCGTCGTTGCCGCCCGCTCGTAGGTTCCATGGATGACCGCACCATCCTGAATATTTACGCGGTCTCCGCAAACGATGGCGTTTACATCTCCACGCACAACTGCGGTATACCAAACTGAGCAGTCATCACCTAAGACGACTTCACCAATCAGCGTAGCGTTTTCAGCCAGGAAGCAATTGTTGCCGTGGATGGGAGTATTTCCGCGAACGGGGACGATCAAGGGCATAGTTGATAGTATATAGTTGGTAGTGCTAGCGTGAGGGATAAGCGTGATAAACGTTAAAGGTGCAATAACGTGCAAGCTTTGCGGATTTAATAGACGAGGACGTGAAATATGGTCAAGGTAGTCTTTGGGAGCAA
This sequence comes from uncultured Lewinella sp., assembly GCA_964410795.1. Classification (GTDB taxonomy): domain Bacteria; phylum Bacteroidota; class Bacteroidia; order Chitinophagales; family Saprospiraceae; genus Neolewinella. Next base: position 22,539 of record CAYPIM010000014.1, on the reverse strand, counting down.
TGTAGACAAACTTAGATGAACAATCTCCAACGTGCGGTAGCACTACCAACTACTCACTATAAACTACCAACTAATTAAGCAACCTCGTGCCCAACGGCGGCCTCAAGGATAGCGAACCAATCCTGTGTTTCCAGCTCAAGTTCGAGGGCGAGTCGGGTAGCTGCTAGTCGGCTTTTTTTGGTAGTTCCGACTACGGGGATGGCCCCAACGGGATGCTTCAGCAACCAGGCTAGTAAGATCACATCTTCCCCTACGCCGCCGTATTTATCGGCCAATTTCTTCACCGTTTCGCGTAATCTCAGGACGGAGGTAGACTCCCCTTTGAAGTATTTAGCACCGCCGAGCGGACTCCAGATCATAGGCTTTACGTTTTCGGCAAGGAGCTGATCAAAAGTACCGTCGTAGAAGCTGTCTGGATGTAGCGGATGACATTCTACTTGATTGGTTGTTAACGTGACGGACTGGCTAAGCAAAGTAAACTGACTTGGTGTAAAGTTACTCACACCAAAAGCTCGAACCTTACCCGATTCCTCCAGATGAGCAAATGCTTCGGCGATCTCCGCAGGGTTCATCAGTGGGCTGGGCCGGTGCAGTAGGAACAGATCGATGTAATCCGTACCTAAGTTTTTGAGACTGCGCTCAGCGGAAGCGATGATGTAGTCCCGACTCAGGTCGTAACTTTTCAGTTTGTTGTCCGGGCGGCGATTCGTTTCCAGGCGGATACCACATTTTGTAATGAGTTCCATTTGGGCGCGGACGCTGGTGCCAAGTTGGGTTAAAGCACGGCCAAAGGTTTCCTCGGTAGAGTAGTGTCCGTAGATATCGGCATGGTCGAAACTCGTGATGCCAAGATCAAGGCAATGATCAATCATTCCCGCCATCTTCGCTGCAGGATAATCAATACCCCATTCTCCCCAGGTCATCGTTCCGGCAACTATACGGGAGAGAGACGAGCCATTAGGCGTAAGCGTTACCTTATCTATTTGCTTCATTGGTATTTGATCTTTAGGTGCAAACGCCTCAAGCGCCGTTAAGGTCGTTTGTGTTTTAGATAAATTTAGTGTTTAGCTCCTCGTTGAAGTCAATCGTCTTGCGAACACGATAGGTAAATTAAAATTTCGCCTTAGGTTTGGGCATAACAAAGACATTTCGTCGTAAAGCCCTCAATCCATGAAGTACCTCAACCTGGCCGTGGCCGCCCTTTTCGCTCTCTGCGCCTACTGGCAGCTGAATGACCCGGACTGGAATAAATGGGTAGCAGCCTACGGAGTAGTTGCCTTCATTGCCGTACGGGCGTTTTTTGGCGGTCTTCGGCCCATCGTTCCGTTATTGCCCGCGCTGGTACTCTTCGGTTGGTGGACAACCTACGTACCTGAATTTGCGCAATGGATCAAAGATGGTATGCCCACCATCACTGGTTCCATGAAGGCGGAGTCTCCCCATGTTGAGCTCACGCGTGAGTTTTTCGGCTTATTGATTTGCTGGGCAACGCTGGCTTACTATGCATGGCGCACATGGGCTAATAATAGGGAGGCAGCCTAAGGCATAATCATGTTCCTATCAACCGGATAGAACCCGTTTAAACTTTTCTAATCTGATCGAGAACTGTTCATTTTTTGCGAAGACGAGCGGATAAAATTGATGCATAGCCATAGCTACGGATCGATTTTAGCCGGGAAGTATTCGCGAAAAATGGACGTTCGTAGGTCGATTGGAAAAGTTTAAACGGGTTCATATTGGTAAAGCATAAATAAAAGGCCCTCCGGATTAAGTTATCCGAAGGGCCTAAAAGTGTCAATTCACGAAATTGTTGTGTGCTTTTACGCTTAATTATTTCTTAAGGAAGCGCTTAGTAGTACTTCCGGAATCATCTCTAAGGGTGATGAAGTAAAGGCCGTTAGTCAGTTCTGAAAGGTTGATGGCCTGGCGGCGACTAGTAAGGTTGACCGTAGACATCAGGCGCCCCTGAGCATCACGGATCTCAGCGGAGGCTCTGGAGTCGGACTTCGTAGTTACGAAGAGTTCTTCGCCAGCAGGGTTAGGGAATACACTGAACGCTTCGGTACCTTCTACCACTGCAGAGACCACACTGCTCATCGTTGAAGAGCCCGTAAGGTCCGTCTGCTTAAGGCGGTAGAAATTGGTGCCCATCGGAGCATTGACGTGCTCGAATTCGTAAGTGTTATAAGCCGTAGAAGTGCCTGCACCAGCAACGTTTCCAATGGCAGTAAACGCTACACCATCAGTACTGTGCTGTACTTCGAAGCCTTCATTAGCTGACTCTGAAGCAGTTGCCCACTTTACCATTACATCTGCCTTGACAGCCTCTGCACGAAGCATAGCCAGCGTTACGGGAAGCGCGGCCTCACCAGCAATTGTTCCGCCGCCACTGGCGGCACCGCCGCCACCTCCGGAGAAGGACGCTACGCTAAAGTCAGCAAACATAACGGGAACACAATCAGCGTTGAGACCAGCAGTAGAAACTAAAGACTCCGGAGTAGCTCCTCCTTCCGAGTAAAGATCAATGTCCTCAATGCTAAGAGCACTAACATTCTGTGCACTTTCGGCCGTATTCACCTTGAAGAATTCCATCTGCTCGGCTCCGGTAACGGCCACACCTCCGTTTGAGGTTATTAGTGCGTTAACTGCGTCCACGTCACTTTGGTCGAAGAAGAAGCGTACGTCTACCGGGTTGGTGATGGAGGCGTTAACATCCCAGGTACGGGTCATGATGGAAGAGCCGGTTCCATTATTTACAAATCCGGTTCCGTCGGCTACAAAGGTAGCTTGGGTGGCACCAAAGGTAACGGATACGTCAGCTGCAGCAGCCGGAGTTTCGGCTCCCCAATTAACGCCGAGCAGGAGGCGCGCGCCTTTGGTGTAGTAGGTAAAGCCATCGGTACTGAGGTAAGACGCACCAGCGGTTACTGTCTGGCCTGCATCAAAAGCCTGAACGGATCCAGCGGGCAGGTCATCATTGGGGCTACCCCAAAGACGAGATACAACCGTATTTTGTACGGTAAATGCCGTTCGCCTTCCATCAGGATCAACAGCACAGGTAGGAGCCGTGATGTACGGGCTCATCAGCGTTGTTTCCGCAATGCCCGTTGGCGGGAAGGTGGTAGCATACTGATAGCGGAAGAAGTTACTTCTAAGCATTGCCGTACGAATACCCCAAACGCCCGGGCGTAGCGTTGACTCCGTCATACCAATGCGAGAGAAGCCATTGCCTCCGGGGATGAACTTACCCCAATTCACACCAGGAACGAACAGCATGTTTGCTCCCAGGGTGGCAGCTACATCGGCATCGGCCGTATTAAAGTCTATTTCGATCAGCACATCAGCTCCGTCGCAGAAGAAAACACCGCCAAAGGAAGTGAAAATTCGGCGATCCGTAGCGCCAGGGGACCAAGGGTTAAGGCGAATAGGGCCATTCGAGAAAGAAATAATACCGTCGTAAATGGGGTATTCTGCATTGGGGTCAGGGAAATCGTTGTTGATGCCCTCTACGAGCGTAGTCGCTACTCCACCGTTGACATTAGGGTCCGTCACTTCAGCTTCGAAGTACCACCGGAAACCACTGTTTCCTGCGCCGCCATTCAGTGCGAAATCAACCTTCCAAAAGTTGTCGGCAACATCCAGCGTCATCGGGATGGTTTCGTAGGTTTCGCGGTCGGCCATATCGATGGTAACGCCATTGATGTTCATGGTTCCGTTAAGGCCGGCATCTGCAATTCGCAGATTTACCACATTGACGTTTGCGGGATCAACGCCGGTAAAACCGACGTACTCAGCACAGTTGAGGCTGGTCCAGAATTGAAGTGTGCCGTTCTGAGCACTGAGAGAGAGACCGCCAGTGAGGCATAATAAAAGAAGTAAAATTTTTTGCATAATCTTTATTTGTCTAGCAGGTTAGTTGATATTTTAGACAAGCTAAATTGCCTTAAATTTGCTTACGCAAGAACGTAAGACAAAATTCTATCAACTAGCACGAATGGTTCAAAGAAGGCGAACTATGGTTTCATCTAAGGTTAGCACCACGTAATCAGGATTTTTCGACTCTTCCTCACTGTTCACCAAGGCGCTTAAAGCATGAAAACGTTTCAAAAGCGCCCATTGCACCTGCTACCGAGCCCATAACCAATAGAGGCTGGAGAGTACTTAAGGCGTTCTGACGGCAACCCGCAGTGCCCGCCCCCAAACCAGCACCTGCCCTCCGTAAACACATAACCACAACAATAGCACCGTAAAACTTAGTGCCTGCGCCCCGGCGTACCAGACTCTGCTGCGGAGGTCTGTGAGTAAGTATTTAAACGCCAGCACATCAGCTATAGACAGGACTGCATAAGCAAGGATGAAGAGTAATACCCCCTTCAACAATTTACGCAAGTACCACAAAAGCCTTGGTAGGCTACGCTTATTAAGGGATGCCCGCTTACGCCGCAGGTAAAGAACACTAAAGAGTACGTAAAGAGGCCACCCCATTAGGAATAAAGCTTGCTCCAGCCCTCCATAAAAAGGGTTGTAGAAATACCGCCCAGCTTCGTGCCGCAAAGAAGGCATGAGCCAGATCGCAAGGAAATACATCGTCTGTCCGATCGGTAAGGTGAGGTGTTTCATGTCCGTCCACCGGAAGTTGTAAGAAGGATAGAGGCTAATTTTAACATGACTGAACAAGAGTACTGGCAACCATAAACTAAAGTAAATTGGCAAGTAGCGCATCCAGGGATAACTAGCTAACCAACCACTAAAGTCCAGTGCGAAGTGCAGCTGGGTTAAACCCGCCAATAAAAGCAGGGTCCCGTACAAACGGTTAGCCCGCCGCTCTCCAGATTTTTTAAAGAAGAACAGACCGCCAATAGACAGAGCTGCAGCGATGGCGGCAGCCATCAGCAAAAGCGGAAGAAGTACAGACAGGGCGGGCATACCATAAAGGTAGGGCTGAGAAAATAGTTCGCAAGCGGTAGAGGGCAGGTTGTAGGGTGCAAAACAATACCGGCCCTCCATTTAAGAAGTTCCGGCATCAAAAAATCTAGTAATCAAATAAATTTCAGGGATCAAATACTTCTTTTAGGGTTAGAAGGTGAAAGCGTTCTTTTTAAATTACTTGCTAGCGACTTCGAGCGCACCATTCTTGATCTGGCGAAGCCCACTCTTCAAGTACTTAGAAATTTCCTTCTTGCTGGCATCTGCCAGTCCGTCGAAACTAACGACTTGTTCGAGCAGGGTGTCTTTGAGGCTTACCAGGTAGTCAGCAGCTTCTTCAAAATCAGGTGCATCGGAAAATTCCCACACCAATACCCGATCCGTTACTTTCTGCTGGTTGAGGTGGTGCATCCCTTTAGCATAGCTTGCGTTTACAAGACCGCTGTAATCGAAATCGTAAGGGACCAATACGTTCTGGCCGTCAGCTTCAGTTACCATTTTAAGGTTACGAACCATCCGGGTGCTGTAGTCTACATTACCAATCAGGTACTGAAAGAGCGTAACCGTTTCGGCGTTCGCTATATTATTGATTGGCATGTTGTAGCAATCGTTACAGCTCTTACCATCAAGACGATTTTTCATTTCATCAACGTCTTCGATCAGAATGGCGTAGCTAGTGGTCGTGCTACCATCAGCAGTGTTTACATAAGTGATGGTAAGGAGCTGGGTGCGGAAGCTGGCTTCGGGGTTAACGGTGCGGTAAAGTTCGTAGGCAAGTTGCTCACGGAGCAAAGCGTCCTGACCAGATTCGTCGTTGGTACAGTGCGTTACTAGTTTAAAGTCGTTATGCGTATTAAGACCCGCTGCACGAAGGCCTGCTTTCTTAAACTTCAGCTTCAGTGGGGGCATCGCACAGGTCTTACGGCGAAACTTGCCGCGAACGGCTACTTCAAGATCAAGAACTTCTCCATCCTGAATAACTTTTGCGGGCATGAAGTCCACTTTCTTACGGTATACCTCCAGGCTATCAAAATTCACATGGAGCTCAATGTTGGTGTTGTTCTCCGTCATCCAGTGGTCGAAAAGGCTGCTTCCAGCCTTCTCCGTGCCGGAGGCAAAAGCAGCACAACTGATAAGAAGGCTGTAAAGAGAAATGAGGAAGAAGCGTTTCATGATCTTTTATATTTATGGGTCTGTTTTAAGAGACTAGCGTTTTATTAAATGGTTGCACTTGATGATTGAATTTTTATCTCCTGTGCTTTGATAAATCAAATATCGGGTGAGCAAACAGCCTGATAAAATTCGTTCGACGAATGCTTGTCCAATTCGACGAATGCTTGTTTTTTTCGGCGAATGGTCGTTACTTTCTTTACAATTTCCCGTCTAAAGCGTTTCTGGGCGCTGTTCGCAGGTGCAAGGTTAGTTAAACGACACCAACAGACATGCCAGTATCGTGCCAGAAACACTTAACATTGATTAACAGACGTTTACACTTAAAAACATTTAGCAACCTGTTCGATTTCGAACGGCTAGGTGTTCGATTTTGAGCTAAATACTTCCTGCTAAGGCCCGAAAATCGAAGCAAACAACAGGCAACTACCTACAATTTCTTGGATGTATCCTAACTTTACTCCTACACACTTCCGGACCGAAGACCTGCGGGGCTGTTGCTTCGCTGATGAAAACAGCTTAAGGTTCTAATACTAGTGCCGTTTAGACTAAGTTGCGCGGCCCACCTCGAACTGTTAAGAAAATTATAATCCTATCAATAGACGACCTAGAGATGTAAGAAAGTGCAGGTTCACAACCTTTATAGATCATCTTCCTTTTATCGGAAGCTATTGGCATATCGTCATTAAGTAAGAATGGTCTTTTACGCGAATCAACATTTTCGCCTATACTATGATTTCATTCTTGTTCAGGTGAATTCTACTTTTGCTCCCATTTTATGCTCCCATTAAAACAGTCTTATTTGCGCTATCTTGGCCTATTTCTACTAATACTAGGCCCAATTCTCCTTTCGGGCCAAGAGGATAAACAAGTCAGAATTGACAGCCTACTGGGCCTGCTAAACGACCAATTCTCTCTGAATTCAGATCGGGTGGACCGTCTCAATGAATTGGGTTACGAATATTGGATTTCTAACCCTGCCTTATCAATTGACTATGGCAACCAGGCCTTAGAGATTGCAAATATTTTACCTTACCCTGAGGGTATTGCCTACGCCAATCGTGTCATTGGTGTAGCCCACTGGGCCCGGGGTAACCTAGACTTATCCTTTAGCTATTTGATCTCCGCTCGCAGAACGTACCAGGAGTTGGGGGATTCACTAGGGCTGGCCAATAGCAGTCTTAACCTGGGGATGGCTTACGCAGACCAACGAAATTATGATCTTGCCTCCCGTAACTATGAAGACGCATTAGTCATTTTCCGGCGCGCAGGTGCAGACTCCCGTATTGCGACGACCTACACCAAAGTCGCAGATTTATTGACACTACAAGAAAAATACTCCCCCGCATTTAATTACTTAAACCAGGCCCTGGTCATTCATCGCCGTACGGGCTTCCTTTATGGTATCGCCGAAGCTAACCTGAAGCTAGGCCACCTTGCGGCCGCACAAAAGGAATGGGACGATGCAATTTCCTACTATTTGCTTTCCGCCGAAGCTGGAAAACAAAGAAATGACCAGGTAGGTCTTGCCGCCAATTTTTGCGGTATTGGCAAAGCCTACTTTGAAAAAAAAGAGCTGAAACTTTCTGAAAGCTACCTCCGCCGGGCAAGCAACATCGCAGAGACGTTTGGTTTGCAAAGAGTAAGACGAGATGTATACCATGCCTTTAAGAACCTTGAGGCCCGACGCGGAAACTACAAGCAAGCGCTTGCGTACGCTGATGCCTACTTCAATGTACGCGACTCAATGTTCAATCGTGAAAAGTCTAACCTTATCTCTAATATGGAAGCCCGGAGGGCTTACGAAGAGCAGAAAGAAGAGCTCGTTTTGGCCCAAAAAAACCTGGACCTTCTAGTACAAGAAAATAAAGTAAGTCGTCTTACCCGGTTGCTGCTGATTTTAGGTTTGCTGGCAGCCATTGCCATTGCTTACGCGATGCTTTCACGCAAAAATCAGGTAATTGCAGAACGTGGAGAAGACCTGGAAAAAGCCCATCAGCGTGGCGATAATCTGGAATCAGCCCTTATGAGCAAAGAACAAGAACTGACTTCTTATACGCTTAACTTTGTGCAAAAAAATAAAGGTATTACGGAGCTTAAACAGCTTACTGAGGCTTTGGGTAAACGCCTGGACAAAGAATATCATAAAGACTTACGTTCAATTACCCGTAAGTTGGATGGTCTTTTACGCGTTGATGAAGACTGGGCTGATTTCCGCCGTCACTTTGAAACGGTCCACCCTACCCTGATTACTAAACTTGGCGAGGATTACCCCGGCCTGACCAACAACGACTTCCGTTTGGTTGCACTGATCAGGCTTAACCTATCCACAAAAGAGACCAGTGCTGTGCTCGGTATTTCTCCAGACAGTGTAAAAACAGCGAGGTACCGACTGCGTAAAAAGCTTAACCTTGACACCCAGGATAATCTTTTTGATTTCCTACTGCAAAGAGGACAATAATAGCTGTCAACTTCATGGCAGATCATGGCAAAATAAGGGGCGCAAACGCAGGTGCAAGGTAGTGGTTTCTTACAGCTTAGTCGGAGGAGGCAAGGCAAGTTAAAAGGCATAATTCGTCTCTGAGGCTATTTTTGATGCGAATGCCTCCTTCGGCTCAATTTTTAGTCTCGTCTACCAACGAAAACACTTAAACAACTGATTAACAGAAACTTGACTTGTCTAAAAATTAGCTAAGTCTACCTTCCCGAGCTCCTTGTCTACTTTATAACCACACGCAATTTGATGTATGTACACCTAGCGTACCCACTCCTTTTTTGGGGTCGGACACTATCAAGGACCAATTTTACTTTAGTGGACAAGAGATACTTATCACATTGATATTCTCTTTCATACCTGCAAGCCTGAAATGACTTCAGGTCAAAATTAAAATACCAAACCTATGAATAAGCCGTTTTTGCGTTTTTGCCTATACCTCGTACTCGTTTCTTCTCTATTAGCTTGTACTTACGATCAAATCGAACTGGTAGAAGAATGCGACAATCAACTTGTTATAACGATTACCGATCAGACGCCTTCCGCTTGTGGCATCGCTTCGGGTGGCCTGACAGCTGAAGTTTCCGGAGGAGACGCGGGTTCAACCGCAACGTTTAGCCTTAATGGTGCAGATTTCCAGACATCGCCTTCCTTTACGGACCTGACTGCTGGCAGTTTCGAGCTGACGGCCCGTCAAGGAGTTTGTACGGCAACAATAAACGTCACCATCGAAAATGCCGAGGGCCTCAACGCTACCGCTGCGGTAGTTGACTCCGATTGCGGTTCAGCAACCGGGGAAATTACAATTACCACTTCCGATGCGACGGGAGCGGTAACCTTTTCCTTAAATGGTGGACCTGGTCAGTCAAGCCCGACCTTCTCTGGCCTTACGCCCGGTGTCTACGAAGTTTCCGTCACGGATGAGATTGGATGTGTGGTTAGTCTGGAAGAGATGATTCTTTCCACGGTTGCCTTTGCCGAAATCCAAGCTCTCGTTACATCTTCTTGTGCCGTTAGTGGATGCCATGCCGGCAACGTTTCTCCGGACTTTCGCGTCCGGGAGAATATTCTTGGCCGTGCCGGAAGAATTGGCGCCCGAACCGGAAACGCTTCAATGCCCCCACCTAGTAGTGGCCGAACGCTCACCCAAGCCCAGATCGATGCTATCGCCTGCTGGGTAAGCGACGGTGCTCCTGAGTAACCCCTCTCCTTTTCTTTTGTCAGTGTAATAACCAACCAGCTCTGGGTTTTGCGCTGGTTCCAAATCAGTACAATATGCTCAAATTTCTCAAAATTGGCCTACCCATTCTACTTATCGGAGGCTTAGTTGTCTTCAAATTCACTCAGCCCAAACCACCACTAAACATTCATACTGCCCCAACCGAGATTACGACTGATGCCGTTAGCCTTTACGCTGCATTCGAAGAAGACGAGACTGCGGCTAATACTGCCAACGTAGGCAAAGTCCTTGAGGTTAGCGGTATTCTAAACGCCGTTGAAAAAAGTGAGGCTGGCGATTATGTATTGCACCTAAACGCTGATAGTCCGCTCGGCCAGATCACCTGTAACCTGGCCCCCAACGAAACGCTAAATCCCGGAACAACCTCCATTAATGAGCCACTCACCGTTAAAGGCGTCTGTACCGGCTACCTGTTTGACGTCGTCATTGACAACGCCACCCTCCTATCCCAATAAACTCAACAATCCAAAAACCAATTCAAATGAAATACCAGTTCTTATTCGTCTGCTTGCTGACTTCCGTTTTTGCGTTCGCGCAAAGCCCGCTCATTACGAAGGACGGCACCACCACCTTTTTCTCTCACTCGCCGATTGAAGACATCGAAGCCACCAACGAAAAAACAACGGCTGCGGTCAATTTCGCCAAAGGGGACGTAGTCGTAAAAATGCTGATCAAGCATTTCACCTTCGAGAATGCCCTGATGCAGGAGCACTTCAACGAAAACTACATGGAGTCGGAGAAATTCCCGTCTGCCATTTTCAAAGGTAAGCTGGCCAGCACCATCGACATTTCTAAAGATGGCACCTACCCGGTGATGCTTAAGGGAGAACTTACTATTCGGGGCATCAGTACTCCGGTAGAAACGGAAGCGACCATTACCGTTGCCGGAAAAGAGATTACCGCAACTACGAAGTTCATCGCAAAGCCTGTGGATTACGACATAAAGATTCCGGCAGTGGTGATAAAGAACATTGCTGAAGAGATCGAAGTCACCTCAACCCTAACGTTCACCAACGCTAAATAAACAGCCCTTTATGAAGTACCCGTTGCTAATTGGCCTGCTACTTGCAATACTTATCTCTGCACCTGCGGCCGCGCAAGAAGAAGACCTGCTCTCCTTACTGGAAGACGCTACACCGGAAGAGCCCTCTTTGACGCCAGCCTCTTTTAAAGGAAGCCGCTTGATCAATGGCCATACCATCATGACCCGCCGTAAGGGAAGCCTTGAATTCCTCATCGCCCACCGTTTCGGTCGGCTAAACTCCGGTGCCTACGAGCTCTTCGGCCTTGATAACGCTAACGTCCGTTTCGGAATAGACTATGGCTTCACCGACAGACTCACCGCTGGTTTCGGACGCAATTCCTTTGAGAAAACTTTTGATGCCTTTGTAAAGTTTGCCCTGCTGCGTCAGCAAACCGGCACGCAATCGATCCCGGTGTCCATTACCCTCTTTGGTAGTGGGGCCGTCAACTCCCTGCGGCCCATCGACCCCGACGTAGAAGTAGCCTTCTCGGAGCGAATCTCCTACACTTACCAGGCCCTGATTGGGCGTAAAATGAGTTCTAAACTATCACTTCAACTCATGCCTACCGTAGTTCACTTCAACATTGTTCCGGAAGGCCAGCAAAACGACCTCCTTGCCCTCGGGCTGGGTGGGCGTTACCTGCTGACGAAGCGGCTCTCTGTAAATGCCGAATACTACTACCGCTTTGGCGAGCAGGACCTGGAAACCTATGATGCCCTGGCCATTGGTATCGACTTAGAGACCGGAGGCCACGTCTTCCAACTCCAGTTTACCAACAGCCGCTCAATGAACGAAAAGGGTTTTATCCGAGAAACAACCGGAAATTTCTTTGACGGAGACATACACTTTGGATTCAATATTACCAGAACATTTTAATCTTTCCCGTCTGATTTAGTATAGACTTTCTGCCCGCAGCGCTCTCACCTTAAAACAACGTAATAGACTGGCTTTAACTGACCTGATGGACAACCATCAGACCGGTACAACTATGTCTGTAGCTACAACAATTTCCATGGACAAATCACATTTTTTATTGCTACTGTGCTTTGGAGGGGGGCTATTTCCCCCTTCTTTTTTGAGCAGCTCAAGCACTTACTCTGTTTTACGCCCAAGTCCGTCCAAAGTCTGGCTTTTCACTTTAGTCTTTCTCACCACCATTGTGTTCACCAACACCGTTGCGGGCCAAGACATCATCCACCCCACTACCGGAACAACCACCGTATCAATCGCTCCCGGTGAAACCAGAAGCTACTTTGATTCTGGAGGGGAGGGCTGTGATTTAGGAAATGGCAATGGCGATTCCGAATATTCCGCTGAGGAAAACGGAACTGTAGTGCTTTGTCCTACTACCCCTAACGATGCGATAAGGCTGGAGTTTTTGGAGGTGGACGTAGAGACTGCCTCAAACTCACCAGTGGCCGGCTGCTTCGATGAGCTCTTCGTCCACAACGGTAATTCTACGGCAGCGCCGTTGCTTTTTCAGGGCTGCGGGGAAGATGGTTTCATGAACTGTACGGGCGGATTACCCGGTGATGGAACCGATTGTTTCGGCGTGGAAGGAGGCCCCTGTGACCTGAACGGATCCAACGCTGCCAACCCCAGCAATAATATTTTCATCTCCACTGCGGCGGATGGTTGCCTGACGGTACGCTTTACTTCTGACGAATCAGGGCAAGAAGAAGAAGGCTGGATCGCTAAAGTCAGGGGTAACGACAATCCCCCGGTCGCCCGCTGCCGCAACCAGTTGGATATCCAGCTGGGCGAAAACGGTGAGCCGGTCATCATCCCGGCCGACTTCAACAACGGTTCTACGGACGATTTCACCGCCCCCGAAGACCTTCTGCTGGAGGTCGATACCGGCGACGCTGTCCTGGATTGCTCCTTGGCCAACATCATAACCTTTCCGCAACCCCAGATCACTTTACTGGTGACGGACAACGTGGGGCAAACAAGCAGCTGTACCAGTACAATAAGGGGGCTATTGGATCAGATACCTCCAGAAATCATTTGCCAGGACGTTACCATTGAGCTGGACCCCATTACCGGGTTTAACCCGTTGGATACTTTGGTGGACGCTGCGGTAGTCTCCCTGACGGACAATTGCGACAACGTTCGGGCTGTCATTTCCATCGTCGACTTGGATAACCGCCCGCCTACCAGCGTTGATTGTGACGACGTAGGCACCAGCTTTGATTTGTTCATCACCGCCGTTGATGGGGGGCCTTCCCAAACGTGCCAAGTACTGGTTACGGTTGCTGATCCTGGCTTTGCTTGCGACGAGCCGCCGGTAGCGCGCTGCCAGCAAAACCTTACGGTAGACCTCGACGAAAACGGGGAGGCTGATTTCGTTCCGGCAGACCTCGATGACGGATCGAGCGATCTGGAAACACCCTCTGCTGATTTAACCTTCAGCTTCGACCCCACAGAAACGCCCTTTAACTGTAACAATATTGGCCTCGCAACCGTCAGCCTCATCGTTACCGACAACGCCACTAAAGCGGATACCTGCTTTACCCAAGTAACCTTCGAGGACAACATCCCTCCGGTGGTAAGCTGCCGGGACACTACCGTTGCGATCGACCCCGCAACCGGCAGCATAAACGTGTTCTCCGTTAGTCAAACGCTTTTTTCCAATTCTGACAACTGCAGTATCAGCAGCAGCAGAAGGATTAGCAGCAACGGAAGCGTTCTCTATGATTGCAATGACTTTGCGAACAACGTACAGATTGGTGTAACCCTTTTCAGTACCGACGTAGATGGCAACTCCGCAAGTTGCTTTATGTCCATTACGGTCATTGATACGACCCTGGCTTGCGAAGTAGTTCCCGAAGCACAATGCCTGCCAACGCTCACGGTAGAGCTTGACGCAAACGGAGAGACCGATTTAGTCCCGGCAGATCTCGATAACGGATCAACGGATGACAACATCCCGATGGAAGACCTTGTCTTCAGCTTCGACCCCGCAGCAGAGCTCATCGATTGTGATGACATCGGCACACTGCCCGTCACCCTCATCGTTACCGACAACGTCGGCCTGGCCGACACCTGCTTTACCCAGGTGACCGTGGAGGATAACATTGCTCCGGAAGTCACCTGCCAGAACATAGCGGTGGAACTACGAGCTAACGGAAACCTCTCCTTTTCCCTGAATCTGGCCCGAGACGTCATCCTCATAAGTTTTACCGACAATTGCGCTGACGGTGTAGTTGGCGCAGGTATCAGCGGTGGGTCAACATCATTGGCCTGTGATCAACTGGGTATCGTCACCCGAAACTTCGTTTACCAGGATGGCAACGGGAATACTGAGCGTTGTAATCAGATTCGTGTTCAGGTCGAGGACCCCCTTGGCGTCTGCGGCGAAGACCCCGTGGCCATCTGTCAGCCCTTCACGGTGATCGATCCGGCGGCCCCCACCGTAACGCTTAACGCCAACGTCTTCGACGACGGCTCAACGGACGATCGCAGCGTCTACACGCTCGTTTATTCCGACGAAACGGATCGGCAGGAGAATACGGACTTCGGCTGTAGCGAAACCAGTTTCTTTCCCGGTCAGACCTTTACCGCCGGGCAAACGGGGGTGATTCAGTCGATCAAAGTTCGCTCGGGCACTTCGGTGGCGACGCAACTGTTCATTGTGGATGGCAACCCGATAACCAACCCGGAGTTAGTCGAAATGGAGGCCGCTTACACCCAGGATATCGAGCTATTCTTCGGCCAGCACAGCAACAGCGCCAACCTGAGCGTCATTACGCTGGAGGAGCCCTTCCCCGTAGTTGCGGGCCGGGAATACGCCTTCGTTTTTTTTGGACCTATCACCTTGAGTCGTTCGTGTGGAGGCGCGGATCTGTATCCTGAGGGCCAGGCCTTTGCCTTTAACTTTGGCCTAGAACAACTCATCCCGCTTCCTGCCGGTCAGGACTTCACCTTCGAGATCAACATCATCGGGCCAACGGAAGCCGAGTTTCCGAGCGTCGGCCGGACGGATCTTACCATTTTCGCCGTGGATGACCAGGGCAATGTTTCCGAAGGTGTCCCGACCTCCGTTAACCCCGATCAGCCGCTGCCCGTAGCATGGCTGTCATTTGGCGCTACCGCAGGTGCCAAGCAGGTTGATTTGCAGTGGGAGACCACCGAGGAGCCGGACAACGCCGGCTTCCACGTGGAGCGCTCCGCCAGGGGCCAGAATTGGGCAGTGATTGGCCAGGTCGCCGCCAGGCCTACCGAAGATCAGCGCTATTCCTTCACCGACGAAGTCCCCTTTACGGGCAGCAACTACTACCGCATTCGCCAGACAGATTTTGACGGAGAGATCACGTATTCCCACGTAGAAACCGTCGCCTTCTCGGCGGCTACCCGGGTGGAGCTCTTCCCAAATCCTGCTACAAACGAGGTGACCGTTCAACTGCCCGCAGATGCCGAAGTGATCGGCTTACTGGACGTTGCCGGGCGGAAGACTCCCGTACGCTTTAGTGGCGAAGCTGGACAGTTTCGGACCGATGTTTCGCGCCTCAAGCCGGGTATTTATCTGCTCCAGGTTCGCTTGGCAGACGGCAGCCCCGTGGCTCGCCGGCTGGTGGTCCGGTGATGGGTTGAACGCCCCCTTGCTCCTCCAACCGGCACTGCACCTGCGGCCGCGCCCACCTCTGGCTGCTCCTAAATATTCTCACCCCATTTTCAATTCATTCAATAAATTCCCAATGAAAAACATTCCCAAATTACTGGCATGCCTTTGTGCATTCTTCCTGCTGCTGGCCGGAGAGGCCAAAGCCCAGAGTCCTGAAGCCTTTAAATACCAGGCCGTAATCAGGAACAGTGCAAACATTCCCTTCAGTGACCAGCCCGTCGACATTCGCATCAGCATTTTACAAGGCTCTCCCTCCGGCACGGTGGTTTATCAAGAGGCCCATTCTCCTACCACCTCTGCCGTAGGCTTGATTTCCTTAAACGTAGGGCAAGGTGCACCGCTAGTGGGTGTTTTCGCCGATATTGGCTGGGGGAGTAACGAGCATTTTCTTCGAATTGACGCTCGCCAAACCGGCGACACCACCAGCTTCCTACTATCCGGCGTAAGCCAACTACTTTCCGTCCCTTATGCCCTGTTCGCAAAAGAGGCGGGTGGCTTCGATGTTGTTGCCGGTGAAGGCATTGAAATCAACGGCAACGAAATCAGCAACAGTGCGCCTTCGCAGTGGCAACTTGAAGACGGGTTCGTGTTTGTTGACCCCACTAAGAAAGTCGCCATCGGTGTAGACGGCGCAGCGGATGTACCAGCGAATGATCGCCTGTTTGTGAACGGAAATATTCGCATAGCTAATGATTCTAGTCTCTTCGGCATTGATCAGATCGTTGGCTTCAACGACATTCGCTTTGCTGGCACCCCTGACCGGACCAACGACATGGTGATTAGTGGCAACGGCCGGGTAACCTTCGCCGAAGAAGTCGGTATTAACCAGGCTTTCTCCTTTGTTGACCTGAACGTAAGGAACCAGCCAGGAAACAGTACGGTTTTCCAGGTAGAGGACACTACGGGAACCGACCTCTTTGAAGTTGGCCGTAACGGCAACGTAGGCATCAACCAGCTAACCAACAACGTCACTCTGCAAGTGCAAAACAAATCCGTAGGTGACAACAACATCATCGCCAACTTTGAAAGAGCCAACGGAGACAATGTCTTACAAATTCAGGACGACCGACAAGTGGTAGTTACCGGAGATTTCTTTGTCAATAGCGGTAACAAAAACTTCATTCTGGACCATCCGCTCGACCCGGCCAACAAAACCCTGGCCCACAATGCGGTCGAATCTCCCGACCACGTCACGTATTACGACGGAACAATCCGGCTGAACGAAAGTGGTGAGGCCGTGGTCAAATTACCCAGCTACTTCGAGGCGCTGAACAGCGACTACAATTACCAGCTTACCTGCGTAGGTGGCTTCGCCCAGGTATACATCAAGACCGAAATCAGCAACAACCAATTCACCATCGCTGGCGGGCTGGCGGGCATGAAGGTTTCCTGGCAGGTTAGCGCCCGGCGCGACGACCCCTGGGCGCACGACCACCCTTACCAGGCAGAGGAAGATAAAGACCCCGTAGACAAAGGCAAGTACTACTACCCCGAAGGCTACGGCAAGGGCGATGCCTTTAAGATCGGGATGGAAGAACCTAAAGAAGATGACCAATGAGCAGCCTGATCCGTACCACCTTCCTGGTTTTGCTGCCCGCCTTTCTGGTCGCGCAAAGCCTAACCCAAGAGGCCGTCACGTCCGGCGGAGAAACCTTTACCAACGGGAACTTTAGCCTGGAATGGACACTGGGAGAAATAATGACCGAAAGCTACGCTGGGAGTATTGTAATTACGCAGGGTATTCACCAGCCTACGGTGAATGACAATTCGTTGCCGGTAGACTGGCTGTCTTTCGGCGCGCACGCAGGTGCAAAGACGGTTGATTTACAATGGACAACCTCCGAAGAGCCGGACAACGCCGGCTTCCACGTGGAGCGCTCCGCTAGCGGATTTGGCTGGATGGTTATCGGCGAAGTTGCCGCCCGTTCCGGACCTGACCAGCGCTATGCTTTTACCGACAATGCCCCGTTGAACGGCACCAGCTATTACCGCCTTCGGCAGACGGATTTTGACGGCCGCGTCACCTTTTCGCCCGTCGAAACCGTGACGTTCTTCGGGAAAGACCAGGTCATCTTCTACCCGAACCCCGCCACCAATGTGGTCGATATCAGCTTGCCCGAAGACGCAGAAGTACTGGATTTACTAGAGGTTAACGGCCGCAAGGTTCATCTCCGTTTTAGTGGCCAGGATGGCCAGCTGACAACTGATGTTTCCCCGCTTCCCGACGGGGTCTATTTCCTCCGCATCCGGCTAAAGGACGGCCGGCTGGTAACGAATCGATTGGTCGTGCATTGACCTTAAACTGCGAGGAATACCATCAGACGATTAGTGGTTAATTAGCAGGTTCCACTCTTTCTTTTTCTCTCCGGCCATTTTTTAATGGTCGGAGAGCTTTGCGGCAAAGCAACCAGAACATTATGCCCACTAATTTATTCAATTTATAGCTACAGATTTAAATGGCCCCAAAAGCAGATTTATCCACAAAAATATTTACGTTATTCATTGTCTTGGGCATCGTATTGTCCTTCGTAAACTACCTAAACAATAGAAGTTTATGGCTTGACGAGGCCTTCCTGGCACTGAATATTGTGCATAAGCCCGTAGGTGAGTTATTAGCCCCTTTAGACCTTAATCAAGTTGCCCCAATTGGTTTTTTAATTATTGAAAAATGCTTTGCGACCCTATTTGGCAATACTGACTGGTCTTTGAGAATATTACCATTGGTTTCGTTTTTGCTGTCTATCCCACTTATTGCTTCCATTGCTTCCCAAGTAACTGGAGAAAAAAGAATCGGTCTTTTCTCTGCTGCATGGTTTAGCTTATCCTTTTGGCCCCTCTACTTTTCGTCAGAAGTGAAGCAATACATGCTTGATGTATTTATCTGCCTCACGCTCATCCTCTTAACACTAAATTTCCTAAAAAGACAAAAGGAATATTTCCCCCTTGTCTTAGCAGGCGTTGCATCCGTTTGGCTCTCTAATATAGCCGTCATCCTTCTTTTTTGTGGCGGGCTACTGCTTTTACACAACACCATAAAGAAACCTGACCAGTTATTATTCAAAACCATTTTGGTGCTTAGTTCCTGGATATTTTCTTTTGGTATCTACTACATCTTCTTTATCCATGACCATCCTTCGGAAAAATACATGCTGACCTACTGGGAAAGAGATGGCTCTTTCTTACCTCAAAATATTTTTTCTTCATCGTTTTACGCTTCCTTACTAAGGCAAGCAAAAACCTATTTTGGTCTACTTGGTACCGGAAAATTGGGGCTGCTAGTGCTACCATTCTTCCTAACGGGCCTACTCCACTTAGTAAAACATAAGAGTAGGATATGCTTCCTATTCATTTTCCCGGTGGTCATCCATCTCACCTTATCGTACTTCAAAGCATATCCTTTCAGCTCAAGGCTGATACTATACTTATATCCCCTCCTGATCATTATCATAACCGTCGGAGTCTATCGTGTATTCAGTATAGCAGCCCTAAAACGCCTGCAAATTATCGCCTTATCCGGCATACTGGTATTGAGTTCGCTGCTAATAGCTTTAAAAGATTTTCCGTTTGAAAGAGAAGAGATAAAAAACTCCATTGCTTATTTAGACGCAAACGCAGCGCCTACGGATCAGCTATACATCTACCATACAACAGCGCATGCTTTCCTTTTTTATCAGGAAAAGTTTTCAGCATATCCAGTACTAGAGGCGAACGACAACGTCATCATTAGCAAATCATCCAGAAAAGACTGGGCGCAATACGACAAATCAATAAGCGCAATTCGCTCCGCTCCCGTCTGGCTTCTTTTTTCGCACGTTTACCGCCCGAAAGAACCTAAAGGGAGCATAAGTGAAGAAGAATATATTTTAGAAAAATTAGAAGCAAATGGTTTTAAAATTATAGACCAACAAAACTATACGGGGTCTACTGTTTATAAAGCTGTTCCGGTGTCTCCCCCCCGGCCAAGCCGAGTAATAAGGGACGCCTTGTAAATGAACATGGGGCATGTTGGTAGTATTAGGGACGGGATGGGTAGACTTGAGGAATCTGCGATGCCTCTAATAGCGCTGCCTGAAGGCAGCAGAACCCGCACGGCCTGAAGGCCGGGCAACCTATCGCACTACCGGAATCCGGACAA